>JBATPX010000055.1:0-81703 GCA_049291695.1 Defluviicoccus sp.
GCGCCGACCTGGTCGAGGCGCTCGCCCGCGACGCCACGCCCTCGACCCGCTCCGCCGGCGCCGACCTGGTCGAGGGCCTCGCCGCTGCCGAAATCGCGCCGGCCTCGTCGATCCCGGAACGAAGGAAGGCCTCGCCGTTCCGGCTGGCGGCGAATGGGCGATTTTACAGCCGCCTTCGCCTGAAAGGCTGGCCCCCCCTTCACCGCGCGCCGCGTATTGTGGGGGTGCCCCAGAGCTTTTTTCGTTGATCTGAAACAAGGGTTTTCCGATGCCCAACAACCGGCAAGTCACCAGCGCGCCGCGCTTCCAACCCAATCGCCGTGTGGCGCGCCCGCGCCTCGAGGCGCTCGAATTTGGCGACAGTCTCGCAACCGTCCTGATCCAGGGCGCGGCCGGCATGGCCGCGCGTGCCTTGGATGAAGCCGCGGACGAGGAGCGCCAGCGGCTCACCATCACCGGCGAAATCGAGGGGGTCGGCGCTGGCCGTGCTGCTGCGCTGGCCGGCGAAGCGCTGCCGGAAGGCGACGTCGGTACGTATCACGGCCGGGCCTTCGCCGCCGGCGCGCGGACGGGGTTTGTCACCGGCCTTAACAACAAGCTCGTGATCGAAGTTGATCAGGCGGGGAGGGATGCCGGCGAGGATTTAGGCGCCTTCGACAAGCAGGTTGGCAAGATCAGGGACAGCTTCCGATCGCTGCCACCCGACATCGCCGCCGCTGCCGATGCGTCCCTGTTTGAGAAGTCGCGCCTTGCACGTGGGCAAATCGAGGCCGGGCTTGCCAGGCGGCGGGCTGAAGCACAAGAGCTCACCGACCGCGAGGCGGCGCGCGTGCTGAGTGAACAGGCGCAGCGCTACGCCTTCGCGGGCGACCATTCGGCGGCAGAGCTGGCCAAGCGAGAGCATGACGCGGCGCTCGGAACGCTGCTTGCCGCTGGCGGCATGAGTGCGCAGGAGGCGGCCGGTACCCGCGCGCGGCTGGATGCCGAGATTGAAGAACAGCGCCACCTTGGCGGCATCGAACGCGCAGCCAAGTCCGGCTTCGGCATCGCGCATGCCTACATGGCGGCCGTGGCGGCGGATGAGCGCGCTTTCTCGACACCCGACGCGCGCGCGCGGGTCCTGCGCCATATGGAAGGCCGCGCCACTGCGCTTCGCGTCGCGGATGAGCGGGCAGAGGCCAAGGCCGCGAAGGCACAGCGGACGCGCGAGGATGCCACCTTCAAGCGCGCGATCGACCTGCAGGCGGCCGGCGACCTTTCGATGGAGTGGCTGCAGAAGAACCAGCCGGCCTTAAGCGCGGCGGACTATGCGCAACTGTACCGCATGGTGACCGAGCCGCGGCCGGCGAGGACAGACCCGGGCACCTATGCCGAGCTGACCGATCGCGCCTACCGGGGCGAGGATATTCGCGCCGACGCGCGGCGGGCCTACACGCAAGGCAGGCTGGTCCGCGAGACCTTCGACCATCTGCAGGGGCTGGTTGAGCGCGGATTCGATGACGTTGAGAAAGAGGCTGTCTCGCGGATCGACGCCTTCACCGGCGCCAGTGGCTTTTTCGCCGATGACTTGGCGCGCCAGAAAGGTGCGCTTGCAAAACAGGAGCTGCGCAACTGGCTCGAGGAGCAGCGCGCCGCGGGCCGGAAGATCACCCGCGCCGACGCGGGTAGCGAGGCTGACCGGATCCTTGGCGCCTGGGTGCTGGTCACGCCCGCGGAGATTTTGCCCAAACCACTGTTCAGCACGCTGGCACCCGATGGCACCTTCGACGCGGCTGCGACCATCCTTCGAACCCGGAACGCGCGTGAGCTGGGCCAACTTACGGACAAGCACGCGGCGGAGGAGATGAAGCGGATCCACTTCTTTGATCAGCAGGAACGCGCCAGCCGCGCGGCAGCGGAGGCCAGGGCCGCGGCGGCGAAGAGTGATCGGCGCTGAATGACACGGATGGCCAACACGGACAGGACACGTAAACGATGACAGCGACCCCCCTTGAAGCGCGGCTTGCGGAAATCATCGAGCGCCGCGAGGCCTTGGAAGCCGAGGCGCGCGGCGCCGCTGCCGGCGCTGTTGGCGGCGATGCCGCGGCGACGGCACGCTATGGCGAACTGAAGCGCGAGCTTGACGAGCTCGCCGCCACGGCGGACCTGATCAGCAACGCAATCGCTGGCGGCCGGGAAGCGGAGGCGCGGGCGGCAGCGGCGGAACGCGCGGCAGCGATCGCGGCGGCGAACGGGCGCATTCGCGGGCGGACGGCGGAACGGAACGCGGCAGTTTCCGACTTCCTCGCGTTGGTGCAACAGGCAGGCGAAAAACGCCGGGAGATTGACGAGCTGGGCGCGGCGGTGCAGCGGGAGCGCCGGGCGGTCGGTGCACGCGGATGGCCGGCAAGTCACCGCTCCGACTTCAGCGGTGAGGAACTTGACCGCCCGTTGCGGGACCACTTGCACGCCTTCATGGGGCAAGCTCTGGTGCCGGCATCTGCGAGCGGCCGTCCGTTGTCGCAGTTCGACACCCAGAAGTGTCGTCAGCGCGCGACGGTTCGGGCGGAAGATTTCTTGATCGAACCAGTGGAGGAGGGCGCCAGCGATGCCGCTTGATACGCCTGCACTCGATATCGTCGGCACCGCCGCGGTTGCGGGCAGGGCTGCGCAACCAAACCCGACGCCAGCGCAACAAATCCCGGCCGCCACGCAAGCGCCGCCGCAAGCCCCAGAAGGGGCGTCCCCACCGGCAGCGGCTGGCACCGCGGAGCCTGCTTTCGATCGCGCGGATGAGCGTTTCGCGCTGGCCCAGCAGTGGGCGGAAGCCGCCGGC
Source organism: Defluviicoccus sp. (assembly GCA_049291695.1). GTDB lineage: Bacteria > Pseudomonadota > Alphaproteobacteria > Rhodospirillales > Defluviicoccaceae > Defluviicoccus. The sequence continues at coordinate 2,816 of JBATPX010000055.1, forward strand.
GTGTCACCTGAGAAGCTTGAGCAACTCGCCGCGCAATTTGCCGCCGCCGAGCGCAGCGCGCTTGCCGCGGCCGGATCGGCGGAACGCGCGGCAGTGCAGGAGCTCGCCCGCGAGTGGGGCCGCGACCTTGAAGCGAACGTCAATGCCGTCTGCGATTGGATCGATGCGCAGGCGTGCACTGCCGGCGAGCGCCAGGCGCTGGCGGCTCTGACCGGGACGGCGGCCGGATGCCGCGTGGCGTTCAGGCTGGCACAAGGAGGGCAACAGGCGATGACGACGGCGACCGGAGCGCAGCAGGGCCGTGCAGTTCAAACCGAGGCGGACAAGAATAACTACGCGCGGGAGCTGATCGCCGATCCGCGCTATCGCGATCCGGACAACCGGGCCTATCACGCGCATGTCAAGCGCGAGTTCGCCCGGCTTTGGCCTGGTCAAGTTGAGACCGCTGTTTCGCGGCCGTCCTACCAGCGCTGACCGGCGCGCGCCGCTAAGCCCAGGCCGCCGGGCGCCCGCTGAGCGGCCTTATCGACCTGCGCTGGTGTGATGGATCGTCGCGCGCCAGGCGCGCGCCTGCGGGCTTCCGTCGCCTTCCGGCGGGGGTGTTTCGCTCACGATTGACACACGACCGAAAACCGGCGCACTGTGACGGTGCGGGTTGGCGCGCTAACGCCAACCCGCACCTAACCCGCGACAATGGAGGACACCATGACGCAGGCTGACGCCAGTCATACCGCACCCGACACCGCCCACGCCAGCAGGGAACCCGTCGACCTCGACAATGCCTTGTTCAAGGTCGGGGACGCCATCGAAGATGCCATGTTCGCCATCAAGACGGCGATCTCCGTTCTCGACCTGGTTTGCGAGGCGCAAAAGTACGAGAATCTTTCGTTCGATCACGTTTACTATATTACCGAACAGATTCTTGGTCATCTAGAGGCTCTCAAACGCGATGCCTTTGATCCGCTGCACGATGTGCGGAAACGGATAAGAGCAGGCGGCGGGCTTCTCATCGCTTAGCAGTCGCGCGGAACGGAACCCGCATGCTTGCGGCTGATCATCAGCCTCGCAGGCTCGAGGAAGCGCCGCTCCTGCTGAGTGAGACGGCATTGGCGTTTTATCTCGGCCTGAGTGTGATGAGCTTCCGCCGCAACCGCTCGCTTCCCTTGGCGCAGCACGCCCGCGCTCGTTCTGGTCGCGCCCGGCGATTGAGGCCTGGCTCGAACAGGATGAGCGCGCGGCGCCCGCACGCGGTGGCGCCCGCGCCAACAAAGCCGCCGTTGACGACGAGGCCACGACCCGCGCTCTTTTGGCCAAGCGGGCGTCAGAGCTTTTTGAATAACCGGATCCCTAGACCGCCGTTGCAGCGCGCTGACCGGCCTTGCCGCACGCGGCTGGTGCCGATGGTCGTCACGCGCCAGGCGCTCGCCTGCGGGCTTCCTGTAGCTTCTGGGCGGGCGCGCAGCAAGGCCGCCGAGGGGCCTTGCTGGGTGCCGCTGGTGTGATGGATCGTCGCGCGCGAGGCGAGCGCCTGCGACCTTCTGACGGCTCCAAGGACAATCCGCCGCTTTCCGTCAGAGATCGCCACGCGCGGGGCGATGAAGCGGCCGATCGGACGGCCGCGTGACTGCCCGATCTGTTACCCCCTGGTTACCTGTTCGCCTTCTCTGCCGCGTGATTTCCGGTAAGTCTTTGTAATTGTGGTGGAGCCGAGGGGAGTCGAACCCCTGACCTCTACAATGCCATTGTAGCGCTCTCCCAACTGAGCTACGGCCCCGGAAAAAAAGGCATAACCCCGCGGTGCCGAGCGGTTGCGCCGGCGCCACGAGGCGTCAAGGTCGAAGGCAGATTAATGAATACACCCCCGCCAGGGCAACAGAATTCTCCGCGCGCGCCCAAACACGGCCGTGTCGTTCCCCCGTGCTGCTACTCCATTCCCCCTTACGGCTTCTCCTCGATGTCGTCGTCGACGTGCTCCATCACCTCGCCGATGTCGTCGTCATCCTCGCCCAGATCCGAGGTGTCCTCGATCAGCGCCTCATCTTCACTGGCGATCTCTTCGAGCTCGCCCTCGCCTTCCGCCGCCTCTTCGAGCGGATCGGCATCGGCGGCCTCTTCGCCGACCAGCTCCTCTTCGACTGCTCCGGCGACCACGGCCAGCTTGTCTTTGCTGCGCGCGGCACCGACGGTCACCTCCTCGCGGACAACGCTGCTGCCGCGCCGCACCCGCGGCTGCCGCTCCGGGTCGAACACCTTGCTGCAGTTCGGGCAGATGATCGGATCGCGCCGCAGATCATAGAACTTCGCACCGCAGTCGAAGCAGGTTCGTTTCATACCCCATTCCGGCTTGGCCACTCGCTGACCCTCCATCGTCGTTCGGTCCGTGCTGCGTTCTGCCCTTGCCAGATTTGCGGGCGAGGAGTCAAAAGCTATTGTGAGCGTGCCGCCGGGGTGGCCGCGGCACGGGTTCGTGGCAAGGGGCTTGAACGAGCAATGACGGCGATCCTGTCCCGCCCTGTCGGGCGTCTGGCGGGCACGGCACGCGTCCCCGGCGATAAGTCGGTCTCGCATCGAGCGCTGATGCTGGGCGGCCTGGCGGTCGGCGAGACGCGGATCAGCGGCCTTCTGGAAGCGGACGACGTCCTGGCGACGGCGGCAGCGATGCGGCGCTTCGGCGTCAGCGTCACCCGCACCGCCGACGGCTGGCACGTCGTCGGCCGCGGCGTCGGCGGCCTTAGCGAACCCGCGGCCGTGCTCGACATGGGCAACGCCGGCACCGCCACCCGGCTCTTGATGGGCATTGCGGCGGCGCATCCGTTCCTCACTTTTTTCGAAGGCGATGCGTCTCTGTCGGCGCGGCCAATGGCGCGCGTCATCGCCCCCTTGGCCGCGATGGGTGCGACCATACACGCCCGCTCCGGCGGCCGGCTGCCGCTTTGCGTGCACGGCACCGACGCTCTCCTGCCGATCGAATACCGGCTGCCGGTCGCCTCCGCCCAGGTCAAGTCAGCGATCCTGCTCGCCGGCCTGCATGCGCCCGGAGCGACAACGGTGATCGAGCCGGTGCCGACCCGCGATCACACCGAACGGATGCTCGCAGGCTTCGGCGCCAGCGTCGAGGTGACAACCACCGCCGACGGCGGACGCCGCATCACGCTGGCAGGGCAGCCCGAACTCATCGGCCGCGCCCTTGTCGTCCCGGCCGATCCGTCGTCGGCGGCCTTTCCGCTGGTCGCGGCGCTGATCGTGCCGGACTCGCGCGTGGTCCTGCCCGAGGTCGGCATCAACCCGCTCCGGGCCGGCCTGATCGAAACCCTCGTCGCGATGGGCGGGCGAATCGCGATCGAGAACCGGCGCGTCGAGAGCGGCGAGCCGGTTGCGGACCTGACCGTTGAGACTTCGCCACTCAGCGCGATCGACGTGCCGGCTGCTCGTGTGCCGGCGATGATCGATGAGTTTCCGATCCTGGCCGCGGCTGCCGCCTGCGCCCACGGCACGACCCGCATGCAGGGCCTGGCGGAACTGCGCGTCAAGGAGAGCGACCGCCTCGATGCCATCGTCCGCGGTCTTGCCGAAGCCGGCGTCGCTGTCCGCAGCGGCGCCGACTGGCTGGAGGTCGAGGGCTGCGGTGGACCGCCGCCCGGCGGCGGACGGGTCAACGTCCGCTTCGATCATCGCATCGCGATGGCGTTTCTCGTCCTCGGCATGGCCTGCCGGCAACCGCTCACGATCGACGACGACCGGGCAATCGCCACCAGCTTCCCCGGCTTCGTCAGCCTGATGGCCGGCCTCGGCGCCCAGCTGGAGACGGTCGATCCGGCCGCGAGCTAGACCGGCCGTTGCGACATCGTTAGCATTCGCGCGCCATACTCCCACGCGACAAGGCAGAGACGCCCTTGAAGCGTGGCGCCGGCCCGAGCCGGTGCCGCTGCTTGTACACTGGACAAGGATGCCCCCTCGTGGCCGAGAGTGCGCCAACCGCGCTCGCCGTTCCGCTCCGAAAGGAAGCGCGGGTGTTCGATTCCCTGCTCGCCCCGGCCGGGTTTGCCGTTGCATTCGCGCTGGGCACGATAGCCGCCTGCCGCCTCCTCAGCGTCAATCGTTGGCCGATCGAACTCAGCTACCACTTCATTCCCTACCTCGCCGTGGCGGCCTTGGCTCAGGCCGCCCTCTGCGGCCTGCGCCGGCATTACACGGCGGCGGTGCTGTGCGCCGTGGTCGGAGCACATTTCGCCGCCGTCACCCTCGCCCCGCTCGACACGCCCTGCCAGTCCGTTCCCCGCTTCGGCGAAGCCGGCACCGCCGCCGCTTCGGCCGGAACGCAAGGGGCCGCCATCAGCCTCATCACCTACAACGTTCACTTCGGCCTGATGCCAAACGCGTGGACCCGCAAGTGGCTCGATTCGCGGCCCGCCGACATCATCGCGCTGCAGGAAGTCTCGCGACCGCTTGCAGAGGAACTGCGAAAGCCGTCCGCGGGCTATCCCTACCGTGTCGTCCTCGACAGCGGCGGCGACGGCATCGGCAGCGTTGGTTTGCTCTCGAGTGTCCCCATTCTCGAGCATCGGCTGTTCCGGCCGGCCGACGACGCCTGGCCCACCATCATCGCCCGGCTGGCCTACGGAAACGGACGCGAGGGCTGGATCGTCGTCCTGCATGCGCGTAACCCGATCACGCCGTTCGGCAGCGCGCTGCGTACCGTGCTGTTCGAGACGCTGGCAGGCCCGCTCGCGGGACTTGAAGGCCCGGTCGTGGTCGTCGGCGACTTCAACGCCACCCCATACACGCCCGTGCTCCGCACCTTCGTCCGCGCGGCCGGATTGACCAGCGCGTGCCGCTTCCAGGGCAGCTATCCGGCGCCGGCGCGCGGGCTGGGGCTGCCGATCGATCACGTCCTGGTCCGCAACGCCCGCATCACCGGCCTCGGCACCGGCCGCTGGCTCGGCTCCGATCACCGGGCGATCAGAGCCGAGTTGGATCTGCAATAGGCAATCGGGCCCCGGCCGCGGCGGCATGACCCGCGCCGCTTAAGTGACATTTGGTTCCAAGCCATTATACTGCCATTATCGGAACGTTAAGGAGGCCACTGGGATGGTCCCGGGTCTGCTGCCCGCGCGGCAGCATGGAACGGGTGTGCTTTAAGGACCGCGTGCAGTGCCCCAGACAATCGCGCTCGTCGACGACGACCGCAACATCCTCGCCTCAGTTTCGATGGCCCTTGAGGCCGAGGGATTCGCTGTCCGCCCGTATGCCGACAGCGTCGAGGCGCTGGCGGCGATCCTGCGCGATCCGGTCGATCTTGCGGTGGTCGACATCAAAATGCCGCGCATGGATGGCATGGAGCTGCTGAACCGCCTGCGCCAACAGAGCGATGTTCCGGTCATCTTCCTGACCTCCAAGGACGCCGAGGCGGACGAGGTGCACGGGCTGCGCCAGGGCGCCGACGACTACATCACCAAGCCGTTCTCCCAGCGGTTGCTGCTCGAACGCATCCGTGCCGTCCTGCGCCGGCGGGGAACGGGCAGTCCGGACGGCGGCGAAATCCTGCGCCGCGGCGATCTCGCCTTGAACCCGACGCGCCACCTGTGCACGTGGAGGGATGCCGAGGTCGCCCTTACGGTGACGGAGTTCCTGATCCTTGAGGCGCTCGCGCGGCGGCCGGGACATGTCAAGAGCCGCGACCAGCTCATCGATGCCGCGTACGGCGAGAACATCTACGTCGACGACCGGACCGTCGACAGCCACATCAAGCGGCTGCGCAAGAAGTTCAAGGAGGTCGACGGCGACTTCGCCGAAATCGAAACCCTCTACGGCGTTGGCTACCGCTACCGCAGCATATGAGTGCGCCGACGATCATCCAGAAGCCGTCGGCAACCGTCCGCCGGCGTCTGATTTCACCGATCACGCTGCGCATCCTGGCGGTCAATCTGCTGGCGCTCGCCGTCCTGCTGTTCGGCATGATCTACCTTGAGGAATATCGGCGCGGCCTCATCACCGCCGAACTCGGAACGCTGGAGAACAAGGCCAAGCTGTTCGCTGCCGCCATCACCGAGAGCGCGACCTCGCCGGATCCCACCACGACCCAGGGCCTGATCCCGCCGCTGGCGCAGCAGATGGTGCGCCGCCTGGTCGAAGCCTCCAATGTGCGCGCGATCCTGTTCTTCGAGGACGGCGCCCTCCTGGCGGACAGCCTGTTGCTGCTGGGGCCGGGCGGCGGTGTCGAGATCGAGGCGCTGCCGCCGCCGAAGAGCAAGGACACCATGCGCGATCTGCTGGAGGCCTACGACCGCATAGTGGCGCGTCTCTGGCGGACGGCGCCGGCGCCGGCGCCGCCGTCCGGCGGCAAGCCTTCCGTTGCCGACTTCACCGAGGTGGAGCAGGCGCTGGCTGGCAGCCCGGGGCAGGCGGTGCGGCCGACCGCGGACGGCTCGATGAACCTGAGCGTCGCCGTTCCGGTGCTGCGCTACAAGCACGCGGTCGGCGCGCAGGTCCTGGGCGCGCTGGTCTTGACGAAACGCTCCGCGGAGATCGACGCCGCCGTCTTCAAGGTCCGCCTCGATATCCTGCGCTGGTTCGCGGTCGCGCTCGGTGTCACCGTCCTCTTGTCCCTGTACCTGGCCGGCACCATCGCGCGGCCGATCCGTATTCTCGCGGCCGCCGCCGAGCGGGTCCGGCGCGACCGCCATCGCCAGCACAAGATCCCCGACTTCGCCAACCGCAGCGATGAGATCGGTCAGCTGGCGTCGGCCCTGCGCGAGATGACCGAAGCGCTGTGGCTGCGCATGGACGCAATCGAGCAGTTCGCAGCGGACGTTTCGCACGAGCTTAAGAACCCGCTGACCTCCTTGCGCAGCGCCGTCGAAACCGCCGCCCACATCAGCAACCCCAAGAGCCGCGAGTGCCTGATGGCGATCATTCTCGCCGATGTCGCCAGGCTCGATCGCCTGATCAGCGACATCTCCGATGCCTCACGCCTGGATGCGGAACTCTCGCGTGCCGATGCGCAGCCGGTCGACATCGGCCGCATGCTGGAAACGCTTGCCGACGTCATGGAAGCTTCCGCTGACGAGCGCCAGACGACGGTCCACACCGATATCAAGAAGCGCGGCCCGCTGGTCGTGAACGGCATCGAGAGCCGCCTGGTGCAGGTTTTTCAGAACCTGATCGCGAATGCCGTTTCGTTCAGCCCCGCCGGCAGCACGATCACGCTGAAAGCGGAGCGAGCGAACGGCATGGTGGTGGCAGAGGTGCTGGACGAGGGACCAGGCATCCCCGATGGTCTTGAAAAGCAGATTTTCGCCCGCTTCTACTCCCATCGCCCGAACCACGAGCCATTCGGCCTCCACTCTGGGCTCGGTCTCAGCATTTCCCAGCAGATCGTCAGCGCCCACGGCGGGACGGTGCGGGCCGAGAACCGGCACGATGGCACGGGCGGAAAGCATGGCGCGCGATTCGTTGTCGAACTGCCGGCGCCGTAGGTCCCAGGTCCGGCCGTGGCTCCCGATTGCCATGCTTGCGCCCCGACGGCACGGACAGTTCCGCGGACGCGTTGAACGAAGGATGAGAGCGATGGAGCGTGTGCACGCGACCTGTGTCAGCATCGATGGCCAGGGCGTTCTGTTGCGAGGGCCGTCGGGGGCGGGCAAATCCGATCTCGCACTTCGCCTGCTCGACAGCGGTGCCGAGTTGGTCGCCGACGATTACACCGAATTAAGTCGCGACCGCGATCAGCTGCGGGCGTCGGCGCCTGCGATCCTGCACGACCTGTTCGAGGTGCGCGGACTGGGGGTCCTCCGGCTTGCAGCGAGGGATTCGGTCGTCGTCGCTGCCATCGTCGATCTCGTGCCGGAAAGCGAAGTCGAGCGGATGCCGGCCGACGACCACTTTGCGATCCTGGGCGTCTCGGTGCCGCTGTTTCGCCTGGCCGCATTCGAGGCCTCGGCGCCGGCAAAGGTTCGGCTTGCCGTGCGCATTGCGAGTGGCAGTATAATGCGGCCAGAGTAATGGTCCCCCCCCTCGCCGGCCACGGAAGGAGAGTGCCATCTGCGGTTCGAATAGCCTCGCGCCCGTGTCGAGCCGGCGCGTCTTGATCGTCACCGGTCTTTCGGGGGCGGGCAAGACGACGGCGCTGGGCGCCCTTGCAGATGGCGGCTATGAGATCGTCGACGGCGTTCCTTTGTCTCTCCTCGGGCGGCTGCTGCGAGCAGACGATGGAGAGGCGGCCGTGGCACCGCATGCGCTTGCGATCGGCGTCGATGTCCGCACCCGCGATTTCTCGGTGGAGGACCTGTTGAGCTTCATCGACGAACGCCACGCCGAGGCAAGCGCCGACATTCGCCTGGTTTTCCTGTTCTGCGACGAGGAGGACCTGCGCCGCCGCTACACGGTCACGCGCAGGCGCCATCCGCTCGCGGCCGCGGCCCCGATCAGCGACGGCATCGCGCGCGAACGGCAGCTCCTGGCGCCTCTGCGGGAGCGCGCCGATGTTGCCATCGACACCACGAGCTTGAGCCCGAGCGAGCTGAAGGCGATCCTCGATGGTCAGTTCGGCTTGTCGGTGCAGGGCGGTCTGGTGATCCAGGTGGTCTCGTTCTCCTACCGCTCCGGATTGCCGCGCGAAGCCGACCTTGTGTTCGATGTCCGTTTCCTTGCCAACCCTCATTACGACCCCTTGCTGAAGCCGTTGACGGGGCTCGACGAGGCGGTCGGCCGCCACATCGCCGGCGACCAGATGTTCCAGCCCTTTATCGACTCGTTAACGCGCTTGCTGGATCCTCTGCTTCCGCGCTATTCCGCTGAGGGAAAGTGTTACCTGACGATCGCGGTCGGCTGCACAGGGGGCCGGCACCGCTCGGTGTTCGTTGCCGAGACGCTGGCACAGCACCTGCGGGCGCTCGGAGGGAATGTCGAAGTCTATCACCGTGATCTGACGCGATCGGGAGCCCTGGTGCCGATCGCCGAGGCAGGAGCCGGCTGACGAACGATGATCGGACTTGTGATCGTCACCCATGGACGGCTGGCAAGCGAACTGATTAACGCGCTCGAGCACGTTTGCGGGCCGCAAGCGAACATTTCTCCGATCTGCATCGGTCCGGAGGATGACATGGAGCAGCGACGTGCCCAAATCCTTGATGAGGTCGCGAGTGCGGAGGAGGGCAACGGCGTCATCGTACTGACTGACATGTTCGGCGGGACGCCGTCCAACCTTGCCATCTCGATCATGGACAAGGCCAACGTCGAAGTCATTGCCGGCGCCAATCTGCCGATGCTGATCAAGCTGGCGAGCGTACGGCAAACGGAGTCGCTCGATGAGGCGGCACAGAGCGCTCAGGAAGCCGGCCGCAAGTACATCAACATTGCCTCGCGCCTGCTCACCCAGGAGGAGCCGTGAGAGCGACGATGGCACACCTAAACCGCGATGGCGAGGTCCTGCGGCGGACAGCGGTGATCGCCAATCGGCGCGGCCTGCATGCGCGCGCGGCCGCCAAGTTCGTCAAGCTCGCGGCAGGGTTTGATGCCGCGGTCACCGTTACGAAGCGCGGCACGACGGTTTCCGGGCGCTCCATCCTCGGATTGATGATGCTGGGCGCTGGCCCGGGAACCGAGATCGAGATTGCCGCGGCGGGAAAAGAAGCTAAGGAGGCGATCGAGGTTCTGGCCAATATCATTACCGCTGGTTTCGACGAAGAAGACTGAAGCGGTGGCCGCCGCGGCGGCAAAAATGCGGTCCGTCGCGTTGGTCTCCTTCAAAAAAACAAAAACGAGTGTTATTCGGGTTGGAGATGGTCCAGCAAACGATCAGCGAACGCGTTGTTGAGGGCTTCGGTGTATCACCGGGCGTCAGCATGGGAGTGGCCTACGTTTTTGAGGCTGGCCAAATGCGCGTGCCCGAGTACCGGCTGCCGAATTCGCAGATTGAGGCGGAACAGGAGCGCCTGCGCGCCGCCGTCGCCCGCTCCCGGCGCCAGCTGGCGCGGCTCAGGCATCGGCTGGAGGAACGCGCACGTGCGCTCCCCACAGGCGCAACCGAAGATCTTGGTTATCTGCTCGAGGCCTATCTCGAGATGCTGCGCGACTCGCGCCTGGTCCGCGGTGCCGAGGATCGGATCGCCAAGGACGCGCTCAACGCCGAAGCCGCCGTCCATCAAGAAATCGTCGCCATCTGCGAGGCCTTCAAGGCCATGCACGACCCCTACCTCGCGGCCCGCGTTGAGGACATCCGTGACGTCGGCAATCGGTTGCTGAAACAGCTGACCAAACAGTCGAGTTCGCAACTGCCGCCGATGCCGAAGGGCAGCATCTTGATCGCGGAAGAGTTGACGCCGGCCGACGCGGCGCAGCTCGATCCCGAAGCCATCGCCGGGTTCGCTGCTCAAAGCGGCGGGCCGCAGGGGCATACCGCGATCATGGCGCGCGCCCTCGGTCTGCCGGCGGTGCTGGGCGCGAGCGGTCTCCTTGATCGCGTCAAGACCGGCGATCCGGTCATGATCGACGGCGATCTCGGGCAGATCATCGTCCACCCCTCGCCCAACTCGATCCTGCTGTTCCAGCGCCGCGAGGCGGAGCGGCGGCGCGAGGAGCGCGAGCTCAGCCGGTTGAAGCGGCAGCCGGCCGTGACCCGCGATGGCACCGCAATCAACCTTCTCGCCAATGTCGAGCTGCCGTCCGAGATGGACAGCGTCATCGAAGTCGGGGCCTCCGGCATCGGCCTCCTGCGCACGGAATTCCTGTTCCTCAACCACGCGTCGATGCCGACCGAGGAGGAACAATACGTCCTCATCCGCCAGCTCATTGAGCGCGCCGGCGGCTTTCCGGTCACGGTCCGCACGCTCGACCTCGGCGGCGACAAGGGGGCGATTTCCTTCGTCGAGCAGTTCGGCGCGAGCGTGTCCTCGCCGCTTGGCCTGCGCGGGATCCGTTTGTCGCTCGCCCGCTCCGAAATTCTAGACGTTCAGTTCCGAGCGATTCTTCGCGCCGCGCGGCATGGGCCGGTGCGGATCTTGTTGCCGATGGTGACGACGATCACGGAGGTGCGCGCCGCCCGTGACATCCTGGCGCGCGCGGCGCGCCGGCTCCTTCGGCGTGGCGAGGCCCTGCCCGCCGCCCTGCCGCCGCTTGGCGTTATGATCGAGACGCCGGCGGCAGCGCTCACCGCCGATGCGCTGGCGCAGGTCAGCGACTTCTTCGCCGTCGGCTCCAACGACCTCACCATGTATACGCTCGCGATCGATCGCGCCGACGAGCGGGTCGCACACCTCTATAACACGCTCCATCCCGGCGTGCTGCGGATGATCCAGTTCTCCGCGGCGGCCGCGCAGCGGGCACGGATCCCGTTAAGCGTCTGCGGTGAGATCGCGGGTGATCCTCGCTACACCGTCCTGTTGCTGGGGCTCGGCTTCCGCGAATTGTCGATGGCGCCGCCCAGCATTCCGCGCGTCAAGCGGCGTATCCTGGAGATCGACCTCGCCAAGGCCGAGCGGCGGGCGCGGATGATCATGGACGAGACGGACACCATGCGCATCCAGATCCTCGTCGACGACTTCAACGCACCCGAGATCGAGCGCGACGCCGGCTGACGTGACGCCGCCCGGCCTCAGGCTGGCTGCGGCACGCCGCGGGTTGTCGAGTACTCGAAGTGCAGCGCTTCGCCGGGATGCACGATCGCATAAGCCGCATGGGCAGCGGCCGCGGCCTCGGCAAAGCCGGTGAGGATCAGCTTTAGCTTGCCGGGGTAGCTCGCGATGTCGCCGGCGGCAAAGATGCCGTCCGGGCCGGCCGAAAAGGTTGCCGGATCGACGGCGATGTGGTTGCGCTCCAGGTTGAGCCCCCATTCGGCAATCGGACCGAGGTCCTGCGTCAAGCCGTAGAACGGCAACAGCACATCCGCCGTGAGCCTTCGTTCGTTGCCGTCAAGATCGCGCACGATCACCGCGCCGAGCCGGGTGCCATCCCCCTCGAGCGCATGCAGCTGGTACGGAACCACCAGATCGATGCGGCCTGCCGCCGCCAGCTGCCGCAGTTGCTGCACGGATTGCGGCGCGGCGCGGAACTTGTCGCGGCGATGGACGACGGCGATGCTGGCCGCGACGTCCGCCAGCGACAGCGCCCAATCGACGGCGGAGTCGCCGCCGCCGGCGATCACGACGTGCCGGCCGCGGTAGTCTTCCCGCCGCCGCACGAGGTATTGCACGCCGGATCCGGCCGCCAGCCCCTCGTAGTCGCGAATTCCGCTAAGCGGCGGCCGGTGCGGACCAAACGCACCGACGCCGGCGGCGATGATGATCGCAGCCGTGCTGAGCCGCGTTCCGGCCGATGTCGCCAGCAGCCAGCCGCCTTCGGTCCGGCGCTGAAGCCGAATCACCTGTTGCCCGAGTTGGTAGACCGGCGCGAAAGGTGCTGCCTGCTCCTGCAACCGCTCGACGAGATCACTCGCCAGAATGCGCGGGAAACCGGGAATGTCGTAGATCGGTTTCTCCGGATAGAGCGCTGCGCATTGACCGCCGGGCGCATCCAAGGCATCGATAACGTGACAGCGCATGTCGAGCATGCCGCACTCGAAGATCGCGAACAGCCCCACCGGGCCGGCGCCGATGATGGCGACATCAGTCTGGACAGGCGCATCGGTCATGGAAACGTCCCCGTGCATCGCTATGATGCGAGCCTTTGTTGTACTGAACCCAACATGATTGGACGGGCCGGCAGGATCAAGAGTGGCGCCGCTGTGCACCCGGCGCGCGGGCAGGATTGCCGGCGGCCGTCGGCCGCAGCGGAACCGTACCTCCTCCACCTGGCGGACGAGGCCGCAACCGCTGCCCTGGCGCGGCGGATCGCCGTTCTCTGTCGTGCCGGCGATGTGCTCGCGCTGGAGGGCGATTTCGGCACCGGCAAGACCACCTTCGCCCGCGCCTTCGTGCGCGCGCGCTGCACCGCGACCGAGGAGGTGCCGAGCCCGACCTTCACGCTGGTGCAGATCTACCCGGCCGCCGCTAAGGGCGAGGCCCCGGTCTATCACTTCGACCTTTTCCGCCTGCAGACGGGCGACGAAGCGGTCGATCTCGGCATCGACGATGCGTTTGCCGAAGGGATTTCCCTGATCGAATGGCCGGAGCGCTTGGGTGCCCTCCTCCCGCCCTGCCGGCTCGATCTGGCTTTCCGGTTCGGCAGCACCGAAGGGTCGCGGATTCTGACCGTGAACGCACCCGACGGCGACTTCCTCGCGCGCCTCAAGGAGGCGGGCGTTGTCTGATCGAAGCGCTGCCATTGGCGCCTTCCTCACCGGCGCCGGCTGGGGTGCGGCCGCGATCGCGCCCTTGGCCGGCGATGCCTCCTTCCGCCACTATTACCGTCTGCGCGGAAACGGGGTGCGGGCGGTGCTAATGGATGCGCCGCCGGAGCGGGAGGACGTGCGTCCGTTCGTGCGCATCGCCCGCCACCTGCGTGGCCTCGGCTTCACCGCGCCTTTCATCCTCGCCGCCGACGAAGCGCAAGGGCTCCTCCTGCTCGAAGACTTTGGCGACGATACCTTCAGCCGGCTGCTCCAGCGCGAGGACGCCGAGGACGAGCTTTACCCGCTTGCCGTCGATGTGCTCATCCGCCTGCACACGCTCGATCCGGCCACTGCCATCCCGCAAGCGCTGCCGGTGTACGACGAGCGCCGTCTCCTCGACGAAGCGCTGCTCCTCCCGGACTGGTACCTGCCCGCCGCCTGCGGTCACCCGACCGACGAAGCAGTCCGGCAAAGCTACGTCACCTGCTGGCGGCGGGCGCTCGAACCGGTGCTGGCCGAGCCGCACACGCTGGTGCTGCGCGATTTCCATGTCGACAACCTGATGCGCCTTGCCGGGCGCGACGGGCTCGCCGCCTGCGGGCTGCTCGATTTCCAGGATGCGGTCGCAGGCCCTGCAGCCTACGATCTGATGTCACTGCTGGAGGATGCGCGCCGGGATATCGATCCCGAGCTCAAAGCCCGCATGCTGACGCGCTACCACAGCGGCGTGGCCGCCGCGGGGACGGATGCGTTCGCAACCACCTTCGCGACGCTGGCCGCGCAGCGGCACGCCAAGGTGATCGGCATCTTTACCCGCCTGTGGCGCCGCGACGGCAAGCCAGTCTACCTCGCCCACATCCCACGCGTGTGGCGGCTGCTTGAGGCCGCGCTGACCCATCCGGCACTGGCCGAACTGAACGACTGGTTCAGCCGGTACGTGCCGCCGGAAGCGCGCCGCCTGCCGGGATGACCGCTCCTGGGGTCAAGAGCGAACCAAAGCGACCGCGCCGTGCGATGGTGCTGGCGGCGGGGCTCGGCGTGCGCATGCGGCCGATCACCGAGCGCATCCCGAAGCCTCTGATCACGATCGGCGGCTATACCCTGCTCGATCGCATTCTCGATCGTTTGGCCGTCGCGGGCGTAAGCGAGGTGGTGGTGAACGCCCATCATCTGGCGCCCTTGATCGCGCGGCACGTCGCTGAGCGGCTTAGCCCGCGCATCCACCTCTCGGTCGAGAACGCGCTTCTGGAGACCGGCGGCGGCATCGTCAACGCCCTGCCGCTGTTGGGCACGGAGCCTTTCTATGCGATCAACGGCGATGTCCTGTGGCAGGACGGGCCGGCGCCGGCGCTGACGGCGCTGGCGGACGCATGGGATGTGGATACGATGGATGCGCTGCTGCTCTTGCATCCGGTCGCGACCGCGCTCGGCTACCGCGGCCGCGGCGACTTTCACTGGCAGGAGAATGGCCGGCTGGCCCGGCGCGGCGAAGGCGACGACGCGGCCTTCCTGTTTGCCGGCTTGCAAATCCTGCACCCACGGCTGTTCGCGGATCCGCCGGCACCGCCGTTTTCGCTCAACGTCCTGTTCGACCGGACGATGGCCCAGGGGCGCTTGCACGGCGTCGTCAACGGCGGCGGCTGGTGCCACGTGAGCACGCCCGAGGATATCGCGCCGGCTGAGGCCTTCGTCCAGCGCTGGGTTGCCTGTCGGACGGCCGCCGCGGATGGGTCGGGCGCGGGTGATCGCGCGTGAGCAAGGCGCACGTCTACAGTGTGCATCCGGCTTGCGCGTTCGTCGATGCGCTCGCGGCCGGCCTCCTTGCCAGCGCCGGTCCGGAGGCTGAGGCGCTGACGCGGATCCAGATCCTGCTGCCGACACGCCGCGCCTGCCGCGCGCTGGCGGCGGCCTTTCTGCGGCTGCGCGGCGGGCAGCCGCTGCTGCTGCCGTGGATGCGACCGCTCGGCGACCTGGAGGATGATCTCTTTTCGCCTGAGGAGGAGACGACAGCGGACGAGATGGCCTTCGGCGACGCGCTGGCCGTGCCGCCCGCGATCTCGACCCTCAAACGCCAGCTGCTGCTGACGCGGACGGTTAAGGCGCTCAAGGGACAGGCGACGACGCTCGATCAGGCGGCGCGGCTGGCGCGCGAACTCGGCCGCCTGCTCGATCAGGTGCAGACGGAGCGCCGCGATCTGGCGGGGCTTGCCGACCTCATCACGGGTGAACTCGCCCGGCACTGGCTGATCACCGTCGATTTCCTTGCCATCCTCACCCAAAGGTGGCCGGAGATCCTCGCCGAGGAAGGCTGCATCGATCCGGCCGAGCGACGCAATCGGCTTCTGGAGGCGCAAGCCCATGCCTGGCTCACGGCGCCGCCGCCGGGTCCGGTTTATGCCGCCGGCACGACCGGCAGCGTGCCGGCGACTGCCGATCTGCTCGCGGTCGTTGCGCGCCTGCCGCAGGGGGCGGTGATCCTGCCCGGCCTCGATGTGGAGGCCGACGACGCCACTTGGCAAGCCATCCTTGAGGATCCCGGCCATCCGCAATTCGGCATGGCGAACCTGCTTCAGCGGCTCAAGGTCGACCGCCGGTCCGTCCGCGACTGGCCGGCACCGGACCGCCATGACAGTGATCCGGCGCGCACCCGGCTGATCAATCGCGCGCTTCGGCCGGCCGCCTGTAGCGGGATCGCGCCTGCCGAGCGGACCACGCTTGCGGGCGTGCTTTCGACCGCGCTTGCGGACGTCACCCGCATCGACTGCCCCGGCGCCGAGGAGGAGGCGCGCATCGTTGCCCTGATCCTGCGCCAGGTTCTGGAGACGCCGGGCAAAACCGCCGCCCTGGTCACACCCAGCCGTCCGCTCGCCCGGCGGGTCGCGGCGGAGCTGCAGCGCTGGGGAATCGCGATCGACGACTCAGCCGGCCGGCCGCTCGGCTCCACTGCCGGCGGTACCTTCCTCCGCCTGGTGGTCGCGACAGTGGCCGCCGAATTTGCGCCGATCCCGCTGCTGGCGACGCTTAAACACCCGCTCGCAGCGCTCGGCTTTAGCCCAGCCACAGCGCGCGCGAAGGCCCGGGCGCTTGAGAGGCGCGCCCTGCACGGGCCGCGGCCGGCGCCGGGGATCGAGGGCTTGCGCGCCGCCCTCGATGACGACAACGCAGGCGCACGCGATCTCCTTGCCGCCATCGAGCGCGCCACGGAGCCCTTGCGGCGCGAGACGCAACGGCCGCGCGCGCCGCTGCTCGATCTCCTGCATGCCCATGTCGAGACGGCGGAGGCGCTTGCCGCAAGCACGACCGAGACCGGCGCCGAACGTCTGTGGTCCGGCGACGACGGCGAGGCTGCGGCGCAGTTCCTGAGCCAGCTGGCAGATGCCGCCGCGGCCCTGGAGCCAATCCCGCCCGCTGACTACCCCGAGCTGTACGACGTCCTGCAGACGGGCTTTGTCGTCCGCCCCAGTTTCGGCGGCCACCCGCGACTTGCGATCTGGGGCCCGCTCGAAGCCCGCCTGCAGCATGCCGATGTCATGATCCTGGGCGCGTTGAACGAGGACAGCTGGCCGCCGCAGGTGCCGCCCAACCCGTGGATGGGGCGGCAGATGATGAAGGACTTCGGCTTACCGCTGCCGGAGCGGCGGATTGGCCTGTCGGCGCACGACTTCGCGCAGGCCGCGGCGGCACCTGAGGTCTACCTGACGCGTGCCCTGCGCGAGGAGGGCGCGCCGACGGTGCCGAGCCGATGGCTTTTGCGCCTGGGGCTCTTCACCAGGGGGACCGCCTGGGAGGCCCGGAGCGCTGCCGCCGCCGCCCGCTGGCTGCACTGGGCACGGGACCTCGACACACCGGCCGCCGAACATGGGGTCGAGATCAGCCGCCCGGCGCCGACGCCCCCGGTCGCGGCGCGACCGCGCCGGCTGTCGGTGACGCAGATCGACACCTGGATGCGCGACCCATACGCGATCTACGCCCGCCATATCCTGCGCTTGCGCGCGCTGGAGCCGATCGATGCCGATCCGGCACAGGCCGAGTACGGCGCGGTCGTGCACACGGCGCTCGATGCGTTCCTCCGCCGCTATCCGGATCAGCTGCCGGAAGCGGCATTTCAGTGCCTGCTGGCGGAGGGGCGGAGCGCATTTGGCCGCCTCGTCGACCGGCCGGGCGTGCGCGCCTTCTGGTGGCCGCGGTTCGAGCGCATCGCGCGCTGGTTCCTCGACGAGGAGCGCGCCCGCCGACCCGGCCTGATTGCCTGTGCGACCGAGGTCGAGGGCGAAATGCGGCTGCCCGCTCCCGAAGGGCCGTTCCTGTTGACTGCCAAGGCGGACCGCATCGACGTGCTGGCCGACGGCACGCTCGCAATCATCGACTACAAGACCGGAACCCCGCCAACGAAGCATGATGTCGCGGCGGGCCTTTCCCCGCAGCTGCCACTCGAAGCGGCGATCGCCCAGGCGCACGGTTTCCCCGGCATTCCGGGCGCGTACCGTGCCGCACTCGCCTATTGGCGCTTAAGCGGAGGAACGCCGCCCGGCAAGATCGAGCCGATCGGGAGCGGCCCCGACCTCGTTGAAGCCGCGGCTGCGGGCCTCGGCCGGCTGGTTGCCGCCTTCGATCGCGCTGAGACGCCTTATCTCGCCCAGCCACGTCCGGCCGCAGCGCCGCGCTACAGCGACTACGGCCACCTCGCGCGGGTTAAGGAATGGTCGGCGGGCACGGAGGATGAGGGATGAGCGACGGCGAGCCGCCGCCAACAATTGACCCGGTGGCGCCGCAGCGTGCAGCCGCCGATCCCACCGCTTCGGTCTGGGTCGCGGCCTCTGCGGGCACCGGCAAGACCAAGATCCTCACCGACCGCGTGCTCAACCTCATGCTCGAAGGGACACCGCCGGAGCGCATCCTTTGCCTCACCTTCACCAAGGCAGCCGCGGCCGAGATGAGCAGCCGCATCACCGACCAGCTCGCGGAGTGGGCGGTTGCCGACGACACCGCGCTCATGAGCCGTCTGCACGCCCTCGTCGGCCGACCGGTCGAGAAAGAGGCACTCGCGCAGGCGCGGCAGTTGTTCGCCCGTGTCCTGGATGCGCCGGGCGGCATGAAGGTCCAAACCATCCACGCCTTCTGCCAGTCGCTGTTGGGCCGCTTCCCGCTCGAGGCCGGGGTGGCCCCGCATTTCGCCATCGTCGATGACCGCGACGCGGGCGAGTTGATGCGGAGCGCCCGCGACAGCGTGCTGCGCCGCATCGGTGATGACGCCGATCCCCTGGCTCGCGCGCTGGCGGACCTGACGCCGTACCTGCAGGAGGTCGGCTTTGCCGCGCTCAGCGCCGCGCTGACCCGGGACCGCGGTCGCATCGCCGATCTGATCGAGCGCCACCGGGGTGTGGAGCCGGTCATCGCCGCGATGCGCGACCTCCTGCGAAGCCCTGACGGAGAGACGGCGGCGAGCGTGCGGGCGGACGCCTGCCGGGACGACGCCTTCGATCACGACGGCCTCCGGCACTGCTTGGTTGTGCTCGCGATCGGCTTCCCGACCGACCAGGAGCGCGGCGCTGCGATCACGCGCTGGCTGCAGGCGTCGGCTCAGGAGCGCGAACAGCTCTTCGATGACTACCTTCGGTACTTCCTGACCGAGAAGTGCCTGCCACGGAAGTCGCTGATCACGAGCGGCCCGCGCAAACGCGCGCCCGAGGCGCAAGAGATCCTGACCCGCGAGGCCGAGCGGCTGCGCGCCGTCATCGTGCAGAGCCGGGCCGCGGTCACTGCCGAGGCCACGGCTGCGGTCATGCGGCTCGGCAGCGCGCTCTTGGCCGAATACCAGGCACAGAAGCGATACCGCTCGCTCCTCGACTACGACGACCTGATCCACGACTCCGAGCGGCTGCTTGAGGGGGGCTCGAATGCGGCCTGGGTGCTCTACAAGCTCGACGGCGGCATCGACCATGTCCTGATCGACGAGGCGCAGGATACCAGCCCGGAGCAGTGGCAGGTCATCCGGGCGCTCACGGCCGAGTTCTTCGCCGGCCGTGGTTCGCGCGAGGTGCACCGCACGGTCTTTGCGGTCGGCGACGTCAAGCAGTCGATCTTCAGCTTCCAAGGCGCCGATCCCGATCATTTCATCGTCAACCGTGCCCACTTCGGCGACCGCGTCCGGACTGGAGGGGAGATTTGGCGGCCGATTGATCTGAGCGTGTCGTTCCGCTCCACCCGCGCCGTGCTGGCAGCCGTCGATGCCGTATTTGCGCGGCCCACGGCTGCGGCCGGCGTCGCGCTCGATGGCGCCGCGATCGTGCATCAGGCCTACCGTCAGCTCGACGGCGGCGCGGTCGAGGTCTGGCCGCCCCTCGCCAAGCGCACCCCGGAAGCTGAGGAACCGTGGATGCCGCCGACGACCCCGATCGAGGGCGATGCACCCCAGCTGCGCCTGGCACGGATCATCGCGCGCCGCATCGCCCGCATGATCGAGAGCGAGACGCTGGTTTCGCAAGGCCGGCCGGTCCGCGCTGGCGACATCATGGTGCTGGTCCGCCGGCGCACCCCCTTCATCGCCGAACTGGTGCGGACGCTGAAAAGCCTGCGCGTCCCCGTCGCCGGCATCGACCGCATGGTGTTGTCGGAGCAGATCGCGGTGATGGACCTTCTCGCGCTCGCCCACTTTGCGCTGCTGCCGACCGATGACCTGACGCTTGCGACCGTGCTCAAGAGCCCGCTGATCGGCCTTGACGAGGAGACGCTGTTCCGGCTCGCGCACGGACGGACGGGGAGCCTGTGGCAGGCGCTGAGAGCCGCCGCGGTCGACACTCCGCTGTGCGCGGCAGCGCGCGACACGCTCGCTCATGTGCTCGCGTTCGCAGATTCCATCCCGCCGTTCGAGTTTTTCACCCGCGTGCTCGGCCCTCTCGACGGGCGCCGAAAGCTGGTCGGCCGCTTGGGCCGCGATGTCGAAGAGGCGATCGGCGAGTTCCTGCAGCTTGCCCTTGGCTACGAGCGCACGCACGTCGCCTCCCTGCAGGGCTTCCTGCACTGGTTCGAGACCGGCACGGCGGAAATCAAACGCGACCTGGAGCAGGGCGACCGCGACGCAGTGCGCATCATGACCGCACACGGCGCCAAGGGCTTGCAGGCGCCGATCGTGTTCCTGCCCGACACGCTGCAGCTGCCGAAGGCCCCAACGGCGCCGATCCTGTGGCCGGCGCTGCCGTCTGGCGAGCGGATGCTGCTCTGGCCGCCGAAAAGCGATTACCGCGAAGAGGTAGCCGAGGCAGAGCAGGAGGCCAAGCGTGAGCGGGAAATGCAGGAATACCGCCGCCTGCTCTACGTCGCGATGACGCGGGCGAAGGATCGTCTGATCGTCTGCGGCTGGCAAACCGGCAAGAACAGGCCCGAAAGCTGCTGGCACGCCCTGATCACCGCTGGCCTGCAGGCGGCCGCCGAGCGCCTTGGCCTCATCGAGGAGGAGGACGCAGCCCTTGCCGCCGACCGGGAATTCGACGGCGAGGCGCGGGTGTTGCGCCTCAGCTATCCGCAGCAGTCCGAGCCCCGTCCCGAGCCGGCACCGCCGCGCCACGAACTGCCGCCGTTGCCGGCTTGGGCCCGCACGCGACCGGCCGCGGAAGCACCGCCGCCACGCCCGCTCACGCCCTCACGTCCGGGTGGAGCAGCCGCAGCACCCTCGCCGCTCGATGATGCCGGGCGCCGCTTCAACCGCGGCCGAATCATCCACCGCCTGCTTCAGACGCTGCCCGCCCTGCCTTCGGCCGCCCAGGCCCGCGCTGCCGAAGCGTGGCTGGCGCGGCCGGCCCTGGCGCTGACTGATGCCGAGCGCCACGAGATCGCCAGCGCCGTCCGCCGCGTGCTCGACGATCCCGCGTGCGCGCCCTTGTTCCAGCCCGGCAGCCTGGCCGAAGTCCCGTTTACCGGCACGCTCGCCGGCCGGCCGATCGCGGGCCAGGTCGATCGGCTTCTCGTCGGCGACGCGATCGTCACCGTGCTCGATTACAAGACCGACCGCACCGTGCCGACAGCCGCTGCCCGCGTTTCGGTTGGCTACCTGCGCCAGATGGCGGCCTATCGCGCGGTGCTGCGACGGATCTATCCGGAGCGCACGGTCCGCTGCCTGCTGCTGTGGACAGCCGGGCCAGATGTGATGGCCTTGGATGACCCGCTGCTCGACCGGTACGCGCCTTGACCGGGCGGGAGGCCACCCGTACATTGGCGGTCGTTACCGCTGCCCCGGCGGGCGCTTGAGGGGCGGGGTCCATCTGCAACAGGGTTTCGGAATGCCGAAGAACGTCACCGACGACACGTTCAATACGGACGTGCTGAAATCGGAAAAGCCGGTGCTGGTGGATTTCTGGGCGGAATGGTGCGGCCCGTGCAAGCAGATCGCGCCCGCACTCGAGGCGCTGGATCAGGAGATGGGCGAGACGGTAACGGTCGCCAAGGTGAACATCGATGACAACCCGATGACGCCTTCGAAGTACGGCGTGCGCGGCATCCCGACCCTGATGCTGTTCAAGGACGGCCAGGTCGCGGCGACGCGCATCGGCGCGCTGCCGCAAAGCCAGCTGTTCGAGTGGGTCAAGTCGATCCTCTCTGCCTGAGGTCCGCGAACCCGCGTCACCCGTTCGCCGCCAGCACGGCTCCAGCCAGATAGAGCGAACCGCAGATCAGCACGCGGGCGGATTTCTCGCCTGAGGCGGCGGCGCGCGTCAGCGCTTCGCTCACCGATTCGCAGGCCTCCGCCGCCAGCCCCACACTTCGCGCTGCGTCTGCCGCCGTCTCCGCATCCAGGCTCGCAGCCTCACCGGGGATCGCCACCGTCAGAGCGCGCTGGGCGAGACCGGCCAGCGGTGTGAGGAAACCGGCCTTGTCCTTGGTCTTGAGCATCCCGAAGACGAGCACCAGCGGCCGATCTCGCCAGCCCTCGACGTGGCGGGCGAGCGCTTGCGCCGCACCCGGGTTGTGGCCGCCATCGAGCCACAGCTCCCAGCCGGCCGGCAGGAGGTCGACCAGGCGCCCCGCCTCCAGTCGCTGCAGCCGTGCTGGCCAGCGGGCGCGGGCGAGGCCGCTGGCGATGGCACCGGCGTCGATGGCGAGACCGGGCAGCCGGTAGAGGCAGGCGAGCGCCAGGCCCGCATTCGCAATCTGATGCACACCTGGCAGCGACGGCGCCGGTAACCGCAGGAGCGTTTGCGGCAGGCTCGGCGGCCGGCCTTCGAACAGCCAGCCACCGCTCTCGGGCCGGGCACGCCAGCCCTCGCCCTCGCAGATCAGCGGCGCTCCGACCTCAGCCGCACGGCTGGCGATCACGGCCGCCGCCGCCGCCGGCTGGTGGACGGTCAGGCATGGCACGCCGGCCTTGAGGATACCCGCCTTCTCGCCCGCAATCTCAGCGATCGTCTCACCGAGAAACGCCTGGTGGTCGAGCGAGATCGCCGTCAGCGCTGTGATCAGCGGTCGCGCGATGACGTTGGTGGCATCGAGCCGGCCGCCGAGACCGGTCTCCAGCAGGGTGAAGTCGGCCGGCGTGCGCGCGAAGGCGAGGAAGGCCGCCGCGGTCGTGACCTCGAAGAAGGTGATCGGATCGCCCGCGTTGGCCGCCTCGCACTCCTCAAGCAATGACCACAGCCGACCGTCGTCGATTTCCCGGCCCGCGACGACGATGCGCTCGTTGAAGCGGACCAGATGCGGCGAGGTGTAGACGTGGACGACGAACCCGAGCGCCTCCAGCAGCGCCTTCAGCAAGGCGACGGTCGATCCTTTGCCGTTTGTGCCGGCGACATGGATGACCGGCGCCAAGCGCCGCTCAGGATGGCCAAGCCGTTCAAGCAGCCGCTCGATCCGTGCCAGCGACAGATCGATGACGCGCGGGTGCAACTGCTTGAGGCGGTCGAGAATCGGGCCGGTACTCAGGCAAACGCCTCCGTCAAGCGGCGGCCGGGCGCGCTAAAGGCGGCTCAGACCGGGCTCCGCCGCGGCCGTGCGGCATGGACGCCCTCCGCCAGCGATCCGACGAGGGATGCCACGACATCGACCAGATCGGCTCGCGGCGTCCCGTTTGCGTCAAGGTGGTCGGCGATCTTGGCGACGATCGCCGAGCCCACCACCGCCGCGTCCGCGGTCCCGCCAATCGCACGGGCCTGGCCAGGGGTCTTGATGCCGAAGCCGACCGCGACCGGCAGCGCGGAATGGGCGCGGATGCGCTCCACCGCATGCGTCACGTCCGCCAGCGCTGCCGAAGCGGTGCCGGTGATGCCGGTGATCGAGACGTAATAGACGAACCCGGAGGCATGTTTGACGACCAACGGCAGCCGCTCGTCCCCAGTCGTCGGTGCGGCGAGGAAGATCAAGTCGATGCCCGCATTCTTGGCCGGGCCGACGACTTCGTCGGCCTCCTCGGGTGGCAGATCGACCAGGATCAGGCCGTCGACGCCCGCCTTCCTGGCGGCAAACAGAAACCGCGCGATGCCGTAGACGTAGACCGGATTGAAATAGCCCATGAGGACGATCGGCGTCTCTGCGTCCTCCTGGCGGAACGCCGCCACCATGTCGAGAGTGCGGCGCATCGTCTGGCCGGCACGCAGCGCCCGCTCCGAAGCGGCCTGAATGATCGGGCCATCGGCCATCGGATCGCTGAACGGCATGCCGAGTTCGATGATGTCCGCACCTGCGGCCGGCAACCGCCGCATGATGTCGACCGAGGTCGCAAGGTCGGGATCGCCCGCCGTCACGAAGGTAACAAGCCCGGCGCGCCGCTGCTGCCTTAAGCTTGCGAACCGCCTGCCGATGCGCCCGCCTTCCCTCATAGCTCGATCCCCAGCACGCGCGCGACCGTGAACACATCCTTGTCGCCGCGGCCGCACATGTTCATGACCACGATCTCGTTCGTAGCCAGCTCGCCGGCAATGCGGGCGACGTAGGCCAGCGCATGCGCCGGCTCAAGCGCCGGAATGATGCCCTCGGTCCGCGAACACAGCTGAAACGCTTCGATCGCCGCATCGTCGGTGACCGCAACGTAGTCGACACGACCGCTCTCCTTGAGCCAGGCGTGCTCGGGCCCGACGCCCGGATAGTCAAGCCCGGCGGCGATCGAATGACCGTCGCGGATCTGCCCGTCCTCGTCATAGAGCAGGTAGGTGCGGTTGCCGTGCAGGACGCCAGGCGCGCCAGCCGAAAGCGAGGCGCAGTGCTCGCCGGTCGCGATGCCGCGGCCGCCCGCCTCGACCCCCACCATGCGCACGCCGGCATCATCCAGGAACGGCGCGAACAAGCCGAGCGCGTTCGAACCGCCGCCGATGCAGGCGACCAGAAGATCCGGCAGGCGCCCCTCGGCGGCGACGATCTGCTCGCGCGCCTCGACGCCGATGATCGACTGGAAGTCGCGCACCATGCGCGGATAGGGGTGCGGCCCGGCGACGGTACCGATCAGGTAATAGGTGTCGCCGACGTTGGTGACCCAGTCGCGCAGGGCCTCGTTCATGGCATCCTTGAGCGTCCCGGTACCGGACGTCACCGGGCGGACCTCGGCACCCAAGAGCTTCATGCGGAACACGTTCGGCGATTGCCGCTCGATGTCGGTGGCGCCCATGTAGATGACGCAATCGATGCCGAACAGGGCGCACACGGTTGCGGTCGCAACGCCGTGCTGGCCAGCGCCGGTCTCGGCGATGATCCGCGTCTTACCCATCCGCCGCGCAAGCAGAATCTGGCCCAGGGTGTTGTTGATCTTGTGGGCGCCGGTGTGCAGCAGTTCGTCGCGCTTGAAGTAGATCTTGGAGCGGCCTAAGGACTCGCTCAACCGCTGTGCATAATAGAGCGGGCTTGGCCGGCCGACGTAGTGCTTGAGGTAATAGCGGAACTCGTCGGCAAACACGGGATCCTGCGAGGCGGCATTGTAGGCCTGTTCCAGCTCCAGGATCAGCGGCATCAGCGTCTCGGCGACGTAACGGCCGCCGTAGATGCCGAAATGGCCTCGTTCGTCCGGACCGTTCCGGTAGGTGTTGAGAACATCCATCATCGATTCCGCAACGTTGTCCTGAAACTCATCTGGAACATGCATGCGCCCGTCGCCGCGGCGGCCGGCATTACGGCCGGATTGCAGCGTTCGGCCGCCCAAGCGTCTCCACCCGGTCAGCGCCCAGCGGCGGCTGCACCGGCAGCCGCGCCGAGATGTGCCGCTGCCCGCAGAAACGCCTCGATCTTCGCTACACTCTTGCGGCCGGGCGCATCCTCGACGCCGGACGAGACATCGACCGCCTTGGCGCCGCTCGCCCGCAGCGCAAGCGCCACGTTACCGGCCTCGAGGCCGCCTGCCAAGAACCATGGCCGCCGGCAGGCAATTCCGTTCAACAGCCCCCACTCGAACGCCCGGGCGTTGCCCCCCGGGCGGTCAGCGCCCGTCGGCGGATGGGCATCGAACAGCAGCCAGTCGGCAACGGCCTCGTAGCTCGATATGCGATCGAGGTCCGCAGCCGCGGCAACGGCGATCGACTTGATCACCGGCACGCCGAAGCGGGCCTTGATTGCGGCAACCCGCGCAGGCGTTTCGCCCCCATGCAGCTGCAGCATGTCCAAGGGTACACGCGCCATCAGCGCGTCCAGCGCTGCATCGTCGGCATCGACGACGAGCCCCACCCGCTGCACTGTGTCCGGCACCAGGGCCGCAAGAGTGGCGGCGCGATCGAGATCGAGGCAGCGCGGCGAGGGCGGGAAAAAGACGAGGCCGACGAAGCGCGCCCCGCCGCGCACCGCAGCCGCGAAATCGGCCTGCATCGACAAGCCGCAGATCTTGACCGCGATTGCCATCCGCTTCGGCCGCCGGATTGAGCGCCGGAACCGTTGAGGCCGCTAGGCCGCGTCCCGGGATGGCGCCGGCAGCCCGGCCGCTTGCGCCCTCCCGCGCTCCGCCTGCTCCAGGCGTTCATTCAGGGTCGCGATCTCGCGCTGGTCGCGTTCCGCTTGTTGAACCAACGTGCGCACGCGCGCACGCGCACGGCTGCGGCGCATCATGGCGACGACGGCGCCCAGCACGAAGCCAGCCAGCAGGCCGACGAGGCCGACGCCATAAAGCGGGAACGGCACGCCTGTATCCGTCACCGGCCAGAGGTTGAGCTGCACCTCGTTCGGGTTCATGGCCGCAAAAACGACGACAGCAACCAGAATCGGCACCGCGAAAAACCAGAACAACAGCCGTAACACCGGACTATCCCTATCAATGCTTACGAGTCGGTATTGAGACTCTCGCGCAGTTCCTTGCCGGTCTTGAAGTAAGGGATGTGCTTGGCGATCACATCCACCGCGTCGCCAGTGCGCGGATTGCGACCCACGCGCGCGCCTCGCTTCTTGACCGAAAAGGCGCCAAAGCCACGCAGCTCGACCCGATCGCCGCGCGCCAACGCCGCCGCAATCTCCTCAAAGATCGTACTCACGATCCGTTCGACATCTCGCTGATAGAGATGGGGGTTGGCTGCCGCCAACCGGACAATCAGTTCCGACTTTGTCATCAGCGATGACCCCCTCCTGAACCCCTCCATCCGGCTTGGGCTGGACGGTCGTTGGTTTTCCTGGAGCGCCCGCGTTCATAGACCAGGGTGCCAGACGGAGACCAGCCCGTCAAGCGTAAGGCGTTCTACGAAAAGCGCTTTTCCCGTGATTTTCGTCAGCAGATCGCGGATTGCCTGCTCCGGACCGACAATCTCCAGGTCCTTTATGGCAAGATCCCGGTCGATGGCGTGGGTTTCGTGCAACCACGTCCGCGCTTCCTCCTCCCCGCCCAAGCGGTCGATCAGCCCGTTCGCCAGCGCTTGGCGGCCGGTAAAGACCCGCCCGTCGGCCATTTCCAACACCGTATCCCGCTCTAGCCGGCGGCGCGCGGCAACCATATCAACGAACATGGCGTGCATGTCGAAAACGAGCTTCTGCGTCGCCTCCCGCGCCTCGGGCGTAAACGGCTCGAACGGATTTGGTTGCGCCTTCAAGGCCCCGCTCTTGATGGTCTCGGGCTTGATGCCCAAACGGTCGAGGAGCGCGGTCATGTCCGCCGTCTGCAAGATGACGCCGATGGAGCCGGTGATCGTTCCCTCATGCGCGATGATATGGTCGCACGCCGCCGCGGTCATGTAAGCTGCCGACGTGCCCAGCTCACCCATGACCGCGACCACCGGCATGTGGGCGGCAACCGCACGCAGTCGGCCGAACAGCGCCTCGCCGCCGACGACGGTCCCGCCCGGGCTGTCAATGCGCACGATCAGCGCCTTGGCCGCGCGCTCCTTGATGAGAGCCGCAAGGGCCGTATCGCGGTCGCGGTCGTCGGTGATGACGCCGTCAACGGTCAACCGCGCAATGTGGGGGGCGCCCCAAGGGTCCTGATAGGTCGCAACGACGGCGAGCACCGCCGCAACCAGAGCGGTGACCGCAACGATGCGCCAGAACGCGAGCTTTCGCTTCAGACGCCGCCGATCGATCACGAGGTCTATATCGAAAGCCACGACGTCATTCGTCCTTTGCCGGCCCAGAGATCGAGCACTCGATGATCAAGGGCCGGTCGGTGTCCCTATTCGGAGTCGGATTCGCGCTTGTCTTCCACCTCGGCGCGCCGCTGCGCCTCGGCCGTCTCGCGCTTCTCCTTGATCGCTGCACCGAGGATATCGCCCAAGCTAGCGCCGGAGTCCGACGACCCATAGGTGGCAACGGCTTGTTTTTCTTCCTCGATCTCGCGCGCCTTGATCGACAGCACGACCTTGCGGCCACTGTGGTCGATCTGCAGGACTTTGGCGTCAATTTTCTCGCCACGAGCGAATCGGTCTGGACGCTGCTCGCTCCGGTCGCGCGACAGTTCGGCCTTGCGGATAATGCCGGGAACGCCGTCGGCGGTCTGAACCTCGACCCCGCCATCGAAGGCGCCGGTAACGGTGCAGGTAACGACGGCGTTGCGCTTCAGCCGCGACACGCCGTCCTCGAACGGATCGCTCGCCAGCTGCTTGACGCCGAGGCTGATGCGCTCCTTCTCGACGTCGACATCGAGCACCTTCGCCCTGACGAGGTCGCCGCGCTTGAATTCCTGAATGGCGGCCTCGCCAGCCTGCGCCCATGACAGGTCGGAGAGATGGACCATGCCGTCGATCTCGCCCGTCAGGCCGATAAACAGGCCGAACTCGGTGATGTTCTTGACCTCGCCCTCGACGACCGAGCCGACGGGATGTTGATCCTGGAACTCCGCCCACGGATTAGGCAGGGATTGCTTCAGGCCGAGGCTGATCCGCCGCTTGTCGCGATCAACGTCAAGAACGACAACCTCGACCTCCTGCGACGTCGAGACGATCTTGCCTGGGTGGACGTTTTTCTTGGTCCAGCTCATCTCGGAGACGTGAACGAGGCCCTCGACACCTGGTTCAAGCTCGATGAAGGCGCCGTAGTCGGTGATGTTGGTGACGCGACCGACGAACTTGGCCCCGACCGGATACTTGAGCTGCACGCCATCCCACGGATCGGCCTCGAGTTGCTTCATGCCGAGCGAGATGCGCTGCGACTCGGGATTGAAGCGGATGACCTGGACCTTCACCGTCTCGCCGATCTGCAGCGCCTCCGATGGATGGTTGATCCGGCGCCAGGAAATGTCGGTCACGTGCAACAGGCCATCGACGCCGCCGAGGTCGACGAAGGCGCCGTAATCGGTAATGTTCTTGACGACACCGTCGAGCACCTGGCCTTCCTTCAGATTGGCGATCAGCTCCGAGCGGGCCTCGGCGCGGGTCTCCTCCAAAACGGCGCGGCGCGAAACAACGATGTTGTTGCGGCTCCGATCCATCTTGAGGATCTGGAACGGCTGCGGCGTGTTCATCAACGGCGTCATGTCGCGCACAGGCCGGATATCGACCTGGCTCCCGGGCAGGAACGCCACGGCGCCAGACAGATCAACGATGAAGCCGCCCTTGACGCGGCCAAAGATGGTGCCGTTGATGCGCTCGTTGTTCTTGAAACAGCGTTCGAGCTGGTTCCACGCCTCTTCACGCCTTGCCTTTTCGCGGCTCAGCATGACGAGGCCGTCCTTGTCCTCGTAGCGCTCGACGTAGACGTCGATGTGATCACCGGGCGCGAGCTTGGTGCTCTGCGCGGGCGTCGCAAATTCCTTCAACGCCACCCGGCCCTCGGATTTCAGCCCGACATCGATGACGGCATACTCGTTCTCGATCCCGACCACGGTCCCGCGCACCACCCGCCCCTCGAATCCTTCCTGGGCTCCAAGGACTTCGTCAAGCATCGCGGCGAACGACTCCTTCGCCTCCGGGAAAACGCTTTGGGCTGCGCTAGCCAGCTCGCTTGCCGTCATGTGATCATTCGTCTCCATTCAACCGCATTTGTCGTCAAAATAAGGAGGCTGCGCAACCAGGGCCGCCGCTTCAACACGAACCGCCGACACCCAGAATAGCCGGCTGGCTCCCGAACTAAGGCACGGATTCATCGATCATCTTTTTCGGAGCCACGGCCCGGGATGCCGCCGGCAAGACCGAGGACCCGATCGTACACGGCGTCGCGGTCGAGGTCACTCGTATCGATGACAAATGCACCCTTTGCCGCCACCAATGGAGCGACGGATCGTGTCGCATCCCTCCTGTCACGTTCCTGCATGTCGTGCAGAACCCTACTATGTATAGCGGGCAGGCCTCGTTGCCGCAACTCCTCAAGCCGGCGCGCTACGCGAACGTCGAGCGACGCGGTCAAGAAAATCTTGAGGTCGGCGTCCGGACTGACGACGGTGCCGATGTCCCGGCCATCGAGGACGGCCCCCGCGGCGCCGTCTGGAGGTGTTGCCGCAAAGGCACGCTGAAAGGCCAGCAAAGCCGCGCGCACGGCGGGAATGGCGGCAACCTTTGACGCCGCGACGGCAGCCGCGTCGCTGCGCAGATCGGCGCGGTCAAGATCGGCCAGCGTCAACGCGTGCGCCGCCGGCGCTGCATCGTCGGCAGACGACGGATTGCCGCCTTGCGCCACGACCTTCATGCCGACGGCCCGGTACAAGAGGCCGGTGTCGAGGTAGGCATAGCCGAGCCGCGCAGCCAGCCGGCGCGCGACCGTCCCCTTGCCGGCACCGGCCGGACCATCGACCGCGATGATCGGTGTCTTGCGTCCTGTCACCCGCACGTCGCTCCTCGATGGCCCGCCGCTGTTCACCCCTGGACATCCGTCCACGCGCGGCCCGCGCACCGCGCTTGAAGCGGCAGGGGGCTTATCACGTCCAACGCGCGCAAACCAGCCGTCGACAGGCAACCGACCCAGCATGAATCGCCAATCGTGAGCCCCGTCACGTCCGATCCCACGCGCAACAGGTATCCTCGCCAAACCTTCTTAAACACGAAGGAGCTATCTTGCGTTCGCGCTTTACGACGTGTATAATGCGCTGTACTCGTTTTACGGTAAACCGCGCTGTCGATCGCATTGGTTCGTTTGCTGCCCCGCTCGGCACCCAAGCCGGAAGGATAACTGAAACACCCCGCCGCAACGCCGGCACGACCTCCACGGCAAGAGTTTGGCGCAGGCCAGGATGGCGCCGCAAGCTGACGTACGGTATACACGACTTCACGAAACACACATTCGTGCCGGGGGACGCTGGGCGGTTTTTCGCCATGAATCGCTGATATAGGCACGCTCCCTTGGTCCATCAGGCTGCGAGAGGAACCGTGAACTACTTCTCGGATATAACCCGGGCGACCCGGGAAGCGACCCGCGCACCGTTAGCATTGTCGGAACGCGTCTTCGACCTCGGTGATTTTTTGCGGCTGCTGAATCGGCGCCGACCGCTCATCATCGGCTTCGTCGCCGCCTCGCTGGTGTTGGCGTACCTCGCGCTCCAGTGGATGACGCCGATCTACACCGGGACGGCCGAGCTGTTCCTGGAGAAGAAGCAGACCAACATCACCGACATCAAAGCGGTTCTGACCGAGGCGATCGACGATCCCGCCGGTCTGTTGAGCGAGATCGAGGTGCTGCGCTCGCGCGGCCTTGCCGAAAAGGTCGTCGACAAACTGCGCCTGACCGACGATCCCGAGTTCAACATCGCACTCCTGGCGCCGTCGCCGCTTCAGCGGGCCAAACAGCGCGTCGCCGCCCTCGCTTCCGCCTACGTTTCCCAGGACCTTCTCGTGTGGATCGGCCTCATCGAGGCAGATCGGCTGACGCCAGAGGAAGTGGAACTCGCGCAGCAGGAGAAGACGGTCAACACCTTTCTCAAGCGCTTGAGCGTTTTCCCCAAAGGCGATTCCCGTGTCATCAACGTCAGCTTCGATTCGGAATCGTCGGCAAAGGCGGCGCAGATCGCGAACGCCGTCGCCGATGCATACATCGTCGACCAGCTCGACCAGCGTTACGAGGCGACCCGGCGCGCCAACGAGTGGCTCGGCAGCAAGCTAGATGATCTGCGCAAGAAGGTCGCACGCTCGGATGGGGCCGTTGAATCCTACCGTCAGCGCGCCGGCCTGATCCAGGGCGATCAGGGCAATCTCCTGGTCTCCCAGCAGGTCACCGACCTGAACAGCCAGCTCATCATCGCCCGCACCGAACGCGCCGCTGCCGAGGCACGCTTGAGCCAGGTTCGCCAGCTGGTGCGCGCGCAAGGCGGTGCCGACGCTGCCCGCGACGTCCTCAGCTCGCCGATTGTCCAGGGGCTGAGCGCTCAGGAAACCGAGGTCAAACGCAAACTGGCCGAACTCGAGCAGGAGTATGGCGAGCGCCACCCGCGCCTGATCAATGTCAAGTCGGAACTGCGCGACGTCCGCGCGAAGTTGGCCTCGGAGGTCGGCAAGGTCGTCCGCACGCTTGAGAATGAGGTCGCGGTCGTGCGCGCCCGCGAAACTACGCTCACTCAGAGCCTGCGCCAAGTCGAGGGCCGGGTCGCGCAGGCGAACACGGCCAGTGTGCAGCTCCGCGCGCTGGAGCGCGAGGCCAACGCCGATAAAGAGCTGCTTGAGCTGTTTCTCAGCCGCGCCGAGCAGATAAATTCCCAGACCGATCTCGCCATCCATGGGTCGAGCGCACGCGTTCTCTCAAAGGCAACACTCCCGCACGCCCCCTCCTCGCCGCAGAAGGCGCTGATGCTGGCGGTCGTTCTCGTCGCCTCGACGCTGTTCGTCATTCTCGCCGTCCTCGTCGTCGAATTCCTGCACCGCGGCTTCCGCAGCGGTGAACAGATCGAGGAAATGACCGGCGTGCGCGCCCTGGGCCTGATCCCGGCGATCAAGAATTCACGCCGCAAGGGCCGCCAGCCCGAGCTCGTCCTGGTCAAGCAGCCGCAATCGCTGTTCGGCGAGGCGGTGCGCTCCGTCTACACCAGCATCTTGTTCTCACAGACCGAGGTGCCGCCGAAGACGCTTCTGATCACCTCGAGCTACCCCAAGGAAGGCAAGACGACACTTGCCGTCTGCCTGGCGCGCATGTGCGCACTGTCCGGCAAGAGGACTGTGCTGGTGGAAGCCGACCTGAGGAAGCCGCAGGTGCACCGCCGGATCAACGCGCCGCAAGGGCCGGGGCTGGTCGAGTATTTCCTCGGCGAGGCGGAACTTTCGCAGATCCTCCATCACGACGAGATCTCGGGAGCCTACTTCATCCCGTGCGGCAAGGCCTCGGTCGATGCCAGCAAGCTCCTTGATTCGCCAGAGATGAGCCGGCTGCTCGCCAGTCTGGCCGCTCAGTTCGATCTGGTCCTTCTCGACACCCCGCCGATCATGGCAGTCGCCGATGCGCGCATCCTCGCCTCCCAGGTCGACGGCGTGGTGTACGCGGTCCGTTGGGCCAAAACACCGCGCGAGGTCGTCAAGCTTGGCCTCAAGACGCTGGCCGAGGCCAACGGCCGTGTCGTCGGTGCGGTGCTGACGATGGTCGATGTCGAGCAGCACGCCCAGTACGGCTTCGGCGACTCAGGGTATTACCACAAGGGCATCAAGTCCTACTACGCCCACGGATAAGCGGCTCCGGCCGGGCGGCAGCCTCTCCCCGCCGCCCGGTCCAAATGCTCTTCCTGTCACGGCCGCACGGCGCGGGATGGCGTGGCCGGGCACGGCGCCGCCGAAGGCGCGCTGCAAGACCGGCGTAGCCTTTCCGCGGCACTTCGACCACTATGGCGTCATCGGCAACCCTGCCGTCGCAGCGAATCAACCGCTGCGGTCACTTCAGCACCGTTGCAACGCCTGAGCCGATGCGCCGCACTTTCAAGCCCGTTCAACGCCTGCTCGGCGGCACCCTGCGCGACTTAACGCCGCTGGTCCTCGTCATCGGCTTCTTTCAGGTCGTCGTTCTGCAGCAGCCCTTCCCCAACCTGATCGAGGTCGGGATCGGCCTTGTTTTCGTCGTCATCGGCCTCACGCTCTTTGTCGGCGGCCTGGAGATCGGCCTGTTCCCGCTGGGGGAAGCGATGGCGGAGTCATTTGCGCGCAAGGGCAGTCTCGCCGCCTTGCTTGCGTTTGCGTTTCTGCTCGGCTTCACGACGACGATCGCCGAGCCGGCCTTGATCGCCGTGGTCGGTCAGGCCGGGGAAGCCGCAGCGACCGCGAACGTCGTCGACAATCACCCCGACGCGATCGCCCATTATGCCTTGTGGCTCCGAATCACCGTAGCACTTTCGGTCGGCCTCGCGCTCGTCGTCGGCGTCATTCGGATCCTGCGCGGCTGGCCGATCCAGATCCTGATCATCGCCGGCTATACCGGCATTGCAGCGATGACGGCGATTGCACCGAAGGAGATCGTCGGCATTGCGTACGATTCAGGCGGCGTCACGACCTCGACGATCACGGTGCCGCTGGTCGCCGCCTTGGGCGTCGGCTTGGCCTCGGTGATCCGCGGCCGCAATGCGGTGGTTGACGGCTTCGGTCTGATCGCGTTCGCCAGTCTGACACCAATGATCTTCGTCCTCGCGTTCGGGACGATCTGGAAGCAGCTCTAGAGACCGGCGGCGACGCGCGATGCTTGAGCTCCTGGCGGCCACTGCCGTTTCAACCCTCTTCGACGTAGCGCCGATCGTCCTCGTCCTCGGTTTCTTTCAGTTCGTCATTCTGCGCCGGCCGTTTGCGCGGCCGGGGCGCATTCTGGGCGGCATTGCCCTGGTCATCGTCGGGATGACGTTCTTTCTGGTCGGCCTGGAGAGCGCCCTTTTCCCGCTCGGCAGGACGATGGCGCGCCAGCTCACCGATCCGGCCTTCCTCGGTACCGACGCCACCAGCGCCGACTGGCGCGACTACGGATGGGTGTACGTGTTTGCCGCCGCGATCGGCTTCGCCACCACTGTGGCCGAGCCGGCGCTGATTGCGGTCGCACTCAAGGCAGCACAGATCTCAGGCGGTGCGGTGCCACCCTTCGGGCTGCGCCTCACGGTTGCCTTGGGCGTCGCCATTGGCGTTGCCCTCGGCTGCCTGCGCATCGTGACGGGCACCCCCCTGCACTGGTGCATCATCGCCGGCTACGTGTTCGTGCTCGTG
This sequence comes from Defluviicoccus sp., assembly GCA_049291695.1. Taxonomy (GTDB): domain Bacteria; phylum Pseudomonadota; class Alphaproteobacteria; order Rhodospirillales; family Defluviicoccaceae; genus Defluviicoccus. The sequence continues at coordinate 37,541 of JBATPX010000055.1, forward strand.
CAAACAACGGTGACGCCGCGCCTGATCGTGCCACTTGCCTATGACTCGGGCGGTGTTACGACGTCGACGGTGACGGTTCCCGTCGTAACGGCACTCGGTCTCGGCCTCGCCGCGGCGATCCCCGGCCGCAGCCCCTTGACCGACGGGTTCGGCTTGATTGCGTTCGCAAGCCTGTTTCCAATCCTGACCGTTCAGGCCTATGCTTGGCTGGCATCAACCTGGAGCCGCCTGGCCAAGGCGCGCAGGGAGAAAGCAACCGTTCTATGAACCTGAAACTGATCGTGGCAATGGTTGCCGATGACCGCACGGACGCCGTGCTCGATGCTGCCCGCAAGGCCGGCGCTACCGGTGCCAGCGTCATCACCAACTGCCGCGGCGAAGGCTTGAAGCCCGAAAAGACGTTTCTCGGCTTAGGCCTGACCTCGCAGCGGGACGTGCTGTTGTTCGTTGTCGCCGAACCGAAAGCGCGCGAGATCCTGGAAACGATCGCCCAGGCCGGCCGTCTGGACGCGGAGCCAGGGGCCGGCATCGCCTTTCAGCTCGCGATCGAAGATGCCGTCGGTCTGCGGACACAAGCCCAGGCGATCCTGAGCTCGATCGCGGAGCGCGTCTGAGCATGGCGCTGGTGGTCCGCGTTGCCGACCTCATGTCGCCCGGCCTCAAGACAATCGGACGGATGGCGACGGTCGCGGACGCAATCGAGTTGATGCGCGAGGCGGGAGTGAGCTCGCTCGTCGTCGAACGGCGTGATGAGGACGACGAGTACGGGCTGGTGGTCGTCACCGACATCGCCCGGGAAGTGGTCGCCAAGGATCGGCCGGCGGACCGCATGAACGTATACGAGATCATGTCAAAGCCGGTGATCACGCTGCCTGCCGACATGCAGGTCAAGTACGCCGTGCGCCTGCTCGTGCAGTTCAGCGTGTCCCGCGCCCTGGTGGTCGACGCCAGCCGGCAGCCGCTTGGAATCGTAACCCTGCGCGATCTGGTCCTGCGCCATCCGCGGGTCCCGTCCGAACCGTGATTGCGGCCAGCGCGCGGCGGTTGGTGCGGCTGGTACGGGCGGCAACGCTCGCGAGCGTTTCACGCGACGCTGGGGGCTGGCCCGCGGCGTCGCTGGTGACGACCGCGTGTGATAGTGACGGCAGCCCGATCCTGCTGTTGTCGACGCTCGCCGACCACACCCGCAACCTCGCCGCCGACCCGCGCGCCGCGCTGTTGTTCGAGGCGGCGTCGCGCCGGAGCAATCCGCAGACCGGCCCGCGGGTCAGCGTGGCCGGCACGATTGCACCGGCGGATGAGCCAAGGCTGCGGCGCCGTTTCCTTGCCCGCCACCCGGCGGCAGACCTCTACGCCGGCTTTGCTGACTTCGGCATCTTTCGCATGCAGGTGCAGCGCGCACATTACGTCGGCGGCTTTGCGCGCGCGGCCTGGCTCGAAGGTGCCCGCTTCCGCATCGCCGCCGAGATCAGCGCTGCGTTTGCTGCCGAGGAAGAAAAGACGCTGGCCGAGTTGAACGACGGCTACCGCGCGGCCCTGCAGCTCCTCGCTGCAAGGCTGCTGCGCCGCGCCGGTACCGACTGGGTGGCAGTCGGCATCGACCCCGATGGCTGCGACCTCCGCCGCGGCGCGACCACGGCTCGCCTTTCCTTTGCGGAGACGATTCCCGCGCCGGCTGCCCTCGCATCCGCCATCGATCGCCTGATACGCGAGATTCGCGTCAACCTCGGCTAATCGCCGCAGGTGCGAAGTGTTTTGCTTGAACGGTTCTACAGATCCCCTAAGCTACCAAAGCAAACGAACCGAACGACGCGCGACGGTTCGGGGTCATCCGGACTTAACCGGACGTGGACTTCATCGGGTCGGCTGCCGAGCGGTTTATCAGGATATCAAGTGTGAGGGAGACATGACTGGAAGCGGACGTGACCGAACCAAACACGCCAAATTGCTAGCGTGGGTGGACGAGTGGGCAGCTCTTTGCAAGCCGGACAAGGTCTATTGGTGCGACGGCTCCCAAGCGGAGTACGATCGCTTGTGCGAGGAAATGGTTCAATCAGGCACGTTCACTCGGCTGAATCCAGAGAAGCGGCCGAATTCCTACCTGGCGCGCTCGCACCCGTCCGATGTCGCGCGGGTTGAAGAGCGGACGTATATCTGCGCGAAGAACAAAGAGGAAGCCGGACCAACCAACAATTGGATGGAGCCGGATGAGATGCGCGCCAAGCTGAAGCCGCAATACGACGGCTGCATGCGCGGGCGCACCATGTACGTCATTCCGTTCAGCATGGGGCCCATCGGCTCGCCGATCGCCTACCCTGCCATTCAGCTGACCGACAGCGCCTACGTCGTGACGAACATGCGCATCATGACGCGGATGGGCCAGGCGGTGCTGGATTATCTCGGCGCTGACAAGTTCTTCATTCCGTGCGTGCATTCCGTCGGTGCGCCGCTGCAGCCGGGCCAGAAGGATGTGCCGTGGCCGTGCGAGGGCGACATCTCACGGAAGTACATCGTGCACTTCCCGGAGACGCGCGAGATCTGGTCGTACGGCTCGGGTTACGGCGGCAACGCGCTGCTTGGCAAGAAGTGCCTGGCGCTCAGGATCGCCTCGGCGATGGCCCGCGACGAGGGCTGGCTTGCCGAACACATGCTGATCCTGGGCCTGGAATCGCCCGAAGGCGAGAAAACGTACGTCGCCGCCGCGTTCCCGAGTGCCTGCGGCAAGACCAACCTCGCGATGATTACGCCGCCGGGAGGTTTCGAGGGCTGGCGCGCATTCACCGTTGGCGACGACATCGCCTGGATCAAGCCGGGACCGGATGGCACTCTGCGCGCCATCAATCCCGAGTACGGCTTCTTCGGCGTCGCCCCGGGAACATCCTATGACTCGAACCCGATGGCGATGGAAACGCTCAAGCCCGGCAACTGCATCTTCACCAACTGCGTGCTGACCGACGACGGCGACGTATGGTGGGAAGGCATGGGGCCGGCGCCGAAGCACGGCATCGACTGGAAGGGCCAAGACTGGACACCGGAATCGGGCCAACCGGGCGCGCACCCGAACGCGCGGTTCACCGCCCCGGCTTCGCAGTGCCCGACGATCGATCCGGCATGGGAAGATCCGGCCGGCGTGCCGATCTCGGCCTTCCTGTTCGGCGGCCGGCTGTCGAAGACCTTCCCGCTCGTCTACGAGTCGTTCAACTGGAACCATGGCGTCTTCATGGCCGCGACCATGGGCTCCGAGGCGACGGCGGCGGCGATCGGCCAAGCAGCAATCCGGCGCGATCCGTTCGCCATGCTGCCGTTCATCGGCTACCACATGGCGGATTACTGGGGCCACTGGCTGAAGATGGGGCAGCGCAAGGAAATCAAGCTGCCGAAGATCTTCCGCGTCAACTGGTTCCGCAAGGACGAGAACGGCAAGTTCATCTGGCCCGGCTACGGCCAGAACATGCGTGTCCTGAAGTGGATCGTCGACCGGGTGCGGGGCCGCGCCGGTGCGGTCGAGAGCCCGTTCGGCCTGATGCCGCGCTACGAGGACATCACCTGGGCCGGCCTCGACTTCTCCAAGGCCAAGTACCACGGCATCACCGATGTCGCCCGCGCCGGGCTGCAGGCGGAAGCAGCCGAAATCATGCAGTACTTTGCCTCATTCGGCGGTCACCTGCCGCCTGAACTTGAGAAGCAACGCAAGGAACTCGAGGAACGCGCCGGCAAAGCGCCCGAGGTATGGAGCGCCGCGGCCGGCTAGTCCTAAGGCCGCACGTTCGGAAATATTGCGGGAGGCCGGCCGTCACAAGCCGGCCTCCCTGCATTTATGGGATATGGGCAGAGAGGGCTGGCTGCGGTCCTGTGACCGAGGCTCAGCAGCAATCGGACGGAAGGTGGCACGACGATCAGTCGAGCGACAGGTAACTTCGCACCGCGGCAACCCCGACCGCAATCCAGCTCAGCATCAAGAGGAAGCCGCCAACGGGCGCCGCGCCCTGCACCGGCACGCCGCCCGTGATGCCGAGCCAGTAGAGCGAACCCGAGAACATCACAATTCCCAGCGCAAACCCCGCGCCGGCTACGTGCACCGGCGACAGCCAGGGCAAGTCGCTCTCCGTCGCCAGCCACGCGACGGCGAACAGGGCGAGCGCGTGCGTCATCTGATACTGAGAGCCGATCGCGATCATTTCCCGGCTGCCGGCATCGAGCATGGCATGGCGCGAAAACGCACCAGCAGCAACGGACATCAAGCCGTTAAGAGCGGCGAGCAGGATCCAAACGACCGCCGGACGGGTTAAACCACGTGTCGAACACATTTCCTCTTGCCTCCGTGTGACTCTTGAATCGGTCCATTATAGGAATATTTTCTTTAAAGTCGACACGAAAAAAGTCGCGTAGAAATTCTCGTTCTTCAGGTTTATGACAACAGGGTGACGGCGCATGGAACCAGCCGCCCATAATCCGCGGCGGCCGGTTCCGCTCGGCGGCTCGTTTGAGCGGCTACGGTTCGGCGGCTACGGCTCGGCGAACGCGCACGTCCCGCCGGCACACGCTGGCTGCCCACAGGGGCCGACCGTCGGTGCCTGGGCCCCGCCATTGACGCGCGGCGCCATGATCGCCTTATGCAGATGCGGATCGCCGCACTCGGGACAGCGCAGATCACCACCGGCGAGCCGGCTGTCGAACTCGTCGCTGCTGGCAAACCATTCCTCGAATCGATGCCCCTGCGGGCACTTGAGATCGAACACCATCACCCCGAGAAGTCCTTTTCCAACGCCGGCCGTCGAAATCCACGCGTCACCCTCGGACACCTCAGCGCGGCAGATCCGAATAGCCCATCAGCGCCTGATCGATGGCGCGCGCGCACTGGCGGCCCTCGCGGATCGCCCAGACGACGAGCGACTGGCCGCGGCGCATGTCGCCGCACGCAAAGACGCGATCGACGTTTGTGCGGTAGCCATCCGGGTCCATATCGGGGTCAGCTGCGACGTTGCCACCGCTGTCCTGCGCAACACCGAGATCCTCGATCAGCGTGTCCACTTCAGGCCCCACGAACCCCATCGCAAGCAGGGCCAGGTCAGCCGGGATGGTAAACACGCTCTCATTGATCTCCTTAAGCTGCCAACCGCCGTTCGCATCCTTCACCCATTCGACGCGAACCAGCTCAACGCCCTCGAGCGTGCCGTTCCCGAGCAAACGCCGGGTCGAGACCGCCCAGTCGCGGGCACAGCCTTCCTCCTGCGATGTCGAAGTACGCAGTTTCAAAGGCCAGTTCGGCCACGTCAGCGGCTTGTCTTCCTTCTCCGGCGGCCGCGGCAGAATTTCGAGCTGGGTGACCGACTTCGCGCCCTGCCGGATCGACGTGCCGACACAGTCGGAGCCGGTATCACCGCCGCCGATGACGATCACGTTCTTGCCCGTGGCCAGGATGGTCCGCTCCTCCGGCACCGCCCGGCCAGCGATACGGGCATTCTGCTGGGTGAGGAAATCCATCGCGTAGTGCACCCCAGGCAGTTCGCTGCCCGGCACCGGCAGACCGCGCGGCCGCTCCGATCCGCCGGCAAGGACGAGGATGTCGTAGTCCTCCATCAGCTGCGCGACCGGAATTGCGGCGCCGACGTGGCTGTTGGGCCGGAACTCGACGCCCTCGGCCTGCATCTGAGCCATCCGCCGATCGATCCAGTGCTTTTCCATCTTGAAGTCGGGGATGCCGTAGCGCAGCAACCCGCCGATCCGATCGCGCTTCTCATAAACGACGACGGAATGGCCGGCCCGCGCCAGTTGCTGCGCACAGGCAAGCCCTGCCGGGCCGGAGCCGACAACCGCGACCCGCCGGCCCGTGCGCCTGGCCGGGATCTGCGGCAGAACCCAGCCTTCCGCCCAGCCCTTGTCGATGATCGCACACTCGATCGATTTGATGGTGACCGGCTGATCGAACAGGTTCAGCGTGCACGCGGCCTCACACGGCGCCGGGCACACGCGGCCGGTGAACTCCGGGAAGTTGTTGGTGGAGTGCAGAACCTCGAGCGCTTCCCGCCACTGCCCCTTGAACACGAGGTCGTTCCAATCGGGGATGATGTTGTTGATCGGGCAGCCCTGGTGGCAAAAGGGGATGCCGCAATCCATGCAGCGGGCCCCCTGGCGGCTGAGCTCCGCCTCCTGCTGCGGGACCAGGAACTCGTGCCAGTGACGCACCCTCTGGTTGATCGGCTCATATGCGCGATCACGCCGGGCGATCTCCAGGAATCCGGTCGGCTTTCCCATCGCGCTCAAGCCCCAACCGCGACACTGACATCCCGGCGCTCGGTCGGCCGCCAGCGCGCCTGCTGCTTCTCCAGCGCCTTGCGATAGTCGACAGGCATCACCTTGACGAACTTCGGCAGATAGCGCGGCCAATTCGCGAGGATTTGGGCGGCCTTTTCGCTGCCCGTATAGCGGCGATGGTTCTCGATCATCGTATGCAGGCGCTCGGCGTCAAGACGCGTCATATCGTGCATCAACTCGACAAGCCCGTGCGTCTCCATGTCTCCCTTGTGGTGATAGAGGCTCTCCATGCGGTCGTCTTCGTCGGCAATCGGTTCCAGCTCCACCATCGAGAGGTTGCAGCGACGTTCGAAGTCGCCCTCCTCATCAAGAACATAGGCGACACCCCCGCTCATCCCGGCGGCGAAATTCCGTCCGGTGCGGCCGAGCACAACGACGCACCCGCCCGTCATGTATTCGCAGCCGTGGTCGCCCACGCCCTCCACCACGGCGATCGCCCCGGAATTACGGACGGCGAACCGTTCGCCGGCGACGCCGAGGAAATAGGCCTCGCCAGCGATCGCCCCGTAGAGGACCGTGTTGCCGACAACGATGTTCTCCCCCGGCGCGAACCGGCTCGTCGACGGCGGGTACACGATCACCCTGCCGCCCGACAGTCCTTTGCCGACATAGTCGTTGGCGTCACCCACCAGCTCCAGGGTCACGCCGTGGGCGAGGAAAGCGCCGAACGTCTGCCCGGCGGTACCCGTGGCGCGGATCCAGATTGTCTGATCGGCCAAGCCGGCATGGCCATAGCGCCTCGCGATCTCGCCCGAGAGCATGCCGCCGACGGTGCGGTGAATGTTGCGCACCGGCGTTTCGATCCGCACGGGCTGACGATGATCGAGTGCCGGGCGCGCCTTCTCGATCAACATGTGATCGAGAGCGCGGTCGAGTCCGTGCTCCTGTTTCTCGCAGTTGTAGCGCGCCACTTCCGGGCGGGCCGGCGGCTGGTAGAAGATGCGGCTGAAATCGAGCCCCTGCGCCTTCCAGTGTTCGACGCCGGAGCGCATCTCAAGGCAGTCGGTGCGGCCGATCATCTCATGGAAGGTGCGGAACCCAAGCTCGGCCATGAGCGCGCGCACTTCCTCGACGATGAACGTCATAAAGTTGACGACATGCTGTGGCTCGCCCGCAAACCGCTTGCGCAGCTCGGCATTCTGGGTTGCAACGCCCACCGGGCAGGTGTTGAGATGACACTTGCGCATCATGATGCAGCCGGCGGAAATCAACGCCCCGGTCGAGAAGCCGAACTCATCGGCCCCCAACAGCGCGCCGACGACGACGTCGCGCCCGGTCCTTAGGCCGCCATCCACCTGAACCGCGATCCGGCCGCGCAACGCATTGAGAACGAGTGTCTGATGCGTCTCGGCGAGGCCGACCTCCCAGGGCAGCCCCGCATGCTGGATCGAGGTGATCGGCGACGCGCCGGTGCCGCCTTCGAAGCCCGAGATGGTGACGTGATCGGCATGCGCCTTGGCGACGCCGGCCGCAACCGTACCGACGCCGACCTCCGACACCAGCTTGACGCTCACCCGCGCCTTCGGGTTGACGTTCTTCAAATCAAAGATCAGCTGCGCCAGATCCTCGATCGAGTAAATGTCGTGGTGCGGCGGCGGCGAGATCAGCCCGACGCCCGGCGTCGAGTGCCGCACGCGGGCAATCCACTCGTCAACCTTATGGCCGGGCAACTGACCGCCCTCGCCGGGCTTGGCCCCTTGCGCGATCTTGATCTGCAGATCGTCTGCGTTGACCAGGTATTCGGCGGTCACCCCGAACCGGCCCGACGCCACCTGCTTGATTGCCGAGCGCATGGAGTCGCCGTTGGGCTCGGCAGTGTAGCGCGACGCCTCCTCTCCGCCCTCGCCGGTATTGGACTTGCCGCCCAGCCGGTTCATGGCGATGGCAAGCGTGGTGTGCGCCTCCCACGAGATCGAGCCGAAGGACATCGCGCCGGTGGCAAACCGCTTCACGATTTGCTCCGCCGGCTCGACCTCGTCCAGCGGCACCGGCGGGCCGGCCGGCCGCAGCTTGAACAGCCCGCGCAGGTTCTTCAGCCGGCGCGCCTGGTCGTTGATCTTGCGGCTGTAGGCGCCGAACTTCTTGAAATCGCCGGAACGGACCGCGTGCTGCAGGAGCCCGACCGTTTCAGGTGTCCAGACGTGCTCCTCGCCGCGCAGCCGGAACTGGATGTCGCCGCCGACGTCGAGGGCATTGCGCAGCACCGGTGCATCGCCGAACGCGAGCTTGTGCCGGCGAACGGTCTCCACGGCGATTTCGCGCAGACCGATGCCTTCGACCGGCGTCCGCGTGCCGGTGAAGTACTTGTCCACCAGATCTTTGGACAGACCGACCGTATCGAAGATCTGCGCCCCGCAATAAGACTGGAAGGTCGAGATGCCCATCTTGGACATCACCTTAAGGATGCCCTTGTTGACGGCCTTGATGTAGCGCTTGTGCGCCTCCGCCTCGCTCAGGTCCCGCGGCAGGTCTGAGCGCAGGCTGGAGAGCGTATCGAACGCGAGGTAGGGATTGATCGCCTCGGCGCCGTAGCCGGCGAGCAGGCAGACGTCGTGCACCTGCCGGGCCTCGCCCGTTTCGACGACGAGGCCGACCGAGGTGCGCAATCCCTCCCGGATCAGGTGATGATGGACGCCGGACGTGGCCAACAGCGCCGGGATGGCGATGCGATCGGCGCAAATGTTGCGATCGGACAGAATGATGATGTTGAAGCCGTCGCGAACTGCCCCAACCGCGCGCGCGAATACGCGATCGAGCGCGAGCGCCATGCCTTCCGCGCCTTCATCGGCGCGATAGGTGATATCGAGCGTGTAGGTGCGAAACGCATTGTCGACATGGTTCTCGATCCGGCGAATGCGTTCCAGATCGACGTTGGTGAGGATCGGGCTCCGCACCTCAAGGCGCTTCTGGCCGGCCGCCCCTTCCGGCTCCAACAGGTTGGGCCGGGGGCCAATCAACGAGACGAGCGACATCACCAACTCTTCGCGGATCGGGTCGATTGGCGGGTTGGTCACCTGCGCGAAGCACTGCTTGAAGTAGTCATAGAGCATCTTCGCGCGATCGGATAACACCGCGATCGGCGTATCCCGTCCCATCGACCCGATCGGCTCCTCGCCGGCAATGCTCATCGGCGTCAGGAAGAACCGGACGTCTTCTTGCGTGTAACCGAACGCCTGCTGGCGATCGAGCAGCGTCTGCGCGTCGGGCGGCATCGGCCCGACTTCCGCCGGCAGATCGGAGACGTGGATCTGCGTCGACTCCAGCCACTGCTGATACGGACGCGCCGACGCCAGCTCCGCCTTGACCTCGTCGTCATCGATAATCCGACCCTGTTCGAGGTCGATCAGGAGCATGCGGCCGGGTTGCAGCCGCCACTTCTTGACGATCTTCTCCTCAGGGATCGAAAGCACGCCGGCTTCGGACGACATCACGCACAGATCGTCCTCCGTGACGATGTAGCGCGCCGGCCGCAGGCCGTTGCGGTCGAGCGTGGCGCCGATCAGCCGGCCGTCCGTGAAGGCAATCGCGGCCGGGCCGTCCCATGGCTCCATTAAGGCCGCGTGGTACTCGTAAAACGCGTGCCGCTTTGCATCCATCAGCGGGTTTTCGTCCCACGCCTCCGGGATCATGATCATCATCGCATGCGCGAGCGAATAGCCGCCGGCAAGGAGAAGCTCGATCGCGTTGTCGAACGTCGCGGAGTCGGAAACGCCGTCGCCGATCAAGGGCCACAGCTTCGCCAAGTCGTCGCCCAACAGCTTCGAGCGCATCGAATGGCGGCGCGCCATCATCCAGTTGACGTTGCCGCGCAAGGTGTTGATCTCGCCGTTATGGCAGAGGTAGCGGAACGGCTGTGCCAACCGCCACGATGGGAAGGTGTTGGTGGAAAAACGCTGGTGCACGAGCGCCAGCGCCGACACAAGGCGCGGGTCCTTAAGGTCCGGATAGAACGTCGACAGGTTCTCCGCGAGAACCATGCCCTTGTAGTTCAGCGTCCGCGCCGACAAGGAAACAATGTAGAACTGGTCCGCCTGTGGCAGCAGGGTATCCCAAACCACGTGATGAACCTGCTTGCGGATGACGAACAGCTTGCGCTCGAACGCGTCGAGATCGGTCGTTTCCGCCCCGCGGCCGATGAAGATCTGCCGGATCACCGGCTCGATCGGCTTGACGCTGAAGCCCAGCACCGAATTGTCGGTCGGGACATCCCGCCAGCCCAGGATCGTCTGTCCCTCCGCCGGCACGAGACTCTCGAAAGCGCCCATGCAACGTTCAATCAGTGCCACATTGCGAGGCAGGAACACGGTCCCGACGGCGTATTCACCCGGCGGCGGCAAGGCGAAACCGGCCGCATCGCACTCCTCGCGCAGCATCGCATCGGGAACCTGGATCAGGATCCCTGAGCCATCGCCGGCCAGCGGATCGGCACCGACCGCGCCGCGATGGCGCAGATTGCACAAGATCCCCAAGCCCTGCTCGACGATCGCGTGGCTCTTCAAGTTCTTGATATTGACGACAAAGCCGATCCCGCAGGAGTCGTGCTCGTTCTGCGGGTCATAGAGGCCCTGCGGTAGCGGCAAGTCACAGTGTTCCATCTGGCGCATCCATCTCGTAGTCGCCCCGAGCCTCCCGTACGACGCCCTGATTCCTGGAGCCGTCTGTTCTGATTGTCGCCCGTGCCGTCGTCCGGCCCGTTATCGTGCGCATCGCGGCAGAACGTTTAGCAAGCAAACTCGGGGCCAAAAGAAGCAGCCCATCCCTAACAGCGCTTGCCTCAGCGCCCTGAGATTACTCGCTGGGAACGCCGAGGCAACCGTTTCTTTCCGCGACATTGGCCGGATAAGCGACCCGTGCCCTGCCAACACGATCACGCGCCGGCCCTGCTTTCCCAACGCAGTATGTAGGGTTGCTACCGGATCCCGGCCAGCGGCGCGACACGCGCGCTCAGCCGCCGATCGGAGATCGCCGGCACCAAGGCGGACAGCGCACGCTTGCGGGTCCGCCAACGCGAGCCTTGACCGCGACGGGCGGTCAGCGCTAGTTACGCGGCTTACGCGTGCCCTCAAGTGTTTCCTCACTTCCGCTTAACTCTCCACTCCGGCGGGCTTCAGCCTTGGACTTCTCACTCTACGCCATCGCCATCCTGCTCGGGATCGTCGAGGGACTGACAGAGTTCATCCCCGTCTCATCGACTGGCCACCTGATCCTGCTGGTCGACCTCTTGGGCTTTCGCGGCCCACCGGGCAAGGTGTTCGAGATCTCGATCCAGCTGGGCGCGATCTTCGCGGTCTGCTGGCTGTACCGGAAGCGGATCATTCACGTTGCCACCAGCCTGGTTTCCGACCGCGAGGCGCAGCGGTTCGTGACCAACATTCTGCTCGGCTTCCTGCCGGCGATGGTGATCGGCGTCCTCGCACACGGCTTCATCAAGTCGGTCTTGTTCTCGCCCTGGGTCGTCTCGGTCACCTTGGTCGTCGGCGGGATCGCGATCTTCGTCATTGAGCGCTTCCGGCCAGAGTCGCAGGTCACCCACATCAACCAGATGACGCCCGGCCTCGCCCTGAAGATCGGCCTGTGCCAGACGGTGGCCATGATCCCGGGGGTCTCGCGATCCGGCGCCACCATCATGGGCGCGCTGATGCTGGGGGTCGGCCGCGAAGCCGCGACCGAGTTCTCCTTCTTCCTCGCCATCCCGACCATGCTGGCGGCGACGGTCTATGACCTGTACAAGAACTGGGCGTATTTGAGCATCGATGACGGCGGCCTGATCGCGGCCGGCTTCGCAAGTGCGTTTCTGGCCGCACTCGTGGTGGTCCGCACGCTGATCGCATTCGTCTCCCGCAACGGCTTCAAGCCGTTCGCGATTTACCGCATCATCGTCGGCCTCGCGATGGCGACCGTGCTGCTCAGCCGCTGAGCGCAAAAGCCTCGACTTTGGCGAGCGGAAGCCGCAGCATCGGCCGCATGAACGAGAATGCGGCGTTTGCAGCCCCGATCGCGCGGCTTCTGTGGCGGCCGGACGTCGCCGCCTTGCCGCGCTGGCAGGCCGCACTGATCAGAGCGGGCCGCATTGCCTATGCGGTTGCCCGCGATACGATCGAGGGTCCGCTGTCCCTGCACGCAGCGAGCCTCGTCTACACGACGCTTTTGTCGTTCGTGCCGCTGCTCGCGTTCTGCTTCTCCGTTTTGAAGGGGTTCGGCGTCCACAACACGCTCGAACCGCTGCTCCTTGGCGTGCTCGAACCCTTGGGTCCGCGGGCGGTGGAAATCACCAGCCAAGTGATCAGCTTCATCGACCGCATGGAGGTCGGCGTCCTGGGCGCGCTCGGCCTGGCGCTCCTCATCTACACCGCCATCTCCGTCATCCAGAAGATCGAATCCGCCTTCAACACGATCTGGCATGTCGGGCAGCCACGATCGTGGGCGCGCAAGCTCGCCGACTACATGAGCGCACTCCTGATCACGCCGGTGCTGGTCTTTGCCGCCTTCAGCATGATCGCAACCGTCCTCGACAGCCCGCTCATCCAGCGGCTCGGCGGCATGCCGTTAGGCGAGCTCCTGACCGGAGGCGTGCGCTTCCTGCCGAAGCTGGTGCTCGTTGCCGTACTCGCCTTCGTCTACATGTTCATGCCGAACACGAAGGTCGGCGGCCGCGCCGCGCTCGTTGGCGCCGTCATCGCCGGCCTCCTTTGGCTGGCGGCCGGACTGGTCTTCGCGACCTTCGTCGCCAGCGCGCAGAGCTACGCGGCGATTTACTCCGCGTTCGCAAGCGCCATCCTGGTGATCCTCTGGCTGAATGTGAACTGGCTCATCGTCCTGATCGGGGCGGCGATTGCGTACTACGTCCAGCATCCGGAGGCGGTCGGCATTGACGACCAGTCGCCGCTGCCAAGCGCACGGACGCTTGAGCAGACGACACTTGCGACCCTTGCCGCGATTGCGGGCGCCGCCTACACGGGGCAGCCGGCGCTCACGGTGAATGACTTGGCAGGCCGGCTCCGCCTCCCCGCCGCACACATCGAACAGGTCATGATGGCGCTCGAACGGGCGGGTCTGATGTGCCGATCCGCCGATGACCCGCCGCGCTTTCTGCCGGCGCAGCCGCTTGAGGTGACACCTGCCAAGGCGGGCCTCGATGCGGTGCGCAGTGACGGCGGCTCGGGAAACCTCGCAGCACACCTCCCGGCCGAATCGGCGCGGACGATCGAGATCGTCGAACAGCGGCTCGACGCCGCCCGTGCCGCCGCGCTCAACGGCGTCACGATCAAGGATCTGGCAGGACCACCGGAAGGCAGTTGCCGATCGGACGAAACCGAGAAGAATATTTAATAAAATTCGGGCAACGACTACTCATATTGTTCTAAATATTATTGTGTTGACGATCGTCGACAATGAACTTAACCTTGCGCTGTCGGCCAGAGAAGAAGAGTCTCACAATGACTTGCCGTTCCCTTTTCTATCGTCTTTGGCATGACGAAGCCGGGGCAACGGGCGTCGAATACGGGCTGCTGCTGGCGATGATTGCGCTGGCGATACTTGGCGCCAGCACGACCATCGGCGATTATGTCAGCAACGGCTACGACGGCTTCGGCGATACGCTGGCTGGCGTCAGTGCGCCGAACACCGGAACCGCGCACTAAGCAATCGGCAGCTGCGGATCGAAGGCGGCCGCGATCAAGGCGCGGGTGTAAGGATCGCTTGGGCGATTGAAGATCGCCTCCGCCGGCCCCTGTTCGACAACGCGCCCCGCCCGCAGCACCAGAAGATCGTGCGCCAGCGCCCGCACCACGCGCAGATCGTGGCTGATAAAGACGTAGGCGAGGCCGTGCGCACGCTGCAGCCGCTTTAGAAGCTCGACGATCTGCGCCTGCACGGAAATGTCGAGCGCGCTTGTCGGCTCATCCAGCACCATCAGCTTGGGCTTCAGGACCAGGGCGCGGGCGATCGCGATCCTTTGCCGTTGGCCGCCCGAAAACTCGTGCGGATAGCGATGCTGCGCGTCCGGATCAAGGCCGACCTCGATCAAAGCGCGGGCAACGGCTGCCTCAAGCTCCCCCTTTGACGGGCACAGACGATGGATCGCGAGGCCTTCACCGACGATCTGGCCGACCGACATCCGCGGACTCAAGCTGCCGAAGGGGTCCTGAAAAACGATCTGCATGCGCCGGCGCAGGGGCCGCAGCGCCTTCCACCCGAGACCTTGCAGCGCTCTGCCCTCGAACGAGATGGTTCCCTCGCTCTTCTGCAGGCGCAAGAGCGCCCGGCCCAGCGTGCTCTTGCCTGAACCGCTCTCGCCGACCACGCCCAGCGTATGCCCCTCGCGAACGCTCAAGCTGACACCATCGACCGCCTTGACGTGGCCGACCGTCCGCCGCAACGCGCCGCGGCGGATCGGCAGCCAAACCTTGGCGGCATCGGCCCGCAAGAGCAGTGGAGCGTCCGCAGACGGCGGATCGGGCAGGCCTTTGGGCTCCGCCGCCAGCAGTGCTTGCGTGTAGGGATGGCTGGGCCGGCGCAGGACTTCGGCACAAGCGCCATCCTCGACGATCATCCCGTCCTTCATCACGCACACCCGCTCCGCGATCCGGCGGACGATGCCGAGGTCATGCGTGATCAGCAACAGCGCCATCTGCAGGCGGCGCTGCACATCCTTAAGCAGAGCCAGGATCTGCGCCTGGATGGTCACATCGAGGGCGGTGGTCGGCTCGTCCGCAACGAGCAGGTCGGGGTTGTTGGCGAGCGCGATCGCGATCATGAGCCGCTGCTGCTGGCCGCCGGAAAACTCGTGCGGCAAGGCATGCAGGCGGCCCTCCGCCTCCTCCAGACCAACAAGGCGCAGAAGCTCGCTCGTGCGGGCCCGGATCTGCCTGCCGCGCTCGGTGCCGCGCACCTCGAGCACTTCGGCGATCTGGCGAC
This sequence comes from Defluviicoccus sp., assembly GCA_049291695.1. Taxonomy (GTDB): domain Bacteria; phylum Pseudomonadota; class Alphaproteobacteria; order Rhodospirillales; family Defluviicoccaceae; genus Defluviicoccus. Next base: position 52,772 of record JBATPX010000055.1, read on the forward strand.
CGACCGGGTGCAGCGGGCTGAGCGAGGTCAGCGGCTCCTGAAAGATCATCGTCAGCCGGTTGCCCCGCAGCGCCTGCATGCGCCTGAGCGGTGCGCGGGTCAAGTCCTCGCCCTGAAACACGATCGTGCCGGAAGGATGCCAGGCGTGCGGATAGGGCAGCAGCCGCATGATGGAGAGCGCGGTCGCCGACTTGCCGCTGCCGCTCTCGCCCACCAGCGCCACCGTCTCGCCGCGGCCAATCGTAAAGCTGGCGCCGCGCACGGCTTCGACCCGGCTCGGACCACGGCCGAACGAGACGGCCAAATTCTCGACCGCGAGCAGTGGCGGCGTGCTCATCGGCCAGCCCCGTGCACGACCGCCGCCGACCGGTCGGCAAACGTCTTGCGCGGATCGAAGGCATCACGCACGGCCTCACCGATGAAGATCAGCAGCGACAACGTGAAGGCGATGACGAAGAAGCCGGTCAGGCCCAGCCATGGCGCCTTCAGGTTGGCCTTGCCCTGCGCCAGCAGTTCGCCCAGCGAAGCCGAACCCGGCGGCAGGCCGATGCCGAGGAAGTCAAGCCCGGTCAACGCCGTCACCGATCCAGCGAGGATGAAGGGAAGAAAGGTGAGCGTCGCCACCATCGCGTTGGGCAGCACGTGGCGGACCATGATGACGAGGTCCGAGGCGCCCAACGCCCGCGCCGCCCGCACGTAATCGAAGTTGCGGGTGCGCAGGAACTCCGCGCGGACGACGCCGACCAGCCCCATCCACTGAAACAGCAAGAGGATGCCGAGCAGCCACCAAAAGGTCGGCTCGATGACGCTGGTCAGGATGATGAGCACGTAGAGGATCGGCACCGACGACCAGACCTCAATGAAGCGCTGGAACGCGAGATCGATCCAGCCGCCGAAATAGCCCTGCACCGCGCCGGCGGCGACGCCGATCAGGGCCGAGAAGATGGTGAGGCTGAAGCCGAACAGCACCGAGATGCGAAAGCCGTAGAGTGTGCGGGCGACGACGTCGCGGGCTTGATCATCGGTGCCGAGCCAGTGCTGTGCCGAGGGCGGCGCCGGTGCCGGCACCGGGATGTCCCAGGCGACGGTGCGATGGCTATAAGGAATCAACGGCCGCACCAGCCAGCCCTTGGCCGCGATCAGCTCGCGGACCGCCGGATCGGTGTAATCGGCCTCGGTCGGGAATACGCCGCCGAAGGCGGTCTCCGGATAGGCCGTGACAAGCGGGAAGTACCATTGGCCGTCGTAGCGGACGACGAGCGGCCGGTCGTTCGCAATCAACTCAGCGAAGAGACTGACAACGAACAGCACCGCGAACGCCCACAACGACCACAAACCGCGGCGGTTGGCCTTGAACGCGTCGAGGCGCCGCCGGGTCAAGGGCGTGATGCGGATACCGAAAATGCGCGATGCGTGTTCGCCGGCGGGCACGCTCACGCCTCCTGGCGCTCGAAGTCGATGCGCGGATCGACGAGCGTATACATCAGATCGCCCACGAGATTGAGGATGAGACCGATCAGGGAGAAGAAGTAAAGGGTACCGAACATCAAAGGATAGTCGCGATTGAAGGCCGCTTCGAAGCCGAGCAGACCGAGGCCGTCCAGGGAAAAGATGACCTCAATGAACACCGTGCCGGTAAACAGGATGCTGACGAAAGCGCCAGGAAAGCCGGCGATCACGATCAACATCGCATTGCGAAACACATGGCCGAGGAGCACCTGGCGTTCGTTCAAGCCTTTGGCGCGCGCGGTCATCACGTATTGCTGGTGGATCTGGTCGAGAAAGGAGTTCTTGGTCAGCATCGTCAGCGTCGCAAAGCCGCCGATCACCATCGCCGTCCACGGCAGCGCCATGTGCCAGAGGTAGTCGAGGATCCTGTCCGGCCATGACAGGTCGTGCCAGTTATCGGAGACGAGGCCGCGCAGGGGGAACCAGTCGAGATAGCTGCCGCCGGCAAACACGACCAGCAGCAGCACTGCGAACAGGAACGATGGCACGGCATTGCCGATAACGACGATGACCGAGGTCCAGACGTCGAACCTGCTGCCGTCGCGGACCGACTTCACGATGCCGAGCGGAATCGAGATCAGATAGACGATCAGTGTCGTGCCGAGGCCGAGCGAGATCGAAACCGGCATCTTGTCGAGCACGAGGTCGACGACCGAGCGGCTGCGAAAATAGCTCTCGCCGAAATCGAACACGGCATAGTCGCGCATCATCTTGACGAAACGCTCGTGCAGGGGGCGATCGAAGCCGAACTGGCGCTCCAGCTCGGCAATGAATTCCGGATCGAGGCCCTGGGCGCCGCGGTAGCGGCTGGAGCCAACCGCAGCCGGCGCCTGCGCGCCCACCACTTCGCCCGAGCCGGCACGGCTCACCCGCTCGGTGATCGCCGCCCCCTCCCCGGTCAGCCGCGCGATCACCTGCTCGACCGGGCCGCCGGGCGCCGTCTGGATGATGACGAAGTTGACGACCATGATCGCGAACAGCGTCGGCACGATCAGCAGCAGGCGGCGGATGATATAGCCGAGCATCCGGACCTATCTCCCCGCCGCCGCGATCGGTTGCAGCGCCTTATCCCTCGCAGGATCGAACCACCAGGTGTCGATGTTGACCCCGCGCGGCGCCGTCATCGCGGGCCGGCCGAAGCGGTCCCAAAAGAGGATCCGATCGGCGGCGGAATGCCATGCGGGAATGACGAAGTGCCCCCAGAGCAGGACGCGATCGAGGGCGCGGGTGCGCTCGACCAAGCTCTCGCGATCCGGCGCGGTGATGATGAGATCGATCAGTTGATCGACGGCAGGATGGTTGATGCCGGCGTAGTTGCGCGAGCCCGGCGTAGCGGCGGCCTGCGATCCCCAGAAACTGCGCTGTTCGTTGCCGGGCGACTCCGACTGGCCCCATACGAGCATTGCCATGTCGAAGTCGAAGGCGCGCAGCCGGTTGATGTACTGCGATTCGTCGACCAGGCGGATGTCGGCCTCGATGCCGAGCCGGGCCAGATTGCGGCGGAACGGCAGCATGATGCGCTCGAACCCGGCATTGACGATCAGGATCTCGAAGCGGAACGGGGCGCCGGTCTCGGCGTTCACCAGCTTGAAGTTCTTCACCTGCCAGCCGGCTTCTTTGAGGACCGCCAGCGCCCGCTCCAGGTTTGCCCGCGGCCAGCCGCTGCCGTCGGTTGCCGGCGGGCGGAAGACGTGCGCGAACACATCCGCCGGCACCTGGCCGCGGAACTGTTCGAGAAGCTTCCGTTCGCCGCCTTCCGGCGTGCCGCGGGCGGCGAGTTCCGAGTTGCTGAAGAAGCTGTCCGTGCGCTTATAGGTGCCAAAGAACAGGACCCGGTTGGTCCACTCGAAGTCGAACGCGTGGCTGAGCGCAAAGCGGACCCTGCGATCGCCGAACAATGGCCGGCGCGTGTTGAAGACGAACGCTTGCATCCCGGTCGGCCGGCTATGCGGTACAGCCTCCTTTCGCAGCCGGCCATCGCGCACCGGCGGCACGTCGTAGTCGAGCGCCCATGCCTTGGCCTGCGTTTCCTGACGGAAATCGATCAGCCCGGCCTTCAAAGCCTCGCGGAGAACGGTTTCGTCACGAAAATACTCATAGCGGACACGATCGAAATTGTTCTGGCCGCGATTGACAGCGAGGTGAGCGCCCCAGTAATCGGCGACGCGTTCCATGACCACCGAGCGGCCGGCTTCAAACGCGGCGATCCGGTACGGCCCGCTTGACAAGGGCGGCTCCAGCGTCGAGCGCTCGAAGTCCCGGTCCTGCCAGTAGTGCCTGGGCAGGATCGGCATTTCGCCGACAATCAGCGGCAGCTCGCGGTTGCCCGCTTCGGTGAAGGTGAACCGGACCCGGCGCTCGCCAACCTGCTCGACGCGCGCGATCGAAGCATAATAGAAACGAAAGAAGGGCTGGCCTTTGACCTTCAGCGTTTCGAACGAGAAGATGACGTCGTCGACGGTGATCGGAGCGCCATCATGCCAGCGCGCTTCCGCGCGCAGCGTGAAAATCACCCAAGACCGGTCAGCCGGCCACTCAATCGCTTCCGCAATCAGCCCGTAGCGGGTGAAGGGCTCATCCTCGCTGCCGACGGTGAGCGTCTCGGCGCCGACGCCGGCCGCCGCATTGCCGCGGGTGATGTAGGGGTTGAAACTGTCGAAACTGCCAGCGACACCTAAGCGCATGGTGCCGCCCTTGGGGGCATCGGGATTGACGTAATCGAAATGGGCGAAGTCCGGGCCATACTTCGGCTCGCCGTGGAGCGCGATCGCGTGCGCGTGCGTAATGTCCTCCGCGCAGGCACCCGCCGCAAACGCGACTGCCAAAAGGGCCGCGAGGCCGACACGCGCGAGAACGGCGCTTGCCGATCCTGTTCGCCAAGCGCGCGCGCGCGAGGGCCGATCCGCCCTCACCCGGCAAGGGCCCGTTGGGCGGTGGCATGCAGGACGGGATCGCCCGCCGCGAGCACGCGGCCATCGGAGCCAAGCCCGAGCGGCTTGCCCTGCCAGTCGGTAATGGTGCCGCCCGCGCCCTCGATCACCGGCACCAGCGCGCAGTAATCGTAAGGCTGCGTCGACGCCTCGCACACCAGATCAACCCAACCGCACGACAGAAGGCCATAGGCGTAGCAATCGGCGCCGTAGACGGCGGCATAACACCGGCTGCGCAAACGTTCGAAAGCTGAGGCATCCGCGCCTTGGAACATCTGCGGCGAGGTCGCATAGAGCCACGCCCCAGCCACGCCGCCACACGGGCGCACGCGCACTGGGTGCTCATTGAAGAGCGTTGGCCGGCCGGCGACACCGACCCAGCGCTCATTCAAGGCCGGCATGTCGATGACGCCGACGACGGGGCGGCCGTTGTGCAGGAGCGCAATCAGGGTGCCGAACAACGGCTTGCCGGTCACGAACGCCTTGGTGCCGTCGATCGGGTCGAGAACCCAGACGAAAGCGGCGTCCGCCCGCGTGAGGCCATGCTCCTCGCCGAAAATCCCGTGCTCGGGATAAGCGGCCTCGATCATGCGGCGCATGGCCGTCTCTGCCTCGCGGTCGGCCACGGTGACCGGCGACTGATCCGCCTTGATCTCGAAGCCAAGGCCGGAGCGGAAACAGCGCAGCACCACCGGCCGGACCGCGTCCGCCAGGTCCTGGGCGAGGCCGGCGAAGTCGGCGTAGCAGTCCATCGGCGCGAACCGGCCGGCCGGTGCTTTAGGGAAGCGGCTTGGGCGTATCGCTGCGGGAGCGCAGCCAAGTGATGACGGCCGCCCGATCGTCTGCACTCTTGAGGCCGGCAAACGTCATCTTGTTGCCTTTCGCGTACTCCTTCGGCGCGGCCAGAAAAGTGTTCAGGTTCTCGTAGCTCCATTCGCCGCCCTTGCCGGCAAGCGCCGCCGAATACGAGAAGCCCGGAGCCGATGCGGCCGGCCGGCCGACCACATCCCACAGATTAGGCCCCACTTTGTGCGCGCCGCCGGACTCGGCGACATGGCAAGCCTTGCACTTGCCGAACACCTTCTCGCCGGCCGCGGGGTCCGCCTGTGCGAGGAGCTCGCCGATACTCTTCTCCGGACCCGCTGCCGCTGCCGGCTCGGCCGGCGCTTCCTCCTTGGTGGCGGCGGCGTGGACGGCACCGCCTGCCTGCGGGGCGACCGGTACGAGGAGGTTGCCTACGAAGTTGGCGCCGTAAATCAGCCATGCGGAGATCAGGACCGACGCGCCGATCTTTTCCAGCAACGAGAAATGCATCGATGGTATCCTTCTTCTTTCCGTTCGCCCCGCAGAGGAATTCCGCAGCCGCACTCTAGCGCCGAACGCCGCGGCCGTTCAACGTTGTGCATGGGCGAACTGGCCCCGGCGGTGGTTCTATGCTATCAGCCGCGCCGATGGTGAAAAAACCTGCAGCGATCATCATGATCCCCGCCCGCATGGCGTCTACCCGCCTGCCGGGCAAGCCCTTGGCCGACATCCTTGGCACGCCCATGATCGTTCACGTCTGGCACCGCGCGTGCGAAGCGGACGCAGGCCCGGTGGTCGTCGCCTGCGCCGAAGCCGAGATTGCCGACGCCGTTAAAGCAGCCGGCGGTCGCGCCGTGCTCACCAGCCCCGACCTGTCGTCCGGCTCCGATCGGATTTTCGCCGCGCTGGAGACGGTCGATCCCGACGGCCGCTATGATACCATTGTCAACCTGCAGGGCGATCTGCCGACGATCGACCCGGTTGCCATTCACGCCGCGCTCAAGCCGCTCGCGGTTCCTGAGGTCGATATCGCAACGCTGGTTGCGCTGATCGCCGATGCCGAGGAGCGTGACGATCCCAACGTCGTCAAGGCGGCAGTGGCGCTGGCAGCGGACGCCGACACCGGCCGCGCGCTCTACTTCAGCCGCTGCCCGGTGCCCTGGGGCGAAGGGACGCATTATCACCACATCGGCGTCTACGCCTACCGCCGCGCCGCGCTCGCGCGCTTCGTGAAGCTGCCGCCCGGCATCCTCGAGAAGCGTGAACGGCTGGAGCAGTTGCGGGCGCTTGAGAACGGCATGCGCATCGACGCGGCACTGGTCAAGACGGTGCCATTCGGCGTCGATACGCAAGCGGACCTCGATCGCGCCCGCATGCTTCTCGCCGCAGCGAGGGCCGGCGCACGCTCCGCGGGCACACGCGCATGAGCGACCCGCAGCGCACGATCGCCTTTCAGGGATCCCCTGGCGCCTACTCCGACCTCGCCTGCCGGACGTCACGCCCGGAGCTGGAAACGCTGCCGTGCCGGTCTTTCGATGACGCCTTCGCGGCGGTGCGCGATGGTCTCGCCGCGCTGGCGATGATCCCGATCGAGAACTCGGTCGCCGGCCGCGTCGCCGATATCCACCATCTCCTGCCGAATTCCGGCCTGCACATCATCGGCGAGCACTTCCAGCGCGTTAACCATCACCTGCTGGGGATCAAGGGGGCGCGGATCGAGCAGCTGACGCACGTGCACAGCCACATCCACGCGCTCAACCAATGCCGCACCCTGATCCGGGAGCTGCAGCTGGAGCCGGTCGTGCGGCTCGATACCGCCGGTGCGGCGGCCGAGATCGCGACCGCCGGCGACCCCAGCCAGGCGGTGATCGCGTCCGAGCTGGCCGGCGACATCTACGGCCTCGTCTCGCTCAAGGCCAACATCGAGGACGCGCAGCACAACACGACCCGGTTTCTGATCATGGCGACGGAGCCGGTGATCCCGCACCCGAAGTCGGGACCGGTCATGACCAGTTTCGTCTTTCGCGTCCGCAACGTGCCGGCGGCGCTCTACAAGGCGCTCGGCGGCTTCGCGACCAACGGCGTCAACATGACCAAGCTGGAGAGCTATCTCGTCGGCGGCCGCTTCAACGCCGCACAGTTCTATGCCGAGGTCGAGGGACACCCAGAGAACAGGCCGCACCGATTTGCGCTTGAGGAACTCGACTTTTTCTCGCGCGAGGTCCGCATCCTCGGCGTCTATCCGCAGCATTCCTACCGCTGGGAATCGACCGCCGCGGACTGAGGTGGATCAGCGCGCCGCGCTGCTGCGCGCCGCCGCAACCTCGCCGCAATAGACCATCTGCTTGCGGCCTTCGTCGAAGACCCAACTGTCCGGCTGGGAACGGCAATAGCCGACGACCGAACGCGGCTTGGTAACGCTGTTGAGTTCGTGGCCCATCAGCCGCTGGACGCCAGTGGCGACGGAGCCAACCCAGCGCGAGACGATTTCATCGCCGTCGGTCCCCGAGGTGCTGCGCGCCATGCCGCCCCCTGTCGAGGTGTTCCTGCGCTTCGCTGGTTCGCTTTTCGACCGCGCCGGCGCGCCGCGCGTCTCCTGCTCAAGCCGAGCCATGAGCTTGCGATCGCTCCTGCCGACCGGCATGCCGACACGTGCCTGGTAGGCTCTGCCCGCCTTCGAACTTTGGGCAACCGCCGCCCGGCCCGCAGACTGTCCCGTGCTCCGCGCCGCAACCGGTTTCGAACGCTCGGCTTTGGCGACCTGCTCCGGCGCCTGCGACCGCGCTGCGACGGCCGGCGTAGGGCGTTTCTCGACCACCGCTGCCTCGCGCCTGCTCTCCCTTGATGGCTTGCGGGACGTTGCCGATGACGCCGCCGCTACGGCCGCGGCAGCCACCTTCGGTTTGCTCTCACCGCGGCGGACGTCGGCCGTCCGCCCGGCCGGCCCGGCAACCGCGGCAGGCGGTGGTAGTGCGGTGTTTTCGTCAACCGGCGCCGAGGGAGCAACCATTACTGCAGATCCGCCGGCGAGGCTGGAAACGGGCGCTGGCGGCTCGGCGGCTGTCCCTCCGGTTGAAGCCTCCTGTTGCGCAGCCGCACCGTCATCCGCACCATCATCCGCACCGGCGTCCGCGTTCGGCAGCGCAGCAGCACCCTGAGGCTCCTCGACGCCGCCGCCGAGCAGGTCGCGCGCGATCGCCCGCGCCCCGGCATCGAGATTCGCTGCCGCCCCAGCTGCGGGCACGGCATCCTCGAACAGCGAGTCGAGCTCGACGCCGGAGTGCGCCGAAACGAACATGTCAGCCGCGTCACGTTGCCGATCGGTGAGTCCGCTCGCGCCGGAAAGAGCCGCCGAAACCGCCACGCCGCGTGCGTCTGCCGGCAAATAGTCATCCATGAAGATGAACTTGCCGACGGCAGCCAACAAGAGACAGAACGCGCTGAACAGAAGGATTCGAAACATGATGCCTATGCCACTCGGTGTTTGCCTCGAAAGGCGCTGAGGCGCCTTCAGCGATCCCCAGTTGACTTGCCCTGGCGCCGCAAGCGCTAAACATCCCGCACGTTAGCCATGGGCTTCCCCTTGTTAAGCATAGTGAAGCCTGACGAATTCGAAGTCAACGAGCGATTTTATTAACGTCGATAGGGTAGCCGAACACAGTTCGCACGTCAGTCATTCACGCACGGCAAGTGAGATTTGAGATCACTTGTCAAGGCCAAAATCGCTGCCGAGCCGGGCCAATGCTTGGCTTGCCGGGCGCTGTAAAGCCGTGTAGGCGTGCGGTTTTCCTGCTTTGTTGGGCATCAATTATGGAATTGGACGGGTTCACGCTCGCGGCAATGGTCGTGGCGCTCGCAGCCGCCGGCCTGCTCGCCGGCCTGCTCGCCGGCCTTTTGGGCGTGGGCGGCGGGATCGTCATCGTGCCCGTGCTGTTCCATCTGTTGCCACTGGTCGGCGTCGATGATTCGGTGCGCATGCACACCGCAGTCGGAACATCGCTGGCATCGATCGTCGTCACGTCGTTCTATTCGGCGCGCGCGCACTTCCGTCGCGGCGTTGTCGATGTCGGGCTCCTCAAGACCTGGGGGCCGTTCATCGGCCTTGGCGCGCTCATCGGCACGGCGCTGGCCGGGGCGGTGCGCGGCATTTTCCTCACCGGCTTTTTCGGCGTGTTTGCGCTCTGCGTCGCCGCCCAGATGCTGCTATCGCCGGAAATTAGCCGCTTTCGCCTCAACCTGCCGGCGGGGTGGGTGCGCGCGCTGACCGCAGGCATGATCGGGGCAGTCTCGAGCATGCTCGGGATCGGCGGCGGCACGCTGTCGGTGCCGATCCTCTCGGCCTGCGGCTATCCGATGATCCGCGCCGTCGGCACTGCAGCCGCCTTCGGCGCCGCGATCGCCCTGCCCGGCGCGATCGGCTTTGCTGTGAGCGGCTGGAACGTCCCCTCGTTGCCGCCGTTCAGCCTCGGCTACGTGAACCTGTTGAGCTTTGCCGTGATCGTACCGATGACGATGACGGCAGCGCCGTTGGGCGCGCGCCTCGCCCATACCGCAAGGCCGCAGGTCTTGAAGCGGGTGTTTGCGGTCTTTTTGATCCTGACGGCGCTGCGCATGCTGGCGCGGCTTCTGTAGCGGCGACGCGCAGCGCTTGTCATCCCCCCGCCCCTCTCGCATAATTCCCTCAACAATGCAAAAGGACCCCACGTTGAGCGAGCAGCCGCCACGTGTTGGCATCATCATGGGCAGCCAAAGCGATTGGGAGACCATGCGCCACACGGCGGGGACGCTCGACTCCCTTGGCGTCATCCACGAAGACCGCATCGTCTCCGCCCACCGCACGCCGAAGCGACTCTACGATTATGCGCTGTCGGCCCGCAGCCGCGGCCTGAAGGTAATCATCGCCGGCGCCGGCGGAGCGGCGCATCTGCCGGGAATGGTGGCTGCACTGACGACCGTGCCGGTTCTCGGCGTCCCTGTGCATAGCCACGCGCTGAACGGCCTCGACAGCCTGTTGTCGATCGTCCAGATGCCAGCCGGCATCCCCGTCGGCACGCTCGCCATCGGCAAGGCAGGGGCGATCAACGCGGCGCTGCTGGCGGCCTCCGTCGTCGCCCTCATCGATCCGAACGTCGCCCGACGGCTGGAGGCTTGGCGGGCCGACCTGACCGCCAACGTCGCCGAAACCCCGCTTTACCGGTCGGAGCAGTAGCGCACGCCATGCCGGTGCAGCTGCCGCCGCCCCTGCCGCCGGGCGCGACCATCGGCATTCTCGGCGGTGGCCAGTTGGGCCGGATGCTGGTGCTGGCGGCAGCGCGCCTGGGCTACCGCTGCTGCGTGTTCTCACCGGAAGCCGACGCGCCGGCGGCGCACGTCACCAACCGCGCGATCATCGCCGCCTACGATGATGAGCGCGCGCTGGCCCGGTTCGCGGCCGAGGCGGATGTCGTGACCTACGAGTTCGAGAACATTCCCTTTGCGACGGCCGCCACCGTTGCCGATCGCGCCCTGGTCCGGCCGAGCCCCGAGGTCCTCGCCACCTGCCAGGACCGCAATCGGGAGAAGGCTTTTCTCGCCCGCATCGGCGCCCCCGTTGCCGAGAACGTCCCGATCGCCGATGCGGCGGATCTCGTGACGGCCGCTGGGCGAATGGGCCGCCCGGTGGTGCTGAAGTCTGCCCGCTTCGGCTACGACGGCAAGGGGCAGGTGCGCATCGACGACACGACCGATCCTACCGCTGCCTGGGCGGAGATGCGATCCGCGGCCGGCACCGATTCCGGTCCTGCCGGCATTCTCGAAGCGTGGGTCGATTTCGCGCTGGAGATCTCGGTGATCGTCGCCCGGTCCGTGCGCGGCGAGACGAAGGCTTTCGTTCCGGTGCAGAACATCCACGAACACCACATCCTCAGGCGGACGATCGCACCGGCGCCAATCACTGCGCCCGTCGCTGCCGCTGCCGAGGAACTGGCGCACGATATCGCACACGCGATGAGCCTCGTCGGTGTGATGGCGATCGAGATGTTCGTCGGTCACGACGGCCGGTTGCTGGTCAACGAACTGGCACCACGGCCGCACAATTCGGGTCACTGGACCATTGATGCCTGCCCGACCTCCCAGTTCGAACAATGCGTGCGGGCAATCACCGGCTTGCCGCTTGGGCCGACGGCGCCGTTCGCCCATGCAGTGATGGACAACCTCCTCGGCACCGAGGCCGACGACTGGCTCAGGATCGCCGCCGAACCGGGCGCCCGGCTGCACCTCTATGGCAAGGACAGCATCCGACCAGGCCGCAAGATGGGCCATGTCACCCGCCTGACCGGCCGCCGCGGGACGGACGAAGGCTCATGAGGCGACGGCGGTCCATCGCCCGCGCTGTCGGTTTGGCAGCCTTCGCCCTGATCGTGTCAGTATCCGCCCGCGGCGACGCGATGGAGCAGGCGGCCGACTGGCTGGAAGCGCTGCGCAGCGGGCCGATCGGTGCGTGGAACAGCCTGCCCCCGCCGCAGGGACCGCTGCAGCCAGGGGAGGCCGAGCGCAAGCCCGCGCTTGCCGTGTTGAGCTTCGAGGCCGACTCGGCGGCGTTAACCGAGCCGACGCGGCGCACGCTCGATGCTCTCTGCAAAGCGTTGACGTCATCCGATCTGTACGTGATAGCGTTCGAGGTGCAGTGGTACGCCGACGCCAAGCGCACGGAGCTGAACACGCAAGCGCTTCCGCAGCGCCGCGCGGCAGCGATCTATGCCTACATGCAGGCGCGGCCCGGCATCACCATGGCACGCGTGATGCTGCGCGCCGCCTTGCGCAAACCGGCCGAGGCGCCGCCGGCGCTCGCAGCCGACTCGATCGTCATCCGGGTGGTCAACCGCGGACCGCTGTGAGCGCACTCGACGCATGCGAGGGCCGCGCAACCGGGGGACGCATGCTCTCGCCGGAGCGCACGCCCCCTGTCCGCAGCTGGACGCAGCTACTCCGGCTTGATCGCGATCTTCTTCTCCTTGCTCTCGGCGCCGGGGCGCTTCGGCAGGTCGACGGTCAGCACCCCCTTCTTGAAAACGGCGGCGATCTTCTCGGGATCGACGTCGTCGGGCAGCGGGAACGACCGCCGAAACATGCCGTAGCGCCGCTCTGAAATTTGATAGCCGGTGCCCTTGTCTTCCTTCTCCTCCTTTTTCTCGCCCTTGATGGTCAGAATGTCATCGGCAAGCGTCAACTCGACATCGCTTTCACCGAGGCCCGGCAGCTCCGCCGTCAGCTCGTAGCCGCCTTCCTTCTCGACCATGTCGACCGCCGGCACGCTGCCACCGAAGAAGCGGCCGGCCCGTTGCGCTTCGGCCGGCAGACCGCGCCCGCCAAAGGGAAAGCCGCCGATCCGACCGACGAAATCGTCGAACAGACGGTCGACCTCGTCGCGGAAGCGGGCGATCGGCTGCCATGTCTCATCCATCGCCGAAAGCCTTGTTTTCGCGCTTGATTTGACAGGGATCTTTTCCGTTTCGTCCACCATTGTCCTCTCCTCCAGCCTGGTTTTAACACAAAATAACTGTAGCACATTCAACCATCGCATTCCAGACCAGTCTTAGGCTTGCGCGCAATTCGCTTAACGGCGGCACCGCGAGCCTCAAGACGGCTGCTTGCCAGCGCGCACGAAGCCGCAGAAGATGACGCGACCGATCGCCGGTGCGCGCTTGGCTGGCTTGCAGCCTGCAACGTCCTGAGGGGACAACCCGCCCATGATTGCACCCCTTCCCCAGCTGCAGGAAACGGTGCGGGCGCAGGCCCGGCACGCGCTTGCCTGCGGCGCGCTGAGACCGATCGAAACCGAACAGCGGTTCATTGATGACGGCGGCATTCGCTTCGTCATCCGGATGGTTTCGAGTCTGCGCGAAAAGGCCGAGCGGCAGGCCGAGAACCTCGCGGCAGCGCTCCAGTCCGGGCGCCAGCGCAATCCTTTTCTTCCCTATGACGAAGACCTGTTCGTCGCCCGGCTGTCGCCTTCGCACGTCGGCCTGCTCAACAAGTTCAACGTCATCGATCACCATCTCCTGATCGTGACCAGCGCCTACGAAGATCAGGAGATGCTCCTGACCGAGGCTGACTTTGCGGCGCTGTGGGCCTGCCTCGACACGCTGGGTGGGCTCGGGTTTTACAACGGCGGCACCTGCGCCGGCGCCAGCCAGCCGCACAAGCATCTGCAGCTGATCCCGCTGCCGATCGCAGATGACGGGCCGGCAATCCCGATCGCGCCCTTGCTGGCAGCCGCCGGCGCGGAAACGCTCACCACCTTGAGCAGGCTGCCCTTCCGGCATGCGTTCGCACGACTGGGCGCGGGCCGTTCCGGCACGGCGGACGCGGCGAAAGCGGCACACGCGTTTTATCGGCGCGCACTGGTGATGGCCGGCATCGATGCGCTGGCGGCAGACGGCGGCGAACGCCAGCGAGCGCCCTACAACCTCCTGATGACGCGCGACTGGATGCTGATTGTACCGCGCGCACGCGAGAGGTTCGAGGGCATCTCGATCAACGCGCTCGGCTTCGCCGGCTCGCTGTTTGTGCGCGATGCCCGCGAGTTCGCGCTCCTCGAGCGCGCCGGACCAATGACGGCCTTGCAGCAGGTTGCGGTCAGCGACCCTTGAGAAAGACCGGCGGGCGGCCGCTCATGCCGTGGCCGATCAGGAATTCGAGCACCACCGGCAGGCCGCGCACCAAGCAGAGAAACACCGACGCAATCACGAGCGTCATCGTGACGGCATCGGCCGTCTGCGCCCACGCGTCCCACACTGTCGGCTCGAGACCCGGCCACGGCTGGCAGAACAGGATCCAGGCGAAGGTGAGCCCCTTCACCGTACCGTAGAGGCCGCGCATCAGCCGGCCGCCGACGATAAACTGCCCCCACGGAGACGACATCATGCCGAAGACCGTCGTTCCCGGCCTGCGGTAGGTGTAGCGGATGGTATCGACGACGGCACCGCGAACGAGAAAGACGATCGCGACCCACATCGGTACCAGACCGAGGTCGGCGAGAACAAGCCACAACACGTTCTCGACCACGCGATCGGCGACGACGTCAAAGATCGAACCGAAAACCGAGACCTCGCCCAACCGGCGCGCAACGTAACCGTCGAGACCGTCAAGCGCGATGATAAGAACCAGAAGTGGCGCATTGGCAAGCTGGACCTCTGGCGACGCCCAGTACGCCATTGCAACCAGAAGACAGAGCAGTAGCAACCGAAGCAAGGTGATCAGATTAGCCATCTGTACACCTGATCCGTAGCCCTTCGCCGTGCGAAGGGCCGCCCGCGATAACCCTTGCCAGCGCGGACGCGCGCAGGCCTTTTCTATTTAGTTATGTCTTTAAGATTATGACTCTTGGGCCCTGAAACGCAACCACGAAACGCGCGGCCTCGCGGCTGCAGGCGGCCGTTGCTGGAGCGCAACGCGGTCGCTAGAGTGCGCGCAGCTTCAACTGTCCCCAGTCGAGCCCGACCAAGCGCATGGACATCAAGGACCATATCCGCAGCATCCCCGATTTCCCAAAGCCCGGGATCTTGTTTTACGACATCTCGACACTGCTCGCGCACGCCGACGCCTGGTCGGTGGCGATGGGCCGGCTGGCCAAGGTTGTGAGCCGGCATGCGCCGGATCTGCTCGCCGGCATCGAATCGCGCGGCTTCCTCGTCGCAGCACCGCTGGCACTCAAACTCGGCCTGGGCTTCGTCATGGTGCGCAAGCACGGCAAGCTGCCGGGGCCTACGGTTGCGCACACTTACGCACTCGAATACGGCACCGACATCGTCGAGATACAGTCCGATGCAGTGGTGGCGGGCCAGCGGGTGGTGATCCTCGACGACCTCCTGGCGACAGGGGGCACGATGACCGCGGCGATCGAGCTGTTCCGCAAGATGGGCGCGGACGTCGTCGGCGCCGCCTGCCTGATCGAGCTTACCTTTTTGAATGGACGGCAGCGCCTGGATGTGCCCTTCAACGCGCTGGTCGCTTACGACCGCTAGCCGGCCCTGCCTGGACCAAGCGCACGACTTTTTTCATTACCGAGGGCAGTGCCTGGGTGCCGAAGTCGTGCGGCTGGACCCACATGCCGTCCGCGTCGGCTGCCCCCGTGAGACGGGCGGCGACGACGCAGAGTTCAAGCGTGAAGTGGGTGAAGGTGTGCCGGACCAAGCCCGAAAGTGGCTGCCAGGAGACGAAGGCGCGGATCGGTGCCAACGGCAGCGCTTCGGCGAGCGGCCACGGCTCCACCCGCCACGGCGTCGACGGCACCTCCATCATGCCGCCGAGCAGGCCGCGCTCCGTCCGGCGGCGCAAGAGCACCGCGCCGTCGGTGCGCTCCAGCCAGAAGGCAACACCAAGGCGCAGCGGCTTGGTCGGAGCGGGCGGACGAACGGGGAAGTCCGCCGCCCGCCCCAGAGCGCGCGCAGCGCACGCATGGCGCCACGGGCAGGAGGGGCAGCGTGGCCGGCGCGGCGTGCAGACGGTCGCGCCTAAGTCCATCAGTCCTTGAGCGAAATCGCCCGGGCGCTGCGCCGGCGTGAGCGCCTTGGCCAGGTCCTCGATTCGCGACCGTGCGCGCGGCAGCGGCTCCTCCACGGCAAACAGGCGCGCGATCACCCGGATGACGTTGCCATCGACCGGGGTCGCTCGCTGCCCGAAGGCGATCGCCGCGATCGCCGCCGCCGTGTAAGCGCCGATCCCGGGCAAGGCCCGCAGGTCGTGTTCCAATGCGGGAAAACGGCCCTCGTGTTCGGCGACAAGGCGGCGGGCGCAGGCATGCAGGTTGCGCGCGCGCGAATAGTAGCCGAGCCCCTGCCAGGCGTGCAAAACGTCGTCCAGATCGGCGGCCGCCAGATCCTGAAGCCGCGGCCAGCGGGCGAGAAAGGCGTGGAAATAGGGCGTGGCGGCGGCAACGGTCGTCTGCTGCAGCATCACCTCACTGATCCACACCGCGTAAGCATCGGCGGCAACGCCCGGCGCGGCCCGCCAGGGAAGCAAGCGCCGCTTGCGGTCGTACCAGGCAAGCAGGCGAGCGGAAAGCGTCGTTGCGTCAGGCGTCATCGGTGCCGGTTGCGGTTGTCGCGGCTTCGCTGGACCGATAGAATGGGGTCACTGTGAGCGTGAAGCCAACGCAACGAAGAGGCGGTTTCCGCGCACTTGCCGAAACCGTCGCCGTCCTGACCCGGCCAATCGTCGGCAAGCGCGGATTCGTGAGCGAAGCGATCGTGAGCGGGTGGGAAACCATCGTCGGCCAGCGCCTTTCGCCGCACGTCATGCCGGAGCGGATCAGCTATCCGCGTGGCCGGCAGGCGGGCGGAACGCTGCATCTTCGCCTCGCCACCGGCGCGCTGGCAACCGAGTTGCAACACCTCGAACCGCGCATCATCGAGCGAATCAATGCCGTGTTTGGCTTCCCGGCGGTGGCTCGGATGAAGGTCATCCATGCCCCGCTGCCGGTTGGCGAGCACTCCGGACAGGCCCGGTTGCGACCGCCGCCGCCGCCGCCGCTCGCGCCACGGATCGCCGAAACGCTCGCCGCCGATCTCGCCGGCATCAGCGATCCCGGCCTGCAAGCCGCCCTTTTTGCGCTCGGGAGCGCGATTCTGGCTGAACAAGCGGCACCTCCGGCCGCGACCGATACGCCAACGCCGGAGAGCGATCGGCCGCGGCAGCCATAGCTGTCCTGCGTCACGGACCGCCGGAGGCTCTGCCGGCCGCAAGCGGGATCAGCGGCAAGGCTTGACCGGCGACACCGCGTCTCGGATAGTTTCTCTAGATGTAGCGTGTCGGAGGCGGGCAATGGCCGTGGTTCTGCACTTCCTCGCCGTTGTCGTCGTTACGCTGATGCCGATGCTGGGCGTCCGCGCGGCAATGGACGAGCTGATGGCGGAGCGTGTGCTGGGCAATCCGGACGCCCCGGTCACCATCATCGAGTACTCCTCGCTGACATGCCCACATTGCGCCGACTTCCACATCACGACGCTGCCCAGGCTCAAGGCGGCCTACATCGACACCGGCAAGGTGCGCCTCATCTTCCGCGACTTCCCGCTCGATCCGCGGGCGCTGAGCGCGGCGATGGTGGCGCGCTGTGTCGAGCCGAACCGGTATTTCGGCTTTCTCGAGATCTTGTTCCGCGACCAGGAGACCTGGGCGATCAGCGATGATCCGGTCCGCGAGCTGAAAGTGCGGGCACGGCTGGCGCAGCTATCCGAATCGGCCTTCAACGCCTGCCTTGCCAACGAAGAGCTGGCAAAAGCGATCACCGACCGGGCGAAGCGCGCACACGAGGAGGAGGGGGTGCGCTCGACGCCTATTTTCTTCATCGGCGATCGGACCCTGCGCGGCGCCTATCCGTTCGAGGACTTCAAGACGATCATCGACGCGGCATTGGATGGAACGGCCACGCCGGCGCCGCAAAAGCCGGACGGCGGGCAGGATGAGGGCGCCTTCAGCCGCATGGGCGGGGCGCTGAAACGCTGGTGGCGCTCCGAATGATCGGCCTGCCTTTGCCCCGCGGCCGTTGCCGCCGCCTCTCCGCCCCCCCTCGCACCACATCCCATCGCACGGGGCTTGCGTAAGCGCGTGGTACAGGTCGTCAAGTTCAGGCTTACCGGCTTCAAGTCCTTCGTCGACATGACGGAGGTCACGGTCATGCCCGGCGTGACCGGCATCGTCGGCCCGAACGGCTGCGGCAAGTCCAACCTGGTCGAGGCACTGCGCTGGGTGATGGGCGAGAGCTCGGCCCGGACGCTGCGTGGCGACGAGATGGACGATGTCATCTTCGCCGGCGCAAGCGGCCGGCCGCCGCGCGCGGTCGCCGAGGTCGTTCTGCAGCTCGACAACCAGGAGCGATCAGCGCCGCCGCCGTTTACCGCGTGCGAGGTGATCGAGGTCAGCCGCCGGATCGAACGCGGCCGGGGATCGGTCTATCGCGTGAATGGCCGCGAGGTGCGCGCCCGCGACGTCCAGCTGTTATTCGCCGACCAGGCCTCCGGCGCCCGATCATCGGCCATCGTGACCCAGGGCCAGGTCGCCTCGCTGATCGGTGCCAAACCGGCCGAGCGCCGCGCCCTGCTGGAGGAGGCGGCCGGCATCGCCGGTCTGCAGACGCGCCGGCACGAGACCGAGCTGCGCCTGAACGCTGCCGAGGCCAATCTGCAGCGGGCCGACGACACGCTCGCGACCTTGCGCGCGCAGCAGCAGCGGCTGGTCGAGCAGGTCCGCCAGGCCGACCATTACCGCACCCTGTCCGAACGCATCCGCAAGACCGAGGCGTCGATCCTGTGGGCGGACTGGAAGCGGGTCACGGCGCTGGTGGAGGCAGCACAGCATCAGGTGCAGCAGGCGGGCGGCCGCGTCGCCGAGGCGGCGGCTGCCGTCACCGGTTGTGCGGCTGCGTTGGCGGACGCCGAAGCATCGCTGCCGCGCCTGCGCGATGGCCAGGACCAGGCGGCGGCAGAACGCCATCGTCTGCAAGCCGAGCGCGATGTGGTCGAGGGCGAGGAGCGGCGGCTGGAACAGGAGCGCCACGCGTGCCGACAGCGCGGTGCACAGCTCGCCGACGACTTGGTGCGCGCGCAGCAGGTGGGTCAAGATGCCGAGGCAAGCCTGCAACGGGTGCGCGGCGAGCGCGAGCGTTTGATCACTGCCGGCGCCGGGGAGGAGGAACGGCTGAGTGCCGCCGCAGCCGAGCTCGCCGCCGTCGACCGCCAGATCGCTGCGACAGAGAGCGACTTCCTTGCCTTGAGCGAGCGGACGGCGGCGGCGGCGGCGCGCCGTGACGAACTTGCGCGTTCCGTCGCGGAGATGACGCGACAGCAGCGGCGGCTTGACGATCGCAGCCGCGAATTTGCGCAACAGCACGAACGCAACGCGAGCGAAAGCGCCGCCGCCGAGGCAGCGGCAGTGCACGCCGAAACCGAGCTCGTGGCTGCGGCAGAAAGGCTCGCTGAGGTGCAGCGCGCCGCCGACTCTGCCGAGGCCGCGCGGGCGCAGGCCCAAGCCGCACTCGCGCCGGCGGAAGCGACGGTGCAGGAAGCGAACACGGCGCACGCCCAGCTGCGCGCGGAATTCGACGCGCTCAACGGCCTTGCCCGCGCCGAGCCGCGCGGCGGCACCCCTGTACTCGACCTGATCACGGTCGAGCCGGGCTATGAAACCGCTTTGGCGGCCGCGCTTGGCGAGGACCTGCTGGTCGCCACCGATACGGATGCCCCGCTCCACTGGCGTACCTTGCCGGCCGCGCCGGGTGACGCCCCGCTTGCCGACACGGTCGTGCCCCTTGCCGGCTATTGCCGCGGCGCGCCGATGCTAGCGCGGCGTCTGGCACACATCGGCATCGCCGACGACGAGGCGGTCGCGGAGCGCGTGCAGCCAGATCTCAAACCCGGTCAGCGCCTTGTCAGCCGCGCTGGTGCCGTATGGCGCTGGGATGGCCTCGTGCAGCGCTCGGCCCATGAAGGTACGATCAGCGTTCGGCTGCGGCAGCGACGGCGACTCGCCGAACTGGAGCCCCTGGTCGCTGCCGCACAAGCGGCGCGGACGGCGACGCAAACGCGGCTGGCTGCCGCCAGGCGTGACGAAGCGGCGACCCGAACGGCCGAACAGGACGCGCGAACGGCGCTCCGAGCCGCCGAGCGCACCCTTGAGCACTGCCGCGTCGCCCGCGCCGGTACGGCAGCACGACTCGACGGCGTGAGCGCGCAGAGGGCGGTGCTGGCGGACCATGCCGCCGCGCTTGATGCCGAACGGCTCGCCTGCGAGGCCAGCTTGACGGAGGCAACGACGGCGTTGGCGCCACTGCCCGAGCTTGCGGCCGAACGCGCCCGCGTCGCGACCTTGCGTGACGAACTGAACCGCCTGCGCGCGCGCCAGGCCGGCTGCCGCTCGGCGCTCGATGACCTGCGCCGGGAGATTGCCGGCCGCAAGCGCCGCATCGAGGGCTTGCAAGCCGACATCGCCGGTTGGCAGCAGCGGCTGACCGCGGCCACCCAGCAGGTCGCTTCCCTGCACGAACGGCATGAGGCCTGTGCGGCCGAGCAGCGCCGGCTCGATGCGGCGCCAGCCGAGCTCGATGCACGCCGGCAGCGCGTTCTCGATGCGCTGACGCGCGCTGAGGCCATCCATGCACAGGCGGCCGACGCGCTGGCTGTCGGCGAGGAGCAGCGGCGGACAACCGATTCCGCCTTGCGACGCGCCGAAGCGGCCGAACGCGAAGCGCGCGAGGCGCACATCCGCGCCGAAGCGGCGAGTGTGCAGGCAGTTCAGGACCACGAGCGGACAGCGCAGCGGATCGCCGAACGGCTCGGGATCGCGCCGGACGAGTTGGCCGCGCTGGCCGGCAGCGCCGGCGCGCCGGCCGATCCCCAAGGCCTGCAGCGCCGGTTCGAACGGCTGCAGCGGGAGCGCGAGGCCATGGGTCCGGTGAACTTGCGCGCCGACGAGGAGGCGGCGGCCCTGGCGGAACAGGTGGCAGACCTTGAAGCACAGCGCGCCGATCTCGAAGGTGCGATCGTCAAGCTCAGGCGCGCCATTGCCGAGATCGACGGCGCCGCGCGGGAGCGGTTGCTCGCCGCCTTCGCCGCGGTTAGCCGCCATTTCCACGCCGTCTTTACGCGGCTGTTCGGTGGCGGCTGGGCCGAACTGGCGCTGACGACGCCGGACGACCCGCTTTCGGCCGGGCTTGAGGTGCGCGCCTGCCCGCCGGGCAAGAAACTGCAGTCGCTGGCGCTGTTGTCCGGCGGCGAGCAGGCGTTGACCGGCCTGGCACTCCGCTTCGCTCAGTTTCTCACCAAGCCGACGCCCTTATGCGTGCTGGACGAAGTTGATGCGGCACTCGACGACGCCAACGTCAACCGGCTGTGCCTGCTCCTGAGCGATCTCGCTGCGCGCGGCACCCGCTTCCTGGTCATCACCCACCATCGGATGACCATGGCGCGCAGCGATCGCCTTTTCGGAGTGACTATGCCGGAGCGCGGCGTCTCGCAACTCGTCTCCGTCGACCTGCGCCCGCACGGATCTCTCGCACCAGCGGCATCGCATCCTCCTCTTGTGCCGATTCTCGCCACGAGATCAATTGATTAAGCTTCAGCCGCCGGACCCGCCGCGGGGGTTTTCCGCCTTGACAGCGTCGCCGGACGGCCTCTATTTTGTGCTTTGCACGATCGCAGGGGTAGAGACGCCGTCGTCAGATGAGCCATCACCCCCCACCGGGGTCGCTGCAGGACCTGGATGAGCGGCTCAAGCGCCTCCGGGCCGAGACCGAGCCTCCGGAAGCCAAACCGGCCTTCGGGGAACCGGCTTACGGTTTGGGAATGGCGTTTATGGTCGCGGCCCACCTTGTTTCCGGGTTGGGGGTGGGCGCCGGCATCGGGTACCTGCTGGATCGCGGCTTGGGGACGAAGCCTTGGTTGTTGGTGACGTTTTTTCTTCTGGGCGCCGCCGCCGGAGGAATGAACGTCTACCGGACCATCAAGGGTTACGGGATGGCGGTCGGCTATCGCCCCGCACCGGCGGGTGAGTCCGGCGGGTGCGAGCCGAGCAAGGGACCGGCGGCGGATAACGAGAAGAAAACAGAACGAGGGTAGCCGTGGCCAGTCCTCTCGAGCAGTTCAGGATCAAGCCCCTCGTCGACATCAGCATCGGCGGCGTCGATGCATCGTTCACGAACTCGGCGCTGATGATGATGATCACGGTGGTCGGCATCTCGGCACTGTTGTATTTCAGCATGCGGCAGCGCTCGCTCATTCCCGGCCGCATGCAATCCATCGCTGAGTTATCGTATACGTTTGTCGCCAACATGCTGCGAAACAACGTTGGCGCAGAGGGTCGAAAGTATTTCCCGTTTGTTTTTACGCTCTTCATGTTTGTTTTGATCGGTAATATGCTGGGGATGATCCCCTACAGCTTTACCTTTACAAGCCACCTGATCGTGACACTCGGCATGGCGATGGTGGTCTTTATCGGCACGACGACCATCGGTTTCATGAAGCACGGCCTGCACTTCTTCCACTTTTTTCTCCCGCACGGCACGCCGATCTACCTGGCGCCGCTACTGGTGCCGATCGAGGTGCTGTCGTATCTCACGCGCCCGTTCAGCCTCGCGCTGCGCTTGTTTGCCAACATGACCGCCGGCCACACCCTGCTGAAGGTGTTCGGTGGCTTTGTCGCCGGGCTTGGGATCATCGGCGTCATACCGCTGGCCGCCGTCGTCGCGCTGACGGGTCTCGAACTGCTTGTCGCCTTCCTGCAGGCGTACGTTTTCGCCATTCTCACCTGCATCTACCTCAACGATGCCTTGCATATGCACTGACGCCGCGGATATCACCGGCGCCGGTGCGCTGAACGGACGTTTCTATGAATCGGCAACCGCTAGATAGGGAATAGGGCCATGGATGCTGAAGCTGCAAAATTGATCGGCGCCGGAATCGCGGTCGTTGGACTGGGCGGCGTGGGCGCCGGAATCGGCAACATCTTCGCGACCGCGATCTCGTCGCTGGCTCGCAACCCGGCATCTCAGCCGCTGATCCAGCTGCCGATGTTCCTCGGCTTCGCGCTGGTCGAAGCGGTGGCGCTGTATGCCCTGGTCGTCGCGCTGATGCTGATGTTCGTGTTCTAGCGTTCGCTTCTCGATAAATCGCCGGGGAATTCTCCCGGCATCGCGGGCAAGGGGCATGCCATGCCGCAGTTCGACCCCAGTTTCTGGTCGCCCCAGATTGTCTGGCTGATTATCAGTTTCGTCGTCCTCTACTATCTGATGTGGCGCTTCGTTCTGCCGCGGCTGAATGAAATTCTGGAGGAGCGCGAGTTCCGCATCAACGACAGCCTGCGGCGGGCGGAGAACCTGAAGCAGGAGGCCGAGCAGGCGGTCGCGGCCTACGAAAAGACGATGGTTGATGCGCGTGCCAAGGCGCAAACGCAGGTCCAAGTCTCGCACGAGCGGGCCGAACGCCTGGCGGCGGAACGGCACGCGGAACTGGGCGATCGTCTGGCGGATGAGATCGGCACCGCCGAAGCCAGGATTGCCGCCGCCCGCACGGAAGCCGTCGCCGGTATTCGCGACATGGCGGTCGAGGTCGCAGGCTTGGCAGTCGAGAAGCTGATCGGAACGCGCCCCCCGCAACAGCACGTCATTGCGGCGATTGACGACGCACTTAAGGGGGCCCGTTGATGCTGATCGCCATCGCCCAGGCTGCCACCGAGGTAACCGAACATGCGGCCCACCCGCCATTCTACATGTCGGCGGAATTCTGGGTCGCCGTTGGCTTCGTCATCTTCGTCGCCCTGATCGGCCGCACTGCCTATCGGGTCGTGACGGTGGCACTCGATGACCGTGCCAACAAGATCAAGCAGCAGATCGACGAAGCCGCCCGCCTTGCCGAGGAAGCACAGCAGATGCTGGCGGCCTATGAGCGCAAGCGGCGCGAGGCGGCCGAGGAGGCCGAAGCCATTCTCGATCAGGCGCGCAGGCAGGCCGACCGGCTGGAGGAGCACGCCGCACAGGAGCTGGAGCGGGCGATGAAGCGCCGCGAGGAACTCGCGATGGAGCGCATCGCCCAGGCCGAACAGGCGGCGATGGCGGAGATCCGCACGACGGCTGTGGAGGTTGCAGTCGAAGCCACCCGCCGGCTGCTGGCGACCGAACTATCGACCAAGCAGGCAAACGCGCTCATCGACGACGCGATCGCCGAACTGCCGAAGAAGCTGCATTAGCGCCGATTGCGGCAGCCGCTGGGACGGTGGCGGCCGTGGGCGCATGACGGGACGGCACCGACGGAGGTGCTCTACGGAGCGCCGGCGCCGGTTAAACGCAGCCAATCGTCCTCGGTGAGGATCGTCAACCCCAGCTTGTTCGCCTTTTCCGCTTTGCTGCCCGCGTTCTCGCCGGCGACCACGAGGTCGGTTTTCTTCGAGACCGATTGAACAACGATCGCACCCAGCGCCTCGGCCTGCGCCTCGGCCTCCTTGCGCTTGAGCGTGCGCAGCGTGCCGGTGAACACCACCGACTTGCCGGCAACGGCTGAGGGCTGAGCGGGCAGGACGGCCGCATCCTCGACCGCCACGACCTGCGCCAGCGCGTCAACAGCCTCACGATTGTGCGGCTCGGCAAAAAAGCCGGTGATGTCGGCAGCGACCGCAGGGCCGATGCCCTCGATCCCGATCAGATCGGAATAGGCCTGCGAAGCGGGCGTGCACGCTTGGCGCAACGCTTCGCGCCACGCATCCAGCGTGCGGTAGCGCCGCGCCAACAGCTTGGCCGTCGCCTGGCCCACCTGCGGAATGCCAAGCGCAAAGATGAAACGCTCAAGCGCGATCGTGCGCCGCGCCGCAATGGCCGCCATCAGGCGCTCGGCGGATCGATCGCCCCAGCCCTCCCGGTTGCGGATCGCATCGATGCGCGCGGGCAGGGCAAAGATGTCGGCGGGCTGCCGCAAAAGGCCATCCTCCCAGAACGCGGCGATGTTCTTATCGCCCAGGCCTTCGATGTCGAACGCGTCGCGGGAGACGAAATGCTTCAGCCGCTCCACCGCCTGCGCCGGGCAGATCAGGCCGCCGGTGCAGCGCCGGGCGGCTTCGTCGGCGACGCGTTCGGCCCTGCTGCCGCATTCCGGACACGTCTCCGGAAACGCGAACGGCGACGTGCCGGGCGGCCGCTCCTCGGCGACAACTGAGACCACCTGCGGGATGACATCGCCCGCGCGCTGGATGACGACGGTATCGCCTTCGCGGATGTCCTTGCGGCGGATCTCGTCCTCGTTGTGCAGCGTGGCACGGCTGACCATGACGCCGCCAACGGCCACCGGCTGAAGCTCCGCAACCGGGGTCAGGACACCGGTGCGCCCGACCTGCACACGGATCGCCCGCAAAACCGTCGTCGCCTGTTCGGCCGGGAACTTGTGCGCGATCGCCCACCGCGGCGCCCGGCTGACGAAGCCCAACAGATCCTGCCAGTCGAGCCGGTTGAGCTTGAACACGACGCCGTCGATCTCGTAGCCAAGTTGCGGCCGGCGCTCGGCCATTGTGCGGTGGTAGTCCAGCATATCCTCGACGCTGCGGCACAGACGCCGCCACGGAGTGACGACAAAGCCGAACCCGTGCAGCGCGTCGAGGAAGGCGGCATGCGTCGCGGCGATCTCGGCGCTCACCTCGCCCCAGGCATAGGCAAAGAAATGCAAGGGCCGGCCGGCCGTCACCGCCGGGTCGAGCTGGCGCAGCGAGCCAGCGGCGGCATTGCGCGGATTGGCAAACACCTTCGCGCCCTGCGCACGCTGACGCACGTTCAGGGCCTCGAAGTCGGCGATCGACATGTATACCTCGCCGCGCACCTCGATGACCGCAGGTGCGTCCGCCAGCGCATTCGGGATGTCGGCGATGGTCTGCAGATTGGCGCTGACATCCTCGCCCGTGGTGCCGTCGCCCCGGGTTGCGCCGCGGACGAGACGCCCGCTCTCGTAGCGCAGCGAAACCGACAGGCCATCGATCTTCGGCTCCGCCATGATCTCCAGCGCCAAGTCGGCCTCCGCGCTCACCTCTTTGGCGAGATACCGGCGCACGCCGGCGACGAACTCGACCACTTCGGCTTCGCTGAAGGCATTGTTGAGCGAGAGCATCGGCTGAGCATGCCGGACCTTGGCGAAGGCCGGCGCTGCCGGTGCACCGACCCGGCGCGACGGCGAGTCGGGCCGTATCAGGGCCGGGAAGCGCTGCTCGATCAGCGCATTGCGGCGGAACAGGGAATCGTACTCGGCATCACTGATGAGCGGCGCGTTGTCCTGGTAATAGGCCTTGTCGTGCTGCGCGATCTCGGCCGCGAGAGCCGCAAGCTCGTCAGCCGCCTCCGCCGGGGAGAGGATCTCGACGGGGCGCGAGCGGCGCTCGGTCGCCGTCAGCACGCGGGGCTACCCGCGAGCAGGCTGCGGGCGGCCCGGCGCGCCTCATCGGTAACACGGGCGCCGGCCAGCATGCGCGCCAACTCCTCCGTGCGCCCGGCCGTGTCGAGGGCCTCGACGTACGTACGGGCGGCACCATCGACCACCGACTTCGAGATCCGCCAGTGATGGTGGCCACGGGCGGCGACCTGCGGCGAATGCGTCACCACCAGCACCTGCACCTCATCGGCGAGCCTCGCCAGCCGCTCACCAACGGCATCGGCGACGGCACCACCGATGCCGGCATCGACCTCATCGAACACCAGCGTCGACACCGGATCCGCCTGCGCCAGGACCACCTTGAGCGCCAGCATGAAGCGCGCGAGTTCGCCCCCCGACGCGATCCGCGCCAGCGGTCCCGGCGCCGCGCCGGGGTTGGTCGCAACCTCGAACTCGACCGCTTCGCAGCCGTGCTCTCCCCACTCAACTTCGCTCAACGATGTGAGGCGGGTGCGGAACGTGGCTTTTCCCAGGCGCAACGGCTGCAGCTCGGCAGCGACGGCAACGTCCAGCCGCTCGGCGCACGCTTGGCGGGCCTTGCTCAACCTCAGCGCCGCGGCGCGGAACGCCTTCGCCGCCCCCTCGGCCTCGGCGGCAAGGCGCTGCACCGCATCGGCGCCATCGGTCAGCGCAGCCAACCGCTCAGCCAGCTCGCCCTCGACACGCGGCAGGGCATCGGCGTGGACGTTGTGCTTGCGAGCGAGCTTGCGCAGCGCAAACAGCCGTTCCTCCACCTCGTCCAACCGGCGCGGATCGAGATCGGCGTCGGCGAGCGTCCGTTCCAGCACCGCTTCGGCGTCGGACACTTCCCCCAGCGCGCGCTCCAGCGCGGCAAGCGCGCCCTCCAGCCGCCCCTCGGCCTTGGGCGCGATCCGCTCCAGCGCGCGTAAGACGCCACGCAAGATGTCGGCAGCACCGCGGCCGCCGCTCAACTCCTGCGCGGCATCCTTCACCGCCGTGATCAGCTTCTCCGCGCTCTGCAGCAGTGTGCGGCGGGCCGCCAGCTCCACTTCCTCCCCCGGCTGCGGCGCCAGCTTTTCAAGTTCTGCAACCGCATCGCGCAGGTACGCTTCGTCGCGGGCAGCCACCTCCATCTCCGCCTGCACGCGCGCCAGCTGCTCGCGGGATTGGCGCCACTCGCGCGCGGTCGTGATGCACGCCTCGACGTCCGCCGTGTGGCCGCCGAACGCGTCCAGCAGCGCCCGGTGATGGGCGGGCTCAAGCAGGCGCTGGCTCTCGAACTGGCCGTGGACCTCGACCAGCGCCTGCCCCAGCCGCCGCAGCAAGGTGACGCCCACCGGCTGATCGTTGATGTAGGCCTTCGAGCGCCCATCCCGGCCGATGATGCGGCGCACGACGATGTCCTCGTCGCCGCTCGCAACATCGCTTTCGCGCAGGAGTGCGCGCGCTGGGTGGTTGTGCGAAACGCGGAAGCAGGCAGCGACGGCAGCGTTCTCGCAGCCCTGCCGCAAAAGCCGCGCGTCCGACCGGCTGCCGAGCACCAAGCCCAGCGCGTCGAGCAGAATTGACTTGCCGGCTCCGGTCTCTCCGGTCAGAACGCTAAGACCGGCCGCCGGATTAACCTCCAAGCGATCGATCAGAACGACATCACGGATCGAGAGCATCGACAGCATGGGCTGCCTCTACCAGAGGCGGTACCAGGATTTGCTCTCCGGTTCCTGTCCGCCGCCGACCAGACCGTACGCATCCGCATACCAATCACTGTCGGGGAAATTATAGCCCAGAACCGAGGCTGTCTTTTGCGCCTCGTTCTTGAGGCCGAGGGCCGTGTAGGCTTCCGTCAAGCGCAGCAGTGCCTCGGGAACATGGGTCGTGGTCTGATAGCGATCGACGACGTTCTTGAACCGGTTGATTGCCGCCAGGTAAAACTTCTGCCGCAAATAATAGCGGCCAATGTCCATCTCTTTACCTGCCAGATGATCGATTGTCAGGTCAAGCTTTATGCGGGCATCGCGACTGTATTGGGACTCGGGATAACGCGCGATCAGTTCCTGGAACGTTCGCCGCGCCATCTCCGTCATTTCCTGATCTCGGTCGACAGTGGAGATGCGCTCGTAGTAGCATAGTCCCTTCAAATAAAATGCGTACGCGACATCCTGGTGCGCCGGGTTGAGTTCGATAAAGCGATCGGCGGAGAGAACGCAGTCATCGTATTCATTTGCCTGGTAGTGTGCGAACGCAGCCATTACCTGTGAGCGGACGGCCCAGGTTGAATAGGGATGCTGCCGCTCGACCTCATCAAACAACTTCGCAGCTTCCTGGTACTGCTTTTTTTCCATGTTATCCATGGCTTCGTTGTAAAGATCATCGACCGGGCGGTCGGCGTACTCCGGTTCTTTCGTCGAACTGCAAGCCGTGACGACCAGCAGAACTGCGACAACGGCCGCCGCCGCGCGATTGCGGTGACGGGAGGGGCTGCTTTCGAAGGTCATGCGATCCTTGACGTCCAGTAATCGGCGGTTGGTAACCCAATCGCACTATACCACGGTCCCCGGCTGGGCGATCAAGGCGAAGCGCGCGGCGGCCCAAGGTGAGCACCCTTGAGCCGCCGCACCGGCCTTCCTCCGACGGAGGCTTCAGGAAGGCCGGAGCGCTTAACCTCAGTTCGCCTGGCGGCGCAGGAAGGCCGGAATGTCGAGGAGATCGTCCTCCGGCCGGGTCGACGGCAGCCGGTCTTCAGCCGAGACACCGCCCAACCGCGGCCCGCCTTTCGCCTCGCCGCCCGAGCGCTCGCTTCC
>JBATPX010000056.1:0-24986 GCA_049291695.1 Defluviicoccus sp.
GGCAACCAGACGCCCGGCCATGGTCGCCACTGCCTTACTGGCTCGCGAACCGGCCGCGACCTTGGCCAGCGCTTTGCCGGTGCTGGCGCAGGCGCCGAACGTTTTCGGATCGTACGGGATGACGTGGCTCACCTTAGCCTCGGCCCCCTTCTCGAAGTCCGCCTTCGTCAACTCGGCACTCGGATTGGCCCCGGTCTTGTTGAGAACAACGCTGGGGTCCGCCTTGGGCGCGACCTTCTTCAACAGCGCAACGAGGCGCATGGTGTCGCGCATACCCGCGAGCGACGGGTCGGTTACGACCGCAACCGACGATGGTGGCGTCAGGACCGACGACTGCGTGCGCGCGGCAAACCGCGGCATGTCGACGATCACGTACTGGAAATCGCGGCGCAGATGGTCGATCAACAATTCGACGGCCGTGGCATCGAAGTTGATGGCGCACTCGAGCGCCTCCTCGGCGCAGAGAACGAACAGCTTGTCGCTGCACTTCATCATCGCCCGCTCGATGAACAGGCCGTCGATGCGTGACGGGTTCTCAAGCGCCTCGCGAAAACCGCGGCCCAGGTCGAGATCGAGTGCCAAGCCGCAGGTGCCGAAGAACAGGTCCAGATCGACCAGCGCGA
Organism: Defluviicoccus sp.; assembly: GCA_049291695.1. Classification (GTDB taxonomy): domain Bacteria; phylum Pseudomonadota; class Alphaproteobacteria; order Rhodospirillales; family Defluviicoccaceae; genus Defluviicoccus. The sequence continues at coordinate 624 of JBATPX010000056.1, forward strand.
CCCGGCGCTTGTGGTCGTTCGCCAGCATCCAGGCGAGATTCACCGCAATTGACGACGCGCCGACGCCGCCGCGGGCGCCGATGATGCTGACGACGTGGCCGACCTGGTCGCCGGGCGCCGCCGCCTCCGCAGCCTTGCCAGCATTCGTCATCGCCGACGCCAGATTGGCGGCTGCGATCGGCTTGACGAAGTAGTCGTGCAGCCCGATGCCTACGAACTGGCGGTAGAGATTGATGTCGTTGACGTCGCCCAACGCGATGACGTGCGTGCCCTCGTCGCAGACCTCCGAAAGCCGGGCGATGTCGGCGATCATGTCAGGGCAGCCGCTCAAATCGACGACGAGGATCCGGGGCGTCGGGATCTTGCGCAGGCGGCGGAGCGCATCTTCGAATTTGCTCTGCACCACGTGCGGTTCGGCCAGGCCAGCGTCGGCCGCGGCCTGCAGGACCGCTGCGCGCGTCTCCTCGTCAGCGATGAAAGCTCCGAATTCCTTGGGCTGGGACGGGACGACCCCGGCCAGTGCGCGCGCCATCATGGCTATTTCTCCGCTCCGCCGGACGATCCCGAATCCGCCGCCGGGAACACGTCGGAGCTGCCGGCATCGCGAATAAGCTCCTTGGTCTTGCCCTTCCGGTAGCGTTCGATCGATTTCGCGCTGACGGTGCCCTCTTTGGGGCCGAGGCCGCGGCCGTGCTCAAGGTCCGAGGGCACGGCGATCATCATGCCGAGGTTGACGGCGCTGGCGCAGCCGAAGTTCCGCTGCGGCCGGTTGGTGAAGGACTGGTTGGGCTCGGAAGTCCAGTCGGGACAGGCCGGCAGCACCACCGTCTTCCGGCGCACGATCACGCTCACCGTGTCGCCGGCGGCCGGGGCGTAGGTGGCATCAACTGGCAGCGGCGCCACGTTCACGCCCTTGAGCGCCAGATAGGAGGACACCATCTGCCGCTGCCGGCTGCTGAGCGGGCTCGGCTGGTCCGGCCCGACGATCATGAACTCGTCGGCGGCAGCGATGCCCACTTCGCCCACGAAGGCATCCAGGTCCTGTTGCGAAGCCGCAGCCAGCGTCGCATCGCCGGGCACGAAGGCGACCTCGTGTCGGTAGACGGCCCGCTTCACCTCCGGCTCCGGCCGGCTCATGTGGGTTGTGCCATTAAGCGTCGCCAGGGCGGGGTCGCCCGCGGGCTCGTTGAAATACTGGCACCCGCTGGCGAGCGACGAAGCCGTGACCAGCAGGAGGGCGTGGAACAGCCCGCTTCGCGTGCGCATCAGATCCTCCATGTTCGGCCTCCTACTCCAGGACGAAGCCGGCCGTGCCGCCGACGCGGGAGCCGTCGGGGCGAACGGTCGTCACGGTGCCGGGGGTAGCACTCTGCTTCCAGGTGCCGCTTGGCACGATGCGCTCGCGGTCGTTCGGCGGCGCGAAGCCGTCGGTCGGCAGCGCCAGACGATCGTTGGTCGGCCGCACGAGATAAGGCGTGACGATGATCACGAGCTCGCTCTCCTCCCGCTTGAACTTGTCGGAGGAGAACAGCCGGCCGATGACCGGCACATCGGCCAAGCCCGGCACTTTGCTCACGTTGTGGGCGGTGTCGTTGTTGAGCAGGCCGGCGATGGCGAAGCTTTGGCCGCTGCCGAGCTCAACGGTGGTTTCCGCACGGCGCACGCTCAAGGCCGGTACCGTCACCGCGGTGTTGAAGCCGACGGGGAACGAGATCGACCCTTCGCTGGTGAGCTGACTGACCTCGGGCCGCACGTGCAAATTGATGCGGTTCTCGCCCAGGATGGTCGGCGTAAATGCGAGCGAGACGCCGAACTTCTTGAACTCGATGGTGATGCTGTCGTCATCCGGCACCAGGATCGGGAATTCGCCGCCGGCAAGGAAGCTCGCGGTCTCGCCGGACAACGCCGTCAGGTTCGGCTCCGCCAGCAACGTGATCAGGCCCTCCTCCTCGAGTGCTCGGATCACAGCGCTGAGATCGCGGCCGGGCGTCCCCAGGACAGCGGTGTTTGAAACCACGCTGGCGAGGGGATTGACGAGCGAGACGGCAAGATCGTAACCGAACACCTCGCCCACGTATTCCCAGTCGATGCCGAGCTCCTTCTCGATGTCGCGGTCGACCTCGGCGATACGAACGCGCAGATTGACCTGGGACGGTGCGTCGACACTCAATCGGTTGATAACCCGGCCTTTCTCGCCGATGACCTGGGACGCGAACTCACGCACGTCTTCAGCTACCATGGCGCTGCTGACCTTGCCGTCGAGAACAACGGCACCTTCGATGCTGGAGACGCGCACGCTCGCATCGGGGTGCAGCGAGCGGATGGCATCTTTCAGCCGCGACAGGTTGTGGGTAACCGAGACGTCGATGTTGGCGAACACCTGCTCGCGCTCATCGACGGCGAACAAGGTGGTATCGCCCGGCCGCTTGCCCATCAGATAGATCAGCCGCGGCGACTTCATCTGGATGTCGGCGACCTCGGGATTGGCGACAAACAGCGTGCTCGCCGCCCGCGGCAGGGTAACGACCGCGCCCTTGTTGACCTCAACGGTCACGGTCGAGCGCTGGCTGGAGAGCACCTCGGCGGTTTCCGCCGATTGCGGCGGGGTGCCCGCGAGCAGGGCGAGAACGATCGCCGCGAGGCGCCACAGGTGCGGCGCTCGAGGTCTTGCGAATGGAGTCATCATGATCTCTCAAGTCCTCAAAAGCGCACGACCTTGGATTCGCTGCCGCGCACGACGTTGGCCTTCTGACCGAGGCCATTCGGAACCGGCAGTCCCCACGGATCACCAATCATCTCAAGCACATCCATGTCACGGGTGTAGCTTTTCGCGGGCGCCGGAGCGATGCCGTTGCCCTTGCTCGCGGTCCGGGTCAGACCCTCAAGGTCGGCCTCGGGCTTGGCGATGCTGTGCAAGGTCAGCGACAGCTCGCCCAGTTCGAGGGCGACAGCAATGCGTTCCGCCTGTTTCGGCGTGACTTCGAGCGTCGCCGTCTTGGCGACCTTGGGCTTGCCGCCCTCGCTGTCGACCGCCTGATCGACGCCCAGCACGCGCACCCCGGAGAGGATGGTCTGGCTGAAAAAGCGCGTCGCGGCACCACCGCCGCCGCCTTCCTCCTCGGACGTGACGCTGCTCTTGAGGCTCAACAGGACGTCGACCAGATCGCCCGGGAACACGAAACCGGCAACGCCGCGGGTGGCATCGACGGGCACCGAGATCGCCCGCTTGCCCGGCTCCAGCACGGCGGCGAGAAAGCCCTGCTCGCCGGCGTAGACGACCCGTTCCTTGGTAATTGGTTCGCCGGCGTAGAGGCGGGAACGCACGACCGATCCATCGAAATCCTTCTCCGCTGCCTTGCCCTTGACGAAGTAGCCCTCGTTCATGCCGTCTTCCGGCCAGAGCTGCCAGCGCAGCTGATCGGGCTTGAGAAAGGTACCAGTCGAGAGGTCGGCCTTGGCAACGAGGATCTCGATCTTGGGCAGCGCGGGCGCAGGCGCGGCCGGCCGCGCCTCAGCCGCCTGATGCCGGTTGGACACCCAGCCGTTTACGAGGAAGGCGGTAGCGCCAGCCATCGCCAGGGCGACACCCAGCAGGAGGACGGATCGCAGTTGCATCGCCCGAGTTCCTTTCTATTCCCGGCTCTGTTACCGGCCGAATTCCACCAGCGGCCGGCCGGCGACGATCAAACCGGCGCCGGCGATCGCCACCCCATATGGGATCACATGCCTTAAGAAAGCGTTGCGAACCACGGTTGCACCGACCGCTTCGAACGACCAGGCGAGGACGAAGCGGAGTCTCGTCACCATCACAAGGCCCAGAACGCCGCCGATGACGCCGGTGAGAATGACGAGATCGAAGATGCCGGCAGGCCCGCACCACAGCGCGACGGCCGCGAACAGCTTGACATCGCCGCCGCCGACGAAGCTGGCCATGAAGCCAAGCGCGCCGAGCGCGAACGACAGAGCGGCAACGACCAGCGCGCCCTGCCAGTCGACGTCACTGCCGCTGGCGACAATGTGAAACGGATAAAGGGCAGCCAGCGCGACCGAAATGCGGTTGGGAATGCGCAGATCGGCGATGTCGCTGCCGGCAGCAACACAGAGCAACCCAATGAACAGGGTCGCGATTGTGAGATCAACGATATGAAGATCAACCATCGGGGTCGTTGGGGTCTTGAAACGTTTTATTTCAACCTGCCGTCAGCGAAGCATCCTCTCCAGCTTGGGTCCCTTGTCTTGGTTCGCTCTTTGCGGGGGGTGGTCGCCGGACCATGCGCGCCCGGCGACGCCCCACGGAGATGAAAGCCAAAGACCGTTTGCTTTGATCGATGACCGGAATGCGCGTTAGTGCGCGGTGCCGGTATCGGGAGTGGCATGATTGCCAAGCTCGTCGCCAACACCGGTGAAGATGGTGTCGAGCTGGCCAGCAACATACTGGGCGCCGCCGATCAGAGCCAGAGAGATCAGAGCAAGCAAGAGGCCATATTCGACCGCCGTTGCGCCGCTTTCGTCTTTAATGAGAGCCTTCAGGGATTTGACCATTTTCGTTTCCTTCGCCGTCTCTTCGGTCCCCCATGTGAACCTCCTGCACTATAGTAATAGCGATCGCCAAGGTCAAAAGTATTATTTGCTTACACTTTTCATCATTCTTTATCTGCAAGAACGGGTGAGATATTATTGTATAGAGCTTAAAATTCGGTTGAAATCGCACAGGAGCCGCGTGGGACTACGGCAGCCGCCCCCGACGCCGGCAGGCATGCGCTGACCAACGTCGGCGATGGTGATGACAGGGAACGGCAGAGGCAACCCGCCGGCCCGTCGAGGCTCGGATCGTTCTCGCGCAGATGCCAGTATTCGGGATTGATGTTCATCTCGACGTTAAAGGGGTAGCGAATCTCGCTGCCGCTGCGCTTGCCCTTGGAATAGAAAACGATCTTGGCGGGCGCGGCTGTTATGGTGCCTTAAGGGGGCATTGCAGGCGCTGCGTCTAGCTTCCTGGTTTGCCCGCCAACCGAGTCCGGCAAAGCGGCCGAGCGCGGCCATGCCCCATCCCGGCGGCGCCGACGCCTGCCTTGCAGGATCGCAAGGGCGTGCGTATGGTGGGCGGTGGAGGAGGCCTTCGGCCGGGGAACGACCCTGCGCCCGGTCTCGGTTGACCGATGGACAAGCAGGAACGACGCGTGAGCGGCCCCATTCCATTCCCCGACAGCGGCTACTCCCGGACGACGCGCTCGATTACGGTGAGCGTGCAACCGCTCTTCCTCGAAGACGAGTCGGCGCCGGCTTCCCACCGTTATGTCTGGGCTTATCACGTGCGGATCGAGAACACCGGCACCGAGACCGTGCAACTGCTGAAGCGCACGTGGCAGATCACCGATAGCACCGGCCGCGTCCAGGACGTGCACGGCGACGGCGTCGTCGGCAAGCAGCCGGTGCTCTCGCCAGGCGGCGTTTTCGAGTACACGAGCGCCGCACCGTTGACGACGCCATCCGGGATCATGGTTGGCAGCTATCACATGGTGACCGAATCGGGCGAGGCGTTTGACGTCGAAATCCCCGCCTTCTCGCTCGACAGCCCTTACGCGCAGGCGATGCTGCACTGACTTAAGGCGCCGCCGGCCGAAGCAGCGCGGTTAGCCCGCATTTGCGGCCATGGTGTGGCGAACAGCCAGCGCAGCGGCCAAAAATTGCGGCCCGCGCAGCGCCTTTACCACAATTTAACCGTATTCATGTACTGTTCTTCCGCTCCCAGTGTGTTAACCATGCTGCGCACTTCGGTTTTCTTCCTTCAAGCCCAACGAATTCTTTGACGTCGCCGCGGCCTGCAGCTAAGTCGTCCATCAGAGTCAAGTGGACCGCGTCAGCGGTGCGCACAGCCAGCGGTACAGGTTGGATCATGTTCGCCAAGTGTCTCAACAAAGTTTTCGCGCTTGATTGCCGGTCCACCGGCATTGAGCACGGCATCATCATCGGCTTGATCGCCGCCAGCCTGATCGCTTCGGTGCTGGCGCTCAGCCATCCGTTGCCCGAGTTGTTCACGCCGTTCACCGACGCCACCACCACCACCGTCGCCAGCACCAGCACGGCGACCCGCTAGCACGGGCAGTACGCGCCGTCCTCAGTCCCGCATTCCCAGAACCGTATAGACCGCTTCCACCAGCTTAAGGCCATCGAGCAGATCGGTCGGCCCTGTCTGAGCGTGGTCCAGGCTGTCGATGAGGGAAACGCGTGCCCGGCCCGGCGGCAACGCGGAGGCCAGGGCGAGCGCGTGCGTCTCCGGGATGATGCGGTCGTCGCGGTCGTGGACGATGACGAAATCGACCGCGAGGCGGCTGAGGTCGCGCCGCTTGAGGTCGAGGCGGTCGAGCTCCGAAGTCATCGTCGGCGGCAGCTCGGCCAGCAGCGCCGGCACCTGCTCCGGCGCGGTGTTGGTCAGGAGCCGATAGACCGTGCGTCCCTCGGCGCCAAGACCTGCCGCCAGATCGTCTACCGGCGCCGTCGCGTCGTCCAGCCGGCGCCTCGCCATTTCGGTCAGGAGCACGCGATCGTTGATGTCGGCGACACGCGGGGCGTTCGAGAGAACGAAGATCCACTTGCCGTAGTGCTTCGGCTGCCGGCGCCGCCAGCCGGTTCCTGTGGTATCGCGGTAGGCACCGGTGGTGACGAAGGTGACCAGATCGGCGAGATCGTAGTAGCCACCGATGGTCATGGCGAAGCGAACCAGGCCTTCCGTCTCCGGTTCCTGCAGCGCGAGGACGGCCGGGCCGACCCCGAACGAGACGGCAGCGATGCCGACGGGCTTGCCTCTGCGCGTTGCCGCCAAGTGGACGATCGCATCGGCGATCGGACGCACATCGTCGGCGGTGACGGTGAGTGCCCGCATGCGCTCAAGCTCCGGCACCAGGACCGTGAAGCGCGCCCGCGCGAGCGTGGTGGCAAAGGCAACCAGCCGCGCATCGTCTCGGCCCTTGGGCGTCAAACCCGGCACAAGAACAATACCGCCCTGCGCCGGCGCGCCGGGCTGGTAGAGATCAGCCTGCCACGTGCGGTCGGCGACGGCGTACGTGATGTCGGTTCGCTGCGGCGCGGGCGTTGCCGCCTTCAGCCCGCTCGGGCCGTGGCCCGCTTCGATGTCGGCCAGGACGCGGACCGCGTCCTGCAGCCGCGCCGGCGAACATGCGGCTGCAGCCGCGCCAAGAACGATCGCCGCCGCCAGCAACACGAGCCAACAGGAGCGCCGCATCGGCCGCGCCTGAAGTTGCCAAGCGCCCTAGAGCACCCACTCGGACAGGTACTGCTGAATCGCACGCTCCATCTCGGTATCGAAGCTGTCCATCGCGAGCTTGGTCAGTTCCGCCCAGAAGAGCTGCTTCTCGTCCATGGTCAGCCCCTCTTCCATCTCGCGCGACTTGGTCACCCGCGTCGAGGCGAGCCGGACCCGGTTGCCGCTCTCGTCCAGGATTTCCAGCTGCGCCTCCAGCGTTATGGTCAGCTTCTCCTCGGACTCGATGCGGAAGGCGCCAACGAAGCCCTTGGTGACGGGCAGCGGCTGCGCGGTGACCGGCGCGCTCAGCACCGTGAACAGAGCCGTGCCACCCGTGCCGATGGTGCGCAGGCGCTCGTGCCCCCAGCGCTCGACAATGGCGGCGGGCGGCGTGGCGAAGCGGTGCTCAACGTTCGGCGGCTGCCCCGGCGCCTGGTAGCTGGTCTGGACAACCAGCGAACGCACGTTGAGCGAGATCGGGGATTTGTGCGCGTAAGTGATCTCCGGACGCGGCTTGGTCTGATAGGCGGCGCAGGCGGCAAGCAACAGCACACATGCGAGCGCCGGCAGTGTTCGGGCAATTCGTCTCATGACTTCGGGCATCCTAATTCAGCCGAAAACAGATGAGTGCGGCCGCGGCAGTCACCCGCCGACGGCAGACGGCAGCGTCACGCTTGTTGCCGACGCCGCCCTGAATGTAGCGTATTCTTGCGGGCGATGCAGCAAGATATGGACGACGCGATCGGGACCAGCGCCTGCGCAACGCGCGCGCGCGCACCACCGATGCCTCGTTTGCTGCATTGCACGCGGTTTAGGCGGTTTAGCAAGTGCAATCGGTCGCCGTGGCGGTTACAATCCCGACCCTTGTGAGGGTCTTTGTCAGCGGACGGCCAATGCCAACGAACGAAGCACGACCAGCGGGGGGACGTGAGGATTCTGCTGCGGCATGGCGCCAGTGGCTGCACCCGGACCGGATCGCCCGGCGCCTGAAGGAGCGCACTGACAGCGAGCACGAGCAGGCCGCGATCCGGGTCGCCATCGTCGGCATGCTGTTCGGCTACCTTACCTTTTTCGGCCTGGTGTCGGAGCATCATCCCCGCGAGGTCGAGCTCGGCGCCCTGCTCGCGGGCGGGTATCTCGCGGTTTCGCTCGGCTATCTGGTGCTGATTTTCGCCATGCCGGAGGAGTCCCCGGGCCGGCGGCTCACGGCCATGGTGACCGACTTCGCGATGACGTCGGCGTTCCTGTACTTCGGCGGCAAGGCAGCGGCGCCGTTCTACCCGATCTACCTTTGGGTCACGCTCGGCAACGGCTTCCGCTACGGCCTGCCCTATCTCGCGGCGTCGGTGTCGGCGTCGGTCACCGGCTTCTTCATGGTGATCCTCAGCAGCCCGTTCTGGCAGGAGCAGCAGGCGCTCGGCATCGGCCTTCTGATCGCGCTCATCCTCATCCCCGCCTACGCCGCGAGCCTGATCCGCAAGCTGACGGAGGCGAAGGCGCAGGCGGAAGCAGCCAACAATGCGAAAAGCCAGTTTCTCGCCAGCATGAGCCACGAGCTGCGGACGCCGCTCAATGCCATTATCGGCATGAGCGATCTGTTGCAGCGCTCGCGCCTCGACGCCGACCAGCGTGAGATGGCCAAGACCGTCCGCGCGTCGGGCGCCCAGCTTCTGTCGCTGATCGATGACATCCTCGATCTATCGCGCATCGAGGCGAGCAAGCTTTTGATCAGTACGGTCGAATTCGATCTGCACCGGGAGCTCGCGGATCTTGCCGCCATGTTCCGGCCGCAGGCCGAACGCAAGCGGCTGCGCTATGGCATCCACATCGCGTCCGACGTGCCGATTGCCGTTCAGGGTGACGGCCGGCGGATGCGCCAAGTTCTTATTAATCTGATCGCGAACGCGCTCAAGTTCACCGAATCGGGCTATGTTATCGTCAACGTCTCGACCGTACCGAGCCCGGCCGCCGGCGTGGCGATGGTGCGCTTCGAGGTCTCCGATACCGGTATCGGCATCGATCAGGCGCAGCAGGCGCGGATCTTCGATCGCTTCACCCAGGCGGACGAGGGCATCAACCGGCGCTATGGCGGCTCCGGACTGGGCCTGGCGATCACCAAGAACCTGGCCGAGCTGCTGAACGGCTCGCTGTCGCTGGTGAGCGCGCCCGGCTGCGGCAGTACGTTTGCCGTTGAGCTGCCGCTCCGCCTCCTCGACAGCTCTGCGGCAGGGCAGCGCGCGTCGCTGCCGAGCGCGGTTGTTATTCGCTCGGCCAGTGCGGCCGTTCAGGAGAGCCTCGGCCGCATGCTGGCCGAGCTCGGCATCCGCGTCGCCGTCGCGCCGGACGACGCTGCTGCGGCGGCGGACGTTGTGCTGGTGGACGCTGCCGGCGGCGAGGATGGATTAGCGGGTTCGTTCTGCCCGATTGGCCGGGCGCCGACCGTGCGCGTCGTCAGTGGCGAGAATGCAAGCGCGCCTGCGATCGGTTTCTGCGCGACGCTGCGGCTGCCGTGCGATCAGCAAGCGCTAGCGCGCGTTCTCCACTTCGCCTGCGCGCTGGCCCCCGGCGAGGGCGCAGCGGAGGCTTTTGCGGCTGGCGAGAGCGCGGCTGCCGGGCCGCCGCTCAATGTCCTGGTCGCCGAGGACAACCCCGTCAACCAGAAGGTCACCCGGCGCATCCTCGAATATGCCGGCCACACCGTCACGGTGGTGGCGGACGGCGAGGCGACCCTGGATAAGCTGGAGGCCGAGCGCTTCGATCTCGTCATCGTCGACCTCAACATGCCGCGGATCAATGGTCTCGAGGTCATCAAGCTGCACCGCATGGCCACGCTGGGCGAGCGACGCACGCCCGTCATCGTGCTCAGCGCCGACGCCATGGCGGAGACGGCACACGCCTGCACCGAGGCTGGGGCCGATGCTTACTTGACCAAGCCGGTGGAGCCGCGGCGGCTCCTCGACACCATCACCGCCCTCTCTGCCGGCGCGCCTCCGCACGCCGCAGAGGGCAGCTTGGATGAAAGGGGCGCCGCCGACACCGATGCGGCCGATCGCAACCGGGTGATGCAGATCTCCTCCCATCCGCGCTATCGCGGCGAGGTCCACCCCGCAGTCAACTGGTCGGTGGTCGAGAACCTGCGGCGGTTCGGCGGCGAGCACTTTGTTGCCGAGACAGTGGGCGAGTATGTCACGAATGCGGAAGCGCTCATCGGCGCGATTCGCCAGGCGGTTTTACAGTGCGACGTCGCGTCGTTCCGCGATCAGGTTCACGCGCTGCGCGGCACATCGGGAAACATAGGGGCCGATGCGCTGTGGCGGCTCTGTCGCAGCGTCCGCGGCATGACGCTCGAGCGGCTGCGCCAGGAAGGCGGCGACTTCGGCGATCGGCTCACGCACGAACTGATCCGCTTCCGCAAGGAGCACACCGCCGGCGCGCCACCGCGCCAGCTGAGCAGCCCCTCGCTCGGAAACCCCTCGTAGGGCAGGTGGATCAGCACGAGCGACGGATCAAGGCGGCCGGCAGGGCGGCAGACTTCCACGCTTGGTTTCAACCATCGCGTGCGTGCTCCAGGGCTCGGGGTAACTTCAAGCGGCGATCCACGATCACGGCGCCACGGTCGTTCACGAAGCCTCGCTCATCCGATGGCCGATCGCGGTGACGGCGGCGGCAATCCGCTGCCAGCGGCGGTCCTGCGCCTTGGCGAGGTGGCTCATCTTGCGCAACTCGGCCGGGCCCAACTGCAACGCTGCATCGACCCACAGATCGGCGATGTCGACCAGCTCCTTGAGCGTCACTGGCTGCAGCATCTTGCGCGCCTGCAAGAGCGCTTGCCGCGACCCGCGCGCCCGATCGAACGAACGGATGAAATCGCGCGCCGCCTGCAGGCCCTCGCCGTCCTCGGCCAGCTCATCGACGACACCCATCGCGTGCAGTTCCTCGGCCTTGTAGATCTTGCCGCTGAGGATGATGCGCTCGGCGCGAATCGGATCGAGCCGGCGGGCGAGGAAGCTGTAGGCGCCCATGCCGGGGAACATGCCGAACAGCACTTCCGGCAGCCCAAAGCTGGCGCTCCTCTCGGCGATGATGACGTCGTGCGCCAACGCCGCCTCAAAGCCGTCGCCCAGCGCATCGCCCTGGACAACCGCAATCGTGCAGATCGGCAGCCCAAGGCTGACCGCCCGCCGGTGCTGGCCCTCGGCGCAGACGCGCGCGTACCACTGCAACCGCGCCCGGTCGCCGGCTGCAATCAGCTCCATGAAGTGCGGCAGGTCGCCGCCGAGGTTGAAGATACCAGGCATCTTCGACGCCAGAACCAGGTAGCGGATGACCTCCTCGGGATCGCCTTCGGCGCAATGCGACTGCTCGACAATGTTGAGCGCCGTCGTCATGTCGCGCAAGAGGCCCGGCGTAAAGCTCGGCCGGCCGGCCGGCTGCATGAATTGCCACAGGGTTCTGGTCCCGGTGTCATGGTGAAGACCCACTTCGTCAAGACGCGGCAGGGACGGCAACGGAATTGCCGAATTCCGTGTCGTCCGCCGGCCAAGAACATCGGCAAGCGGCGTGTTCTGTGAAATTCGCGTGACGTCGCAGCCTCCGGTTGGTATCTTTTTGACATCTTCAACGGAGGTGGGAAGGATCTGGTGAGCCAGGATATTCGACATTTTCTTTCGCCTTTTCCTTGCAGCAGCCGCAAAAGTTCCCTCGAAGGTAGAGCTTTTAACCTCCTATTTTACTCAAAATGGTTTGATTAGCGAGTAGACTTATTTTAAGGAGAGCGCCGATTCATACGATTCAACTGCAAAGAACATATTTACTAATTTTTACTGCGTATCGTTGCTAATTGGCCGCAGCCGATGGAAAATGGGGTTTCTGGCCGGCATCGCAGTGCGTTGAGCGCCATGCCGGCAACAAGCTATAATCATTGCAGAAGCGGGCGCCACCGGTGGGTGGTGCGAGTCTATATCGCGCGGACGGGGTGAAGGTCGCGGGAGAGAGCACGCATGACGTCGGTGGTGATCGTCGACGATCAAGCCGTCAATCTGAAAATCCTTTGCCGCTTCGCGCAGTCGCTCGAATCCGGCATCGACGTACAGGCATTCGGTGATCCGCTGGAGGCGCTGACGGCTGTCAGCCAGGGGAACATCGACCTGATTGTGAGCGACTTTGTCATGCCCGGGCTCAACGGCGCCGAGTTCATCCGCCGCTGCCGCCAGCTGACCCGCGACGACGAGCTGCCAATCATCATCGTCACCGCCTTCGAGGACCGGGAGTACCGCTACGAGGCGCTCGAAGCGGGCGCCAGCGAATTCCTGTTGAGCCCCGTCGACGGCCAGGAGTTCTGTACCCGGGCACGCAACCTGTTGTCCTTGTGGCGGCACCGGCAGATGCTGCGCCAGCGCGCGCACACGTTGGAGAGCGAGCTCGCGAGCGCCGTGCGTCAGCACGCGGAGGAGATCCGCCTGCGCGAGGAGCATTTGCGTCGGGTGGTGAACACCGTGCCGGCGCTGATCCGCTCCTGTGATCCTGCCGGCCGGATGGTGCTGATCAACAGCTGCCACCAGCAGTATTTCGACCTCGATGCCGGCGCCGGCCGCGGCGCACCGCGGGAAGCGTTGCTTGGCGAGGACTACGCGCACAAGGACCGCCAACTCGACGAACAAGTCCTCAAGACCGGCGAGATGGTGGCTGGCATCGAGGAGATCGTTCACGACCGCGACGGCCGCGAGCGCGTTCTGTTGACGACAAAAGCCCCCCTGCGCTTCGGTGACGGGGCGATCGGCGAGATCGTCACCGTCTCGCTCGACATCACGAATCGCAAGCAGGTCGAGCGCCAGGTGCGCGAGAGCGAGAACCTCTTCCGCAGCCTGGTCGAGGGATCGGTGCTGGGCATCATTATCGAACAAGGTGACACGCCCGTGTTCGCCAACAGCACCTGCGCCCGCATCTTCGGCTTCCCCGACCCCGACGGTATCCTTGCGCTGAAGACCGTCGAAGCGCTGTTCGTGCCAATCGAGGTCCGGCGGATCCGTAGGCTCAAGCGGTCAGGCGCCTGGAGCCACACACCGGCCGAGCCGCGCGAGTTCCAAGGCGTGCGCAATAACGACGGCAGCCTGATCTGGGTCGAGCTTCTCACCCAGAAGGTGCGCTGGAAGGGCGCGCCCGCATACCTCTCGACGGTTGCTGATATCAGCCTGCGCAAGGCCTATGAGGAACGCCTGCACCGACAGGCGAACATCGACGAGGTGACGGCGCTGCCGAACCGCACCCTCGCGCTCGACCGCTTGCGCCGCGCCGTGGTCGGCGCGGTTCGCCATCGCCACAAGGGCGGCGTGCTGTTCATCGACCTCGATCACTTCAAGAAGGTCAACGACACCTGGGGGCACGCGATCGGCGATGAGCTGTTGCGCCTTGCCGCGGGCCGGCTGCGCGAATGCGTCCGCGCCGAGGACACGGTTGCCCGCCTGGGCGGCGACGAATTCATCATCATCCTCCCTGACATCCCCGACGCCTCGCACACCGCGCCGGTCATCCGCAAGATCCTGAATGCCTTTTCGGAGCCGTTCGTCTTGGACCGGCATCAGGTGTTCGTGACGTCGAGCATCGGCGTTGCCATCTTTCCGGACGACAGCGACGAGCCGGCGGCTCTGATGCAGAACGCCGATGCGGCGATGTACCTCGCCAAGCAGCAGGGCCGGAACACGTTCCACTACTTCACGCAGCAGGTGAACGAGCACGCGATGGAACGGATGCGGATCGAAGGCCAGCTCGTGCATGCGGTCAGCCGCAACGAGTTCGTGTTGCACTATCAGCCGATCGTCGACATCGCGAGCGGTCTCCTGTTCGGCGCCGAAGCCCTGTTGCGGTGGCACAATGCCGAGCTCGGCGCGCTCGAGCCGGACGTATTCGTACCGGTGGCGGAGGACACGGGCCTGATCGTGCCGATCGGCCAGTGGGTGCTCGATCAGGCGTGCAAGGAACTGCGCCGCTTCCATAACGCCGGCCTGCCTCACCTGTGCCTCTCCATCAATGTGTCGCTGCGCCAGCTGCGCGGGGCGGACCTGGTCGGCACGGTAGCCGAGGTCCTCAAGCGGCACGGGACGCCGCCGGCGCGGATCGAGCTCGAGATCACCGAGGGCTGCCTGATGCACGATATCGCCCAGGTCGGCCGGCAGCTGCAGGCCCTGCACGGCCTCGGCGTGCGCCTCGGTCTCGACGATTTCGGCACTGGGTTTTCCTGCTTAAGCCACCTCACGACGCTGCCGGTCGATACCGCCAAGATCGACAAGTCGTTCATCAGGAACGCCTCGGTCAACCCGGGCGATGCCAGCATCGTCGAGGCAATCATCGCGATGGCGCACAGCCTCGGCATTCGCGTCGTCGCCGAAGGGGTCGAGAACGGGGCGCAGCTCAGCTTTCTCGCGCAGCGGCACTGCGACTGTGTGCAGGGGAATTATTTCAGCGTGCCGCTGCCGGCCGATGAGTTCATCGCCTGGGCGCGTGCCTGGCCGCCGCGCGCCAACGCTGCCGCGCGCTGAGAAGCTGCGCGCTTGCCGATCGGTCAGCGATCGGTGCGCGGTGTCTTCAGCGCTTGGACCAGCGCCGCCAGCGCCTCGCGCATCTGCTGTTCGTCGACCCCCATCAGGATCGCATCGTCAAACGCGTCCTGGCAGATTTGGCGCACCTCGTCGAAATTCTCCTTCAACACGCGCAGCTTCTCCTCGCACGCGACCGGCGCGCCGTCGCTCTGGCGCCAGACCACCGCCTTCGTGCCGTCTGCCGATTCGGGTGCCGATTCGGGTGCCGATTCGGGTGCCGGTCCGTGCATGCCGTCCGCCGATTCGTTCGCCACTGAGAGCCGCTGCAACCTTCGGACCCGCTGCGGCGGCATCCGCGCGTTAAGAAGTCGCACCGGCGGCGGCCGACATCAAGCGCTAAAGCAACTCTGGGCATAGCCGCTTCTGCGGCTGCCTTCTCTGGTAGCGCCGCTTGCTGGGCGGGCCGCCCGCGCGAAACAGCGAGTCCGATTTTTTCGTGCACCGGGCGCAGCCTGCGACTAAAATCGGGCTTCACACTTGACGAATTTGCCAAGAGGTCGCGCGCCATGGGCAAGAGTTTCCAGGAGATTGCCGAGAACATCCAAGAGCGGGTCAGGCAAGTCGCCTATCTGATGTGGGAATCGGCGGGCCGGCAACATGGCATGGCTATGGAATATTGGCTCGCCGCAGAGTCTGACGTGCTGAAAACGATGCAGGCCGCGGCCGAGAGCCTGGTGCCGCGCGAGGCGAAGGAAAAACCGAAGCCAGCGACATCCGTCGCTCAGCCGCCCGCCCCGCCGGTTGTAGAGCCGGCTGCGGCAGCTCCGGCGGTGGCGGCGAAGGCGGAAGCGGCCCAATCCGAGACCGCCAAGCCTGCAGCTGCCAAACCTGCGCCGCGCAAGGCCGGCGGCGGGGCAAAGACCAAGCCGTAGCAGCCCAGCGACCGCAGCGCCGGCGCTGCCGGGTGCGCCTTCGGCCATCAGCCGGGGCGCGGCTCCTTCGCGCGGCGACGGGCAAGATCCTGCAGGATGCGCTGCTTCTCGCGCCGGCTGGCATCGCGCCAGCGGGCGATTTCATCGCGCGTTCTTAAGCAGCCCGTACACAGCCCGCTCGCAGGTGCAATGCTGCAAACGCCGATGCATGGCGAGGGAACTTCAGTGTCGGGCGCTTGATGGGTCGGCACGCTCCAAACCGGTCCTTTCAGCGCTTAGGCTCGGGTTCGCAACGGTTCTAGCAAGCCTGCCGCACGCGCACAACGAATGCTTACATCGTCGGTTCACGGCCGCGCCGTCGTTGTTCCGGCCGGTGGCGGCTCTCGCGGGTGTGTTAGGGTGTTGGCAACGCCTGGCGCGCTATCTTCAACTTCGCGTCTATTGCCGCAGCCACACGCAACGCCTGCCGCTGTTCCGCAAGGCCCCATGTCGACCGCGCCCGCCCCGCCGGTGTCCTCCTTCCCCCTAGCCGTCCGCAGCCGAGCGGGTACGATCGCGGCCCCGGCCGAACCGTCGATTGTTGAGCCGGCAGGACCGGCGGCGGCGCCTGGGGCTGCGATTGCGCGCGATTCCAGCTGGCTGACAACGAACGAAGGCACCGCGCCTGCCACGATGCTGGTAGCCGATTTGCGCGGCTTCACCGGCATCAGCCGGCGACTTGGCGCTGCCGCCACGGCCGCATTCCTCAACCGCCTGTTCGGTGCCATTGTGCCGTGCATTGAGGCCGAAGCCGGCAGAATCGACAAGTTTATCGGCGATGCCGTGCTTGCGGTCTTTGGCTTGGCGCCTGCCGCGGGCGCCGAGGCGGATCGTGCCTTGCGCGCGGCGATTGCCATTCAGCGCGCGATCGCCGAACTCAACCGGGCCGCTCTTCATCCGGCCGGCACCTCATTAGCCATCGCGATCGGCATCGACGCCGGCGAGGTCTTTTTCGGCCGTATCGGCGCCGCAACGTGCGCCGCACCAACGGTCATCGGTGCCAGCGTCAATGCGGCTTTTGCGCTGCAGAAGGCATGCAAGCGCTACCAAGCCGGCATCCTGATCAGTGCTGCCGTGCGCCGGCACCTCGCGGGCCGCTATTGCCTGCGGCGTCTCGACGCACCTTGCGTGCACGAGCCCTCGCTGGATGAGGCTGGGGAGACCGAACCAGTTTACGAGGTGCTCGATCACCATAGCGAGGCTACGTTGCCCGGCCGGCGGCGGCGATGACAGAATTGTGCAGCGCAACAAAACGCATTGGTGTTGGGGGCTGCATTCGGCTATGATTTTTTTCGGGGCTATGAGCTCGTCGGGGATCGGAGCTCACCATATTCAGTCTGGGATCGCACCGTCGGGAACGCAGGTGGCGATTGATGCAACCCTCCCCCGCGCGCCGGCCACGGCGGAGCACAGGGTTTGCGCCGGGCGCGACGGCCGACAGGACCGTAACCGCTGATGCCGCTGCAAAACCTTGAAAAGATGTTCTACCCCCGCTCGGTCGTTGTGGTGGGGGCGACCAATCGGGACGGCGCCGCCGGCAATGTGGTCATGCACAACTTGCTGCAGGGCGGCTTCGAGGGTCCGATCATGCCGGTCACCGCCTCCGAGCGGGCGATTGCAGGCGTGCTCGCCTATCCGGAGGTCGGCCGGTTGCCGATCACGCCCGATCTCGCCGTCGTCTGCGGCTGCCAACCCGCCCTGCCGGCACTGATCCGAGAACTCGGCGAACGCGGAACGCGGGCCGCCATCCTTCTGGCAGAGAACCTCTCGGCCCCCCATAACGGCGGCGGCCTCCTGCAGGCCACGGTGCAGAGCGAGGCCCGGCGATGCGGTGTGCGCTTGCTCGGCCCCGACTGCCTGGGCGTGATGGTGCCCGGCATCGGCCTCAACGCGACCATCGCGCATGCAGGCGCGCTGCCGGGCGGCGTTGGCTTCGTCTCGCAATCATCGACGATGGGCAGCGCCGTGCTCGACTGGGCTCGCGAGCGGGACATCGGCTTCTCCTACTTCGTCTCGCTCGGCAACGGCACCGATGTCGATATCGGCGACATCATCGACTACCTCGGCAACGACGCGATGACGCGCGCGATTGTCCTTTATATCGAGGAGATCACCTGCGGCCGCAGCTTCATGTCGGCCGGCCGCGGTGCCAGCCGCAACAAGCCGGTGCTGGTGGTGAAATCCGGCCGCACCCCGGAAGGGCGGCGAACCGCCTTCGGCGACGAGCGGGCGTCGGGCTCCGATGCCGTCTACGACGCTGCCATCCGCCGCGCGGGCATGCTGCGCGTGCACGGCTTCGGTGAGCTGTTCGCCGCCGTCGAGACTCTGGGCCGCACCAAGCCGCTGAAGGCGGAGCGCCTGGCGCTGCTGGCGAACGGGCGCGGCATCGCGGCACTTGCCGTCGATGCGCTGGTGCTCGATGGCGGCAACCTGGCAACGTTGTCGACGGAGACCGTCAAGGCGCTCGCCAACCACCTGCCGAAGGGGTGGCCATGCACCAATCCGGTCGTCCTCGACGGCGAGGCGGCGCCGGAGCGCTACGGCGACGCGGCGAAGGCGCTGTTGTCCGATCCGCAGGTCGATGCGCTGATGGTGGTGCACGCCCCGGTGTTCTCGATGTCGAGCACGGGCGCTGCCCAGGCCGTCATCAAGGCCGTCAAGGAAACCCGCGGCGCGGCTCTTACGAGCTGGATGGGCGGCCAGCGGGTCGCCGAAGCGCGCCACCTTTTCGCCGACGCCGGCATCCCGACCTACGAAACACCGACGCTCGCGGTACAGGCGTTCATGCACATGGTGCGCTTCCGCCGCAACCGGGAGATCCTGATGGAGACGCCGGCATCGACACCGGCCGGATTCACGCCGGCGACCGATGCGGCACGCCTGGTGATCGAGGAGATCCTCGCCCGCGGTGGCCGCTCGCTCAGCCGGCGGGAGAGCAAGGCCATCCTGTCCGCCTACGGGATCGCGACTGCGGAAGCGCGCATCGCCAAGGACCCGCCGGAAGCCGCTGCCATTGCTACCAAGATGGGCTTCCCGGTCGCGCTCAAGATCCAATCGCCGGAGGTGGTTCATCGCGGCGAGGTCGGTGGTGTCGACCTGTTCCTCGATTCGCCGGACAGCGTTCGCAAGGCCGCGGAAAACATGCTGCAGCGCGTCCAGGCGCGCAAGCCCGGCGCGTTCGTCCAGGGCTTTATCATCGAGCGGATGGTGCTCCGCCCCGGCGCCCAGGAGGTCATGATCCGGACGGCCATCGATCCGGTCTTCGGTCCGGTCATCATTTTCGGCCATGGCGGACCGGCAAGTGAGATCATCGGTGATCGCGCCGTCGCGCTGCCGCCGCTCAACATGAGCCTTGCCAGCGAGCTTGTGAACCGGACGCGGGTGGCAAAACTGCTGAAGGGCTACGGCGACTGCCCGCCGGCCGACATGGACGCACTGTGCCTGGCCCTGGTCCAGGTCAGCCAGATGATCGTCGATTTGCCGGAGATCGTCGCACTCGACATCAACCCCTTGTTTGTCGACGCGAACGGCGTGTTCGCCGTTGAGGCCGCAATCGACGTCGCACCCGCGGCCGAGAACGCCGACAATCGGCTTGCCATCCGGCCGTACCCGAAGGACCTCGAGGAGATGTTCACGCTTGCTAACGGGCGCCACGTGCTGTTGCGCCCGATCAGGCCGGAGGATGAGCCGGCGCATTACGAGTTTTTGTCCAAGGTGACACCTGACGACATTCGGTTGCGTTTCTTCCACCATGTTCGGCGCATTCCACACGCAGAGATGGCGCGCCTGACCCAGATCGACTACGATCGGGAGATGGCGATCATCGTCACCGCGCCAAGTGAAGACGATCCGGCGACGGCGGAGACCCTCGGCGTGGTTCGCGTCATCGCCGACGGCACGCTTGAGAGCGCCGAATACGCGATCCTGATCCGCTCCGATCTCAAGGGGCAGGGCCTGGGCCGCAAGCTGATGGACAAGATCGTCACCTTCTCCGGCGTCCGTGGCTTCAAGCAGATCACCGGCCTCGTCCTGTGCGACAACAAGCGCATGCTCGATCTCGTCCACAGCCTTGGCTTCACCAGCCGCAGGCTGCCCGACGATGACGTCATGGAGGTGACCTTCGTCTTTCCCGAGATCGCCGGAACGGCGCCGCCGCAGGCGGCATAGGCGGACGACGCCGGCGCCTCTCGATTGCCGAAGTTGAAGGCGCCCGGCAAAACGCGCTGTATTATAACCCCTCTATGGGGTATATCTGCGGCCAATGTCCGGCCGTGGTTCCCATTCCTGGCTGATCGGCTTCCTGAAACCGCTCGCACCGTCGTTTGCCGAGGTGCTGGCGGTTTCGTTGTTCGTAAACCTGCTTGCGCTCGCCGTGCCGGTGTTCGTGCTGCAGGTCTACGACCGCGTCGTCTTCCATGCCGGCCTCAACACGCTCGGAGCGCTGGTGGCCGCCATGGTGCTGGTCTTGCTGTTCGATTTCATCTTGCGCCAGACGCGGGCACGGGTGCTGCAGACGGTGGCGCTCAAGGTCGATGCGGTCATTGGCCGGCAGCTGATGGAGAAAATCGGCGCGTTGCCGCTTGGGCTTCTGGAGCGCCACCCGGCGCCCTATTGGCAGGCGCTGTTCCGCGATGTCGAGCAGGTCCGCAACGCTCTGTCCGGCGGTTCCGCCGTCCTCGTCTGCGACCTGCCGTTCGTGGTGTTGTTCCTCACGCTGACCTTTCTCATCGCGCAGCCGGTCGCCTGGGTAATCCTTGTCGTCCTGCCGGTGTTCGTGCTCGTCGCCTGGGCATCGGGCGCATCGATGTCGCGCGGCACGGCGAAGGAACGCGAGAGCGCCGCCGCCCGCGAGACGCTGATGGCGGAGATGATCGCCGGCCGCGGCACGGTGAAAGCGCTTGCGCTCGAAGGTGCGCTGACGCCGCTGTGGGAGGAACGGCATGCGCGCGCGATCGGCCACGCGCTCAGTCGGGGTGCGCAGGCCGATGGCTACGCCAACCTCGCTGCCGCGTTGACGATGGCGACCACCGTCGCGATGACGACCTTTGGTGCGCTCGCGATCCTCGAGCAGAAGCTCACCATCGGCGCGCTGATTGCCGCCAACATGCTGAGCGGGCGGCTGATCGGCCCGCTCAACCAACTGGTGACGAACTGGCGCACGTATGCGGCCTTCGCCCAGTCCGCGCGTCGGCTCGGCCACGCCTTCGCGCTGTGTGGCGAGCGCACCGAGAGCGTGCTTGCGCTCGGGCGCCCGCGCGGCCGGATCACGGTCGAGAACGCCTCCTTTACCTATCCGGGTGCGGCCCACCCCATACTGCGCGACATCAGCCTCGACCTGCCGGCCACCGGCCTGCATGGCCTGATGGGGCCGAACGGCAGCGGCAAGAGCACGCTTCTGAAGCTGATCCAGGGCCTTTATAGTCCCGATGCGGGCCGGGTCCTGATCGACGGCGCCGACATCGGCCAGTACACCCGGCGCGAGATCGCACGCTGGCTCGGCGCGGTGCCGCAGGAGTGCGTGCTGTTCGCGGGCTCGATCCGCACCAACATCGCGCTTCGCCACCCGGATGCTGACGACACGGCAATCGTGCAGGCGGCCGAAGCCGCCGGGATTCACGCCGATATCATCGATCTGCCGGACGGCTATGCGACCGATATCGGCGAGGCCGGCAGGCGCCTTTCGGCCGGCCAGCGGCAGCGCCTGGTAATCGCGCGCGCGTTGCTTGGCCGGCCGGCGGTGCTGTTGCTGGACGAGCCGTCAAACAACCTCGACCACGAAGCGGAGAAG
This sequence comes from Defluviicoccus sp., assembly GCA_049291695.1. Lineage (GTDB taxonomy): Bacteria > Pseudomonadota > Alphaproteobacteria > Rhodospirillales > Defluviicoccaceae > Defluviicoccus. The sequence goes on from JBATPX010000056.1 coordinate 22,182, forward strand.
GCGCTCCGCCGCACCCTGATCGCGCTCGCCCGCGAGGCGACGGTCGTGATCGCCACCCACAGCCTCGTTCTGTTGTCGGCGTGCGATACGGTGAGCGTGCTCGAACGTGGCCGGCTCGCCGCCACCGGCCCTGGCGCTGCGATCCTGCGCCGCCTGATCGAGGTCCGTCCGCCGGCAGAAGCGCGCCCGGGCCGCGCATGAGCCCGCTCGACGCCCTGATCGCCCGCCATCCGCTGCCGACCTGGCGGGCCGCCGCTTGGCCGGTGATGGCGCTCGTGACCGGCCTCGCCGTCTGGAGCGTGTTCGCTGAGCTCGACGAGGTGGCGGTCGCAACCGGCGAGGTGGTGCCGCAGGGCCGCGTGAAAGTGATCCAGCATCTCGAAGGCGGCATCGTCGAGAAGATCCACGTTCAGGAGGGATCGATCGTCGCTGCCGGCACCCCGCTTGTTCAGCTCAACCTCGCCACCGCCGGTGTCAATCGCAACGAACTGCAGGCGCGGCTCGACGGCGAACTGCTGCGCCGCGCCCGCCTTGGCGCCGAAATCGGGGGCGGGACGCTAACCCTGCCGCAGGCGATCGCTGACCGCCGACCCGATCTGGCGGCAGCCGAGCGCGATGGCTTCACGGCGCGGCGCAGCGAGCGCGGCTCGACCCTGGGCGTGCTCGACGATCAGATCCGCCAGCGGGTGTTGGAGGTGCAGGAACTCGAGGCACGTCGGACGGCGGTCGGCAACGGCCTCGCGCTCGCGCGGCAGCGGCTGGAGATGTCACGTGCGCTCCTGAAGGACGGTCTGACGCCACAGATGGACCATCTGCTGCTGCAAGCGGAGGTCGAAAAGCTCACAGGCGAACTCAAGGGCCTGACCCAGGCTGTGCCGCGCGCCCGCGTCGCCCAGACCGAGGCGGAGAAGCGGCGGCGAGAAGTGGAGGTCCGCTTTCGTCGCGAAGCGCAAGAACAGCTCGAAGCGACGGAGCAGTCGCTGGCCCGCCTGCGCGAGCTCCTGGCCGAGGCAACCGACCAGGACGTCCGGGCCGAGATCCGCAGCCCGATCGAAGGAATCGTCAAGCGGCTGCGTTATCACACCATCGGCGGCGTGGTCGCCCCACGCGAGCCGATCATGGAAATCGTGCCGTTGGGCGACGATCTCGTCGTCCGGGCGCGGCTCAATCCGGTCGACCGCGGCTACGTTCACGCGGGCCAGCCGGCGCTGGTCAAGATCAGCACCTATGACTTCGTGCAGTACGGCGGGCTCGTCGGCCGCGTCGCCGCAGTGGCGCCGGATTCGACCACTGATGGCGGCGGCCAGACCTTCTTCGAGGTCGTGGTCGAAACCGAGAAGACCGCGCTTGGTGCCGACGGCGCCGCGATGCCGATCTCGCCCGGTATGCAGGCCGTGGTCGACATTCACACAGGCCGGAAATCGGTCTGGCAGTACCTGATCAAGCCGGTCTTGAAGCTGCGCGCCGAGGCTTTCCGCGAGCGCTGAAACACGTCGGGGCGCTGATGCCCTTCAAGCCGCGGCGCGTCTCAGGGCGCCGGCTCGTCGAGGCGAATTTCCATCCCCTCGCGGGCGACGATCGCACCGCTCCAGGCCGTGGCCGCCTCGACGCCGATGGCATCCATGAAGGTATCGTCATGATCGGCTTCGTGGTGAAAGATCGCCAGCCGCTTGGCCCCAGCCATGCGACACAGCCGCACCCCTTCGTTCCAGGTCGAGTGGCCCCAGCCGACGTGGGCGGGGAACTCCTTCTCGGTGTAGGTGCTGTCGTAGATGACGAGATCGGCGCCGGCGATCAGGCCGAGTATCCTCTCGTTCGGCCGGCCGGGGATATGCTCGGTATCGGTGATGTAGCAGGCCGCCCGGCCGGCGTGCTCGATGCGGTAACCGGTCGCGCCGTTGGGATGATTGAGCGGTGCCGTTCGCACGCGAACGTCCGGGTACAGCGCAAACGCATCGCCAGCATCGAAGTCCTGCCACTCCACAATCGCCTTCATCGCATCGAGCGGGACCGGAAACACCGGCTCCTGCATCTGCCGCGCCAGCACGCTTTCGACCCCGCCGTAGCTCTTGAGGTTGCCGGCGAGCACGCTCAAGCGCCGCTTCGGATCATAGGCGGGGCGAAAGAACGGGAATCCGTTGATGTGATCCCAATGCGTGTGGCTGAGCAGGAGGTGGATCGCGCGCACATCGTTTTCCACCATCTCCTTGCCGAGCATGCGGATACCGGTGCCGGCGTCGAGGATGAAGCGGTGGTCGCCGGCTTTCACCTCGATGCAGCTCGTGTTGCCGCCATAGCCGACGTGGCCAAGCGAGCAGCAGGCGATGCTTCCACGCACACCCCAGAACTTGACACTGAACATGCTCGCTACCGAACCATCGGTGTTTCTGCCTTTTCCGCTCTCGTGCCTGCCTCTGCGCTACCTCAGAGCGTTGCCGAGTTCAATAACCGCCCGCCGCATGGTCGAACTGTGATCTGGTTCACAGAGTGAGTTCGATCGGCGATCCTTCGTCAAGGGCGAGCAGGCGCGCGGCACTACCCTGATTGACCGCAATCTCCAGCAGGCCATTCGCATTCTCGTACCAGAATGGGGCGCCGAGCGGAACATCGGCGAAGGTGCGCGCCCAACGGAGCGTGTGCTGCTGGACGATGACCTTCGTATCCCGGTCGATATGGCAAGCGCGCATGCCGCTCATCGCGTTGCCGAAGCCATCAATATAGATGATCTCGCTGACATCGTCCGGCCAGTCGGGCCGGCGCGCCGGCGCGGCGCTCCCCTGCCGGCCTGGCGGTGCAGCGCCGCGG
>JBATPX010000057.1:0-20126 GCA_049291695.1 Defluviicoccus sp.
GCAAACCGGCGCCCAAGGTCGTGGTGGCGATCGCGCGCGAGCTGGTCGGCTTCATCTGGGCCATCGCCCGGATGGTCGAGCCGAAGTTCACCTGACCGCGGCATCGCTGAGAACGGGATTTTGACACTTAAGGAGGTGAACAAGCCATCGCAAGAACAGGCTTCGGCGCGCAGTGCCGACGGCAGGATGGGGAGGTAGGGGAACCCTCGGTGCGGGTTTGATGCCGGGATCATCATCCGATGCGCGTTCGTTAGACAGAGGAAGCCCCACGACGAACCGTGGTCATGCGGTACCAACCCGCGGATGAGAGCCAGATCAACCGTCGTCCATGCTTCCTGCCGTCCGCACTGAGCGTCGATATACTCACGTGTAGCCTGCAAAAACAGGACGCATAACTTCGCCTTAGTCTTGACATCACGGACATAAGAGCCCGTCTTATTCACGACGCCCCTTTTCAGGGGCTGGCGGATGTAGCGTAACGGTTTGATGTGGCGTAGGATTTGGTTGCTGACGTCAATCCCTCGACGACATCAGGGCCGGCCACATCCGCCATGATCGACGATACAAGGCTGCCGATCGCGTTTCCATCCGTTGGACGCAAGAAAGTCACCGCCGCCTTCGAGGGCGGCCGGACCACCTCCGACGGAGGGGGATGCTGCTGGCCGCAGCCGGCCGGCCGCAAAGCTTTGGCAGATGGTCGCCACTCGGCGAGACATGGCATTTGGCTGGGGGACCTGGATTCGAACCAGGGTCGCTCGGTCCAGAGCCGAGAATTCTACCGCTAAACTATCCCCCAAACGCCCGACGCCGATCGGCGTGTCACCTGCGCGGCAACACGCCCCGAAGCGCCGACGATGGATCACCAAGTCAACCGCGCTTAGCCTACCGGCAACATCGTAAAACCGCAAGCGGGGCTTTGCAGGGAACTGCCGGGCCTACCGGGCACGCCGATCAAGGTCGGTTGGGGTCCTGCCGCGGTCCCGGCACCGGCTTTTTGCTCAAGAACGCCTCGCGGATGATGTCCGTCTCCGCCTGCGCCCAGTTGTTCAGCCGATCGTTGTCGGGATACTGCTGGGCGAGATAGTACGCGCGCACGCTGATGTGATCGCGCAGGGCTTCGACGATGTCTTCGCGGCAGCCGTGGAACGCCTCCCACGACGGCTCCGCCGCCGGCCGCACGCGGCGGATGAAGGACAGCGCCTCGTCGTGCGGCACCAGCTCGACGAAGGAGAGGTAGCCGAGGACGGCCAGCGGGGCACGGTTGATGCCGTCCGTGCAATGGACGTAGACCCGATGCCCGGCGGTCAACAGCATCGCCAACGCGCGCACCGCCTGCGGCAGGTTGATTCGCTGATCGGGCGGGTCGAAGTCGAGCATCGGCGTGTTCAGCATCAAGGCGCCGCGGGCCACGCCGTGTTCCCGGTGGCTCTCGTAATCGATGCCGAAGGCGGAGCGGCATTCCTCGCTCTGCAGCGACAACAGCGCCGTCGCGCCGGCATCCTCACAGATGCTGTCGATGTCCTCGATGATGATCGGGCACGAGCCGATAACCATGTCGGTGCGAACCTCGTCCCAGTTGAGAGTCCACTGCCAGTTCATCGTGCCCTTTGCGTTCAGAGGGGGCGGCACCCGGTTCGTGGGCGGAGGGTAGCCCTTATGCCGGACTTCGCGTCCCGATGCCAGTGCGGCGGTCGGCCGCCTCGGCGAGCGCGCGCAAGGCGGGCGCGACGTGCACGGGGTAGGAGCCGTCGCCGTCCAGCCGTCGCAAGGCCGCTGGCAGGCGGTCCAATTGCGCGGTAGCGTGCGCGCGGATGGCATCGAGCGTTGGCAACGGCGCGGCGCGGCAGCCTGCGCGCAGCACCGGCTGCAAAAGGGCCTCGCCGGCCTCGCCATCGCCGACGATGGTCAGGATGTCTTCGCCAAGCGTGCCGTCCGCCTTATAGCGGCGGCACACCTGCTTGCGCCCGGGCCAGGTCGCCTTGCCTTCGGAGCGCTTGCGCCGGGGGATGCCGGCGTACTCCTGCAGCTTGTACGCGCAGTCGAGAGCCGGCGCGTCCTCAGAGGTGACGAGGCTGGTGCCGATGCCGAAGCCGTCGATCGGCACGGCGCCGGCGGTGAACGCAGCGAGCCGGTCCTCATCGAGGCCGCCGCTGGCAAAGATTTTCACGTCTTCCAGGCAGCCGGCATCGAGGATGGCGCGCACGGCGCGGGCGTGGCTGGCGAGATCGCCCGAGTCGAGGCGGACGCCGCGCAGGGCAATGCCGGCCGCGCGCAGCCGCGGGGCAAGCGCCACCGCCTTCCGCGCCCCGGCTTCCGTGTCGTAGGTATCGATCAGCAGCACGAGATTGTCCGGCCGCGAGTGGGCGAAGCGCTCGAACGCCAGCTGCTCGTCGTCGTGCGCCTGGATGAATGCGTGCGCCATGGTGCCGAAAATGGGGATGCCGAACAGCCGGCCGGCGAGCACGGTGGCGGTGCCGGCAAAGCCGGCGATATACGCTGCGCGCGCCGCCAACAGACCGGCCTCGGCGCCGTGCGCGCGACGGAAGCCGAAATCGATCAGGGTTCGGTTCGGCGCCGCCAGCACCATGCGCGCCGCTTTCGATGCCACCACTGTCTGCAGGTGCATCAGGTTGATCAGGCGCGTCTCCATGAACTGCGCTTCCGGCAGCGGCGCAATGACGCGCAAGAGCGGCTCGTCGGGGAAGACCACGGTGCCTTCCGCCATCGCATCGACATCGCCGGTGAAGCGAAACCCTTCAAGATAGCGGAGGAAATCGGCGGAGAAGCGGCCCGTGCCGCGCAGCCAGTCGAGATCGGCGGCGGAAAACCGCACGGTTTCCAGGAACTCGACCGCCTGCGCCAGGCCCGCCGCCATCAGGAAGCGGCGCCGCGGCGGCAGCTTGCGGCAGAAGAACTCGAACACGGCCGTTTCTGTCATGCCGTGCTCAAGGTACGACTGCATCATGTTGAGCTGGTAGAGGTCGGTCAGCAGCGGGTTGGCGAACAGGTCCATGCGAGGTCCCGACGGCATCGCGGCGCGAGGGGGGCCGGGCGAGCTCAGCCCTTGATGCAGATCAGCGGTTCGAGCCGCGCCACTTTGCTCGCGAGCCGGGCGCGATGGGCGGCAGCGACGACGGCATCGACGTCCTTGTAGGCGCCGGGCGCCTCCTCCGCCACTCCCTTGGCGGACCGGCTGCGGACGATGATGCCGCGCTCGGCGAGCGAGTCGATGACGGCGCGGCCCTGCCAGCGCTGGCGGGCGGCATGGCGGGACAGGCTGCGGCCGGCGCCGTGACAGGCGGATGCGAACGCCCGCGTCATCCCTTCAGCAGTGCCACGCAGGATCCACGAGCTGGTGCCCATGGTGCCGCCGATCAGGACCGGCTGACCGACGGCGCGCAGATCCAGCGGCAGCAGCGGGTGACCGGGCCCGAGCGCGCGGGTCGCCCCCTTGCGGTGGACGTAGACGGTGCGCGGACACCCCTCGACCGTGTGCGTCTCCACCTTGCAGGTGTTGTGGGAGACATCGTAGAGGAGCTTGAGCTGCGCGTTGGGCATAATCTCGGCGAACACGCTGCGGGCCAGGTGGGTGAGGATTTGCCGGTTGGCGAGCGCGCAGTTGATCGCCGCCCGCATGGCGCCCAGGTAGCGCTGGCCGAGCTCAGAGGCGATCGGCGCACAGGCAAGCTCCCGGTCCGGCAGGGTGATGCCGTGGCGGGCGGCGGTGAGTGCCATCTCCCGCAGCGCCTCGGTGCCGATCTGATGGCCGAGCCCGCGCGAGCCGCAATGGATGCTGACGACCGCCTCGCCCGCCTTGAGCCCAAAGGCGCCGGCCGCCGCTTCGTCGAAGATGGCGCTGATGCGCTGCACTTCGAGGTAGTGGTTGCCCGAGCCCAGCGTGCCCATTTCGCCCTTCTGCCGCTCCTTCGCCTTGTCGGAGATGAATTCCGGGCAGGCGTCGGCGACGCAGCCATAATCCTCCATGCGGGTCAGGTCGTCCGCCTCGCCCCAGCCGCGCCCCACTGCCCACGCGGCGCCGCCCTTGAGCATTGCGTCCATGTCCTTGGGCGTGAGCATGATCTGACCGTGCGAGCCGACGCCTGCCGGGATGCGCTCGAACAGCGCGTCTGCCAGCCGCTCGCGCTGGACCGCAATCGCGTCCGCGCTCAACCCCGTCAGAAGCGTGCGGACGCCGCACGAGATATCGAAGCCGACGCCGCCGGCCGAAATTACGCCGCCTTGGTCGGCATCGAACGCGGCAACGCCGCCGATCGGAAAGCCGTAGCCCCAATGCGCATCCGGCATGGCGTAGGATGCCTCGACGATGCCCGGCAGCATGGCGACGTTGGCCGCCTGTTCGAGGACTTTGTCGTCAAGGTCAGCGATCAGATCGGCACTCGCGTAGATCCTGACCGGCACCCGCATCGCGCCTTCCGGCGCGATCTCCCACGCATCGTCGCCGATCCGGTTCAAGCGGCGGTCCGGCATGCCTTCAGCGTCCCTTCTATACGTTTGGCGCCCGCCAGCAACCCAAGCCCGTCATTCACAATGAACGAGATTGCGTCGGCGCGTAAGGGTGTTCTGCAACGGCAGCGACGCCCCTCCCCCTGCCCCCTCCCGCAAGGGGAGGGGGAAGTAAAGGAGGTCGGCCCCTCCCGCGACGTGAGGGGAGAGGCGGGGGTTGCGGCTGGCCCCCCTCCTGCAAGTGGAGGGGGCAGGGGGGAGGGGGCGCTCCCGCCTTCACCCCCTCCCCTTGCGGGAGGGGGAGGGGGGAGGGGACAGATGTTCTCCTTGAACCGCTCCCTTGAGATTGACGCTGGCGGAGTGCGGCATCGCTTTCGAAGCGTCGAGAACTTCAAGGCCAATCCACTCACACGTCGACGACGCATTGCGCGCACCAGCGGCCGTCGGCCAGGCGCTCGACCTTGAGTTCGGTGAAGGTGGCGCCCTTGACCTCGACCGCGGCGTCGTGGCGGCTGGGATCGAACGGCTCGCCGCTTGCTTCCGCCCGCAGCCGGTTGCCGTCGATGGTCACGCGAAAGGCGGTGAACAGTAGGCCAGAGATCGCCATCTCATATATTATTGCATTCAAAAAATCAACCAGAAGGAGGTCAGGAGCCGCCGCCTTGCACGCAATCGCGACGCTATTGAGCGGCCTTACCGTGGCCGGATCGGCGACGACCGCGGCCAACGCGGTGGCCGCCGCCTCGAAACTGGCTTCCAGCGTCGGGCCGAAGCCGCGCACGCCGATATCGGCGCCGTGCTCGAAGTGCTCCCAGCCGCGGGTCGTCATGCTTGCTTTTGCCCACCCATTCGATGCTAACGATACGCCCCGGCACGGGAGCGCGAAAGGCGGCACAGGAGGACGCGAATGCGGATAAGAACCGGCGGCCGGATCGTCGTTGACGCCCTGCTCGCGCACGGCGTCGAGCGGGTATTCACCGTGCCGGGGGAGAGCTTTCTCGGCCTGTTGGATGCGCTCTACGACGTGCGCGAAACGATCGACGTTGTCACCTGCCGCCACGAGGGCGGTGCCGGGTTCATGGCCGAGGCCTCGGCCAAACTCACCGGCCGCGCGGCTGTGTGCCTGGTGAGCCGCGGGCCTGGTGCTTGCAACGCCGCAATCGCGGTGCACACGGCGCGGCAGGACTCGACGCCGATGCTGCTGATGATCGGCCAGGTTTCGCGATCCTTGCGCGGCCGGGAGGCCTTCCAGGAGGTCGACCACGCGCGGTTCTTCGCGCCGCTCGCCAAGCACGCCGAAGAGGTAGGCCGCGCCGAGGATCTGCCGGACGCGATCGCGCGCGCCTTTTCCACCGCCGAACAGGGCCGCGCCGGCCCGGTCGTGCTGGCGCTGCCGGAGGATCTGTTGCGGGACGAGATGGCGGTTGCCGACGTCGATACCCTGCCGGTCACCCTGCTCGAGCCTGATCCCGGTCTGATGCAGCGCCTGCACGCGATGCTGGGCGATGCCGAGCGGCCGCTCCTGATCGCAGGTGGCAGCGGCTGGACGGAGCGTGCGCGCCAGGACCTCGCTCGCTTCGTGGCCGAGAACGGGCTCGCGGTCGCCTGCACCTTCCGGCGCAACGACATCCTCGACAACGACCACCCGAGCTTTGTCGGTGCGCTCGGCATCGCTCCTGATCCGGCGCTGCTGAACCGCATCCGCGCGGCCGATCTGGTCATCGCCATCGGCACCCGGTTGGGCGAAGTCCCAACGCAGGGCTACACGCTGTTCGCCCAGCCCGGCCCGACGTTGGTGCATGTGTACCCGGACGGCCGGGAAATCGGCCGCGTGTTCCCGACCGAACTCGCAATCGAGGCGGCGGTGGCAACGGTTACCGCTTACCTTGCGCACCTGGCGCCGATCGGCGGCGGCCGCTGGCGCGACTGGACCGCGGCGGCGCGCGCCGATTATCTCCGCGACCGGCAGCCGCTGATCGGCAGCGAACCCTCAGCCGGCGTCGACCTCGGCCAGGCGATGGCGATCCTCGACGGCTTCCTTTCCGAGGACGCGATCATCACCGTCGATGCCGGCAACTTCTCCGGTTGGCCGCACCGCTATCTCCGCCACGGCGGCGGCAGGCGCTTGTTGGGCGCCTGCAACGGTGCGATGGGCTACGGTGTGCCGGCAGCGCTCGCGGCCAAGCGCGCCTTTCCCTCTCGCGAGGTAATTGCCTTCGTCGGCGACGGCGGCTTCGGCATGACGGGCCAGGAGCTCTTGACTGCGCTGCAGGCCGGCGCCGGCATCATCGTGTTGGTTTGCAACAACGGCATGTATGGCACCATTCGCATGCACCAGGAGCGGCGCTATCCCGGCCGGCCGGTGGCGACCCAGCTCATCAACCCCGGCTTCGCCGATATCGCCCGGGCCTTCGGCGCCGAGGGCTTTCTGGTCGAGAGTACGGCGGCCTTCGCCCCGGCGCTGGCGGCGGCGCGCCGCTGCGGCCGGCCGGCGGTGATCGAGCTCATCCCCGATCCAGAGCAGATCTCGACCCGCGCCGCGCTCGCTTCCCAGCGTGGGACAATGTAGCCTCAAGGGTGCCTGAAGCAGGGTTGGAGAGACGGGACGAGCGGCGATGGCGGGACCGGCCCGGATGCGAGCGATGGTGCTGGACGCCCCCGGCCAACTGTTAAGGGCGCGCAGCCTGCCGATCCCTGAGCCCGGCGCGGGCCAGGTGCTAGTGCGGGTTTCGGCGTGCGCGGTCTGCCGCACCGATCTCCATGTCGTCGACGGCGATTTGAAGGAGCCGAAGCTGCCGATCATTCCGGGTCACGAGATCGTCGGCCGGATCGCAGCGCTCGGCGCCGGCGTCACCCAGTTCGCCGTCGGAGCCCGTGTCGGCATCCCCTGGCTGGGCTGGACCTGCGGCGTCTGCGCCTATTGCCTCGGTGGCCAGGAGAACCTGTGCCCGCGTGCGCGCTTTACCGGCTATCAGATCGACGGCGGCTACGCGACGCGCACGCTGGCGGACGCGCGCTATTGCTTTCCGATCGCGGGCGACGCCGATGATGCCGAGGCGGCACCGCTGTTGTGCGCCGGCCTGATCGGCTACCGCTGCCTCAAGATGGCGGGCGACGCGGCGCGGCTCGGCATCTACGGCTTCGGCGCGGCGGCGCATATCGTCGCCCAGGTTGCCCGCTTCGAGGGCCGGCAGCTGTTCGCCTTCACCCGGCCCGGCGACACCGACGCCCAAGCGTTCGCCCGTCGAATGGGGGCCGCATGGGCGGGCGATGCCGATGCGCCCGCGCCGGAGGAACTCGACGCAGCGATCATCTTCGCGCCGGTGGGTGCACTGGTGCCAGCGGCCTTGCGCGCGGTGCGGCCGGGCGGCACGGTCGTCTGTGGCGGCATCCACATGAGCGATATACCATCGTTTCCTTACGACATCTTGTGGCGGGAGAAGAGGGTGGTTTCAGTCGCCAACCTGACCCGCGCAGATGGTGACGAATTCCTGGCGCTGGCGCCCAAGGTACCGGTGCACACCGAGATCGAGCGCTTCCCGCTCGCAGCCGCCAACGAGGCGCTCGACCGCCTGCGCCGCGGCGCCTTGACCGGCGCCGCCGTGTTGGTCATGAACGCGGAAGAGAAATAATCCCACCACCGCAGCCGGGACCGATCCGCACCGCCGCTGGACGAGGACTTGGAGGATGTCAAACCGCACCATCGCCCTTGATGACCGCCTGTACGACTACGTGCGCGCCGTTTCGGTGCGCGAGCCGCCGCTGCTCGCCCGCTTGCGCGCGGAGACGGCCGCGCTGCCGGAAGCCGGCATGCAGATCGCACCCGAGCAGGGCCAGTTCATGGCGATGCTGGTGCGCTTGCTGAATGCGCGCGAGATCCTCGAGATCGGCACCTTCACCGGCTACAGCGCGCTTGCCATGGCGCTCGCCCTGCCGCCCGACGGGCGAATCGTCGCCTGCGATGTCAACGCCACCTGGACCGCGGTCGCAAAGGCCTACTGGGGCGAGGCCGGTGTTGCCGAACGGATTGAGCTGCGCCTGGCGCCCGCGACCGAGACGCTCGAGGCCCTGCTCGCCGACGGCCACGAGGATCGCTTCGACTTCGCCTTCATCGATGCCGACAAGACTGGCTACCGCGCCTATTACGAGGCCTGCCTTAAGCTGGTCCGCCCAGGCGGGCTGATTGCGGTCGACAACACGCTGTGGGATGGCCGTGTTGCCGACGACAGCGTGCAGGATCGGGACACCTGCGCTATCCGTGCCTTCAACGCGGCCCTGCACGACGATGTGCGGGTTGACCTGAGCATGGTGCCGATCGGCGACGGCCTGACGCTGGCCCGCCGGCGCGGCTGAGGGGCAGCACAACCCTTCGCGTGCGTTCTGCTCGCATAACGAGTGACCGGCATCACTGCCCCATTCGGTGCGTTTGCTAGAGTTGACCCGCGGCGAGAGATCACCCAGCGCTGAGTCCTTGAAGCGTCGCACGCCAAGCCTCCGCGTCCACGTGAGCTCGTTCCGCCGCTGCGGGGAGCGTGTTTCTCTTTCCCCGATGATGCGACTAGGCGCTCGCGAGAAGCGCTGACGACGGCCCACCTTCGGCGGGACCGCGGGAGAACACCAAGCCCGCACCTTGGCCCGGTGTCGCCGTCCAAAAAAAGACATGTCAACCGGTTGGCTGCGCGTTGCGGTGACGATCGGGGTGCTGATGGTGTTTGGCGAAGGGTTGTTGGCGATGGACGGAAACGCCGTTTTTGTTGTCGAGGATTCGGTCGGCCGGGTGGCGAGTGTCACCGGTTCGCAGATCATCGTTCACGTGAAGCCTGACCCCCAGGACTCGCAGCTGCCGGGCGCGAGCGCGGTGGTCAAAGGGACCCTGGTCAAGATCCGGCACCAGTCGACCTGGGTCTTCGGCCTCGTCACCGCGATCTCGATCCCGCTGCCGAGCCACGAGCAGGCGCCGGACGAGCAGCGCTTTGCCGAGGTTGTGCTGTTGGGCGAGGCGGATGTCGGCGCCGAGGCGGGCACACCCGGCAGCTTCGAGCGTGGCGTGTCCTTCTTCCCGTCCGTCGGCGCCCCCGTCTTCGTCGCTACGGCTGATGATCTGGCGCTCGTTTACGCCAAGCGATCGCCGTCCTCCGTCCGTATCGGCACCATCCATCAGGATCGCTCGATCGCGGCCTACGTCTCGCCCGACCGGTTGCTGGGCAAACACTTTGCCGTCCTCGGCACGACCGGCACCGGCAAGTCGTGCGCGGTCGCGTTGATCCTTCGCCGGCTCCTGGAGACGCATCGCAACGCGCACATCCTGGTTCTCGACCCCCACAACGAGTACGCAAGCGCGTTCAGCGATTATGCCGAGGTCATCGACGCCTCCTCGTTCGAGCTGCCATACTGGCTGTTCACCTTCGAGGAGCTGTCCGGAGCGATCCTGGGCGACGTTTCGCGGGACGAGGAGCTGCTGCAGCGGGAGGCGACGGCGCTCTCGGCGCTGGTCTGCAGGGCCAAGGAGACCTTCCTTGGCAATGCCAGGAAGGCTTCGCACATCACGGCCAATACGCCCGTGCCCTACAAGATGTCGGAGTTGTTGTCGCTCCTCGATGCGGAAATGGGCAAGCTCGGGCACGGCCGGAACGTTCTGCCGCTGCAGAACCTCAAGAACAAGATCAACACGCTCAGGAACGACTCCCGCTACGCCTTTATGTTCGGCGGCATTGGCGTCTCCGACACCATGAATAGAATCCTGTCGCGGATCTTCCGGATCCCGGTCGGGGACAAGCCGATCTCGATCCTCGACCTCTCGGCGGTGCCGTCGGAGGTGCTGAACATCGTCGTCTCCGTGCTGGCCCGGATCACTTTCGATCTCGCCGTGCTCAGCGAGCGCAGCGTGCCGATCCTGCTCGTCTGCGAGGAGGCGCACCGCTACCTGCCGGCGGACGACCGCCAGGGGTTCGAGCCGACCAAGCGCATCCTCTCGCGCATCGCCCGCGAGGGTCGCAAGTACGGCGTTGCGCTCGGCATCATCAGCCAGCGGCCGTCCGATCTGGCGATGAGTGCGCTGTGCCAGTGCAACTCGATCTTCGCGCTGAGGCTCAGCAACACCGCCGATCAGGAGTTCGTCCGCGCGATGCTGCCCGACTGGGGTGGCGGCCTGTTCGATTTCCTGCCTGCCCTGCGTAATGGCGAGGCGATCGTCATCGGTGAGGCGGTGCCGGTACCGGCGCGCGTCCGCTTCGACGTTCTGCCGCCCGAACACATGCCGCGCAGCGAGACGGCGCCGTTCTCGCAAGCGTGGCAGACGAACGGTGCCGGAAAGGATCTCCTTGACGGCGTGATCGCCCGCTGGCGCGCCGAGCATTAGGCCACGCCTGACCCGCCCGAACGAGGATCTGTCGGACCGAACCGACCCTTTGAAGTCGAAGGCTGTGTGCGATGATCGCCGACTTGAGAGCAACTGCTTCGCCGAAGGACTCGCTGCTCGCGCGCTACATGCAGCGGTTTCAGGAGATCCGCAATGAGAACGCCGCCGGCGCCGCGATCACCAACGCGCTCCGGCTCAAGCGTGCCGATGCGCTGATCAAGGGGGTGTTCGAGAACAGCTTCGATGCGATTGCCATTTTCCGCCGCGAGGGCGGGATCGAAGCGGCGAACAGCGGTCTCGCGCACCTGTTCGGGTACACGCCGGAGACGATCACGGCGTGCTCGTTCTATGATCTGATCGTCGAGGGCCTGGACGGCATCCGCACGGCTGTCAACCAGACGGCGGCAAAGCTGGGCTTTCTCGACGGCCAGGGCCGGCGCAGGGACGGCACGCGCTTTCCGGTCGAGATCGCCGTCGGCGAGGTCCAACTCGGCACGACGCCCAGCTACCTCGCCATCGTGCGCGACATCACCGAGCGCCGGGCGCAGGAGGAGCGGGTTCGCCACCAGGCGCTGCACGATGCACTGACCGACCTGCCGAACCGGGTCCTGTTCAACGACCGCCTCGAACTTGCGCTCGCCAGCGCCGCTCGCAGCGGCGAGCCGTTCGCCGTCGTCATCATCGATCTCGACCGCTTCAAGGAGGTCAACGACACGCTCGGTCACCACGCCGGCGACGTCGTCCTCAGGGTGGTTGCCGAGCGGCTGCAGAGCGCGGTCCGCAAGTGCGACACCGTGGCGCGGCTCGGCGGCGACGAGTTCGCTGTCCTGTTGCCGGCACTCGGGAGCGAGGAGCACGCGCTTGAACTGACCACCCGGCTGGTCCGCATCGCCGAGCGGCCGTTCGATTACTGCGGCATCTCGATCGATATCGGCGCCAGCGCCGGCATTGCTGTCTATCCCATCCATGCCCAGGCCAAGGACAAGCTCCTGCAGTGCGCCGACGTCGCCATGTACGCCGCAAAGGAGGAGCAAAGCCGCGTCAGCGTCTATCATGCGTCCAAGGACCGCAACAGTATCCGCAACTTAACGCTTGCCGGCGATCTGCGCACGGCGATCGAGCAGGGCAAGATTTACTTGGCCTATCAGCCGAAGATCGATCTTGCCAGCGGCACGCTGTTGGGGGTCGAGGCACTGGCGCGCTGGAAGCACGATGACCACGGCTGCGTTGCCCCCACCGAGTTCATCGCCCAGGCCGAGCGCAACGGGCTGATCAAGCAGCTGACGCTTCTCACGGTGGCGCTGGGCCTGGGCCAGCTATCGCAGTGGCGGCGTTCGCACCGCGATCTCACGGTGGCGATCAATTTGTCGGCGCGCAGCCTGCACGATGCCGCCTTGCCCGACATCCTCACGCGCGCGACCGAAGAGTGGCGGATCGAGCCGCACTGGTTGACGCTCGAGATCACCGAAAGCGCCTTCATGGTCGATCCGGAGAAGTCGATGGCCGTGGTCGAGCGGCTAGCCGCGGCCGGCATGCGGCTCGCCATCGACGACTTCGGCACCGGCTACTCGTCGCTCGCTTACTTAAGCCGGCTGCCGGTGAACGAACTCAAGATCGACAAGTCGTTCGTGCTGCAGATGCTGGATCGCGACCGCGACGCCAAGATCGTCCAGTCGACCATCGACCTCGCCCACAATCTCGGCCTCAAGGTGGTCGCCGAGGGGGTGGAGAACGAGCAGATCGTCCAGCGGTTGCGGGAAATCGGCTGCGACGTTGCCCAAGGGTATTACTTCGGCAAGCCGATGGCCGCGCCGCAGATCGACCAGTTGCAGACCAGCTTGGGGCCGCGGGCTCTCACCAGGCGGCACTAGACCCTGCTTCAGACGGCGCGCGAGTGGCGTGCCGCCCCTGTCTCCAGGTAGGCGTCGAAGGCTGCGGCTGCCAAGCGCACGAATGGCCGGCCTTCTTCCGTGACGCTGATGCGCGCCCCCTCGAGCGTGATCAGGCCGTCGTCGGCGAGCGGCTTGAGGCGTTCCAGCTCGGCAGCGAACCGATCGCGGGCGACGCCGTGCTCGCGGCACACCGCATCGAGATCGACCGAGAGCGCGCACATCAGGCTGTCGATGATGGCGCGCCGCAGCCGGTCCTCGGCATCGAGAGCGATGCCGCGCGCGGTCGGCAGCACGCCATCTGCAACCGCGGTGCGGTAGGCTTTGAGCGGTGCCACATTCTGCACGTAGCCGTGCGGCAGGCTGCCGATCGCCGATGCGCCGAAGCCGATAAGAACATCTGCGTCGTCGGTGGTATAGCCTTGGAAGTTGCGGCGCAGGCGGCCCGTGGCGGCGGCCTCGGCGAGCGGGTCACCGGGCAGCGCGAAATGATCAAGCCCGATCGCACGATAGCCGTGGCCGATCAGCACGTCGGCGGCCGCCCGGTACTGCTCCAGGCGCTCCTCCACCCCCGGCAGGGCGGCCTCATCGATCAGCTTCTGGTGGCTCTTCATCCACGGTACGTGCGCATAGCCGAACAGGGAGACCCGCGACGGCGCCAGCGTCACCGCCTGCTCCGCCATCGAGAGTACCCGGGCGACGGTCTGGTGCGGCAGGCCGTACATCAGATCGAGGTTGATGCGCCCGATGCCGTGACGGCGCAGCCAGGTGGTGACCCGCTCGACGGTTGCGAACGGCTGCAGGCGGTTGACGGCCGCCTGTACGGTGGCGTTAAAATCCTGCACGCCGATGCTGACGCGGTTGACGCCGGCGGCTGCGAGTGCGGCGACGTACTCTTCGGTCGTATCGCGCGGGTCGACCTCGACCGCGAGCTCGGCGTCCGCAGCGATGTCGAAGGCTGCGCGCAAGGCCTCCACCAGGCTCAGCCAGTCCTCGGCCTTCAGCATCGTCGGGCTGCCGCCGCCCCAGTGCAAATGCCGTGCGGTGAAGCGGCCCGGCAGAGCCTGCGCGATCAGCCCGATTTCCCGGTGCAGGGTTTCCAGATAGTCGAGGATCGGCTGATACTGCTGGACGATCTTGGTGTAGCAGCCGCAGAACCAGCACATGGAATCGCAGAAGGGGATGTGGAAGTAGAGCGAGAGCGGCTGCCGCGGATCGAGCTCTGACAGCCACGTGCGGTACAGCCCGCCGTCGACGGCGGCCTGGAAGTGCGGCGCGGTCGGGTAGCTGGTGTAGCGTGGCACGCGCAGGTCGTACTTTGCGGCAAGGGCAGCGGGTGCGTTCATGCGGGCACGGCCGCCTTGACCGCGCGGGCGGGCTGCTCGCGCACGATGCTGGTGTGGCCGATCGGCCCAATGCCGTTCTCCCATAGGTAAAGCGCAATCGCGCACACTTCCGCGACCGGCTTGAAACGGCCGCTTGGCCCCAGCGTCAGGTTCATCTGGAACACCGGGCTGGGGCCCACCGCGGCCACCGTGCCGGCCCAGTTGACGGTGATGGTGCGGTGGATATGACCGCAGACGATCTGGCGCACCTGGGCATGCCGGCGGACCAGCGCTTCGAGTTCGGCCGCGCCTTCGAGTGGCGGCGCATCCATGTAGCGGATGCCGGTCGGAAACGGCGGATGATGCATGAAAATCAGCGCCGGGCGATCGGGCTGCTCGCCCAGCCGGGCCGCCAGCCAGTCGAGCCGCATCCGACACAACCCGCCCCCGACCTCGCCGGGGATGACGGTATCGAGCCCGATCAATCGCAGTGGCCAGCTCTCGATTGTGTAGTGGAGGAATGCGCCGTCCGCCGGCAGATAGGCGAGATCATCGAACGCGCGGCGCAGGTTGGCGCGATCGTCGTGGTTGCCGGGGATCACGTAGGCGGGCATGCGCAGGCGATCGAGGGCTGCGCGCAGCGCCTGGTATTCCTCCGGCCGGCCGTCGTCGGTGAGATCGCCGGTCGCGAGCGTCACATCCGGCAGCGGATCGAGGCCGTTGATGTGATCAATCGCACGCCCGAGCGCATCCGCCGTGTCGAAGCGCTCGAAGGTCAGCGCCCCACCGGCGCGCAGGTGCAAGTCCGAGATCTGGGCGATCAGCATGGGCGCAGCGCATCCTGATAGAAAGGAGCCCCACAAATTGATTTAGGCACTGGGTGCCCAATCGACCACCTCCTGGCGCTGCTTGCCCAAGCCTTCGACGCCGAGTTCGACGACATCGCCCGGCTTGAGGAACACCGGCGGCGTGCAGCCCATGCCGACGCCGGATGGCGTGCCGGTGGCGATCACGTCGCCCGGCATCAGCGTCAGGAACTGGCTCAAGTGGCTGATGAGGAAAGCAACGGAGAAGATCATGTCCGACGTGTTGCCGGTTTGTCGCTGGGTGCCGTTGACCTTCAGCCACAGGTCAAGATTCTGCGGACTGCCGATCTCGTCAGTGGTCACCAACCAGGGGCCAATCGGCGCAAACGAATCGCAGCTCTTGCCCTTGATGAACTGACCGCCGCGCTCTTTTTGAAACTCGCGCTCGGAAACGTCGTTGATGACGGCATAGCCGGCGACGGCTTTGAGCGCATGCGCCTCGTTAACGTACTGCGTCTTGGTGCCGATAATGACGCAAAGCTCGCACTCCCAGTCGGTCTTGGTGGAGTTGCGCGGAATGACGATCGGATCGTTGGGGCCGCTCAAGGCCGTGACCGCCTTGGAGAATACGAGCGGTTCGCTCTGCGGTTTGGCGCCGGTCTCCAGCGCGTGGCTGCGGTAGTTGAGGCCGATCCCGTAGATCGTGCCGACGCCAGCGACCGGTGGGCCGAGCCTGGGCGTGCCTTCGACCAGCGGCAGGGCCTCCGGCCTGATCCCGGCGAGCTGGCGCAACCGCTCCGGGTGCAGGACATCGCCGCGTAAATCGACGACGTGATCGGAAAGATCACGGATGTGGCCTTCTGGGTCGAGCAAGGCGGGCTTCTCACGGCCTTTCGGCCCGTAGCGGAGGAATTTCATCGAAAGCCTCATGCAGCGGCTGGCACGCCTACACTAGCGGCCTTGCCGGGCGCGTCAATGGCCGGGGGAGCGCCTCCTCCAGTGGCCGGTGGACAGGGTGGCGGTTGCGGCAGCGGACCGGAGGCGATCGCGGGCTACAGCATCAAATTAGATCGAATAAATGGAGAGATTGAAACAATTACAATAAAAAAACACAGTGGCAGTATCGGCATTTAATGATTTTGACGTTTCCGCACTGAGGTGACATACTACAAATAGAAAAATAGGATCGGCATGAATATTATGTCCTGCGACATGATCCGCACCCGTAACCGATTCCGAACCCTGTTCCGTCGTAACGAAGGAGGCTCGGCGGTCGAGTTCGCGCTGCTGGCGCCGGTTCTGTTTCTCATCACTTTCGGCATCATCGACATGGGCATCATGCTGTTTACCTGGGTGATGATGGAAGGCGGCTTGCGTGAAGCGTCGCGCTACGCGATCACCGGTGCGCCACCGACGGAGACAGCTTCGAGGCTCGAAGAGGTGATCAAGATCGTCGAGGACAAAACCGCAGGCGTGATCGATCTCGCCACGGCGCGGATCGAGGCGCGCGCATACCCGACTTTCGATGATGTCGGCAAGGCGGAGAGCTTCGTCGATGGCGGCGACATGAACGGCCGCTACGACGCCGGCGAGTCGTTCACGGATTGCAACGGCAACGGCAACTGGGACAGCGACCGCGGGAACGAGAACGATGCCGGCCAGTCAGCCGATGTTGTTCTTTACACCTTCGAGTTCGACTATCCGCTGATGACACCGGTGCTGACCGAGCTGATCGGCACCGATGGCAAGTTCCCCTTGCGGGCCTCGGTGCTGGTCCGCAACGAGCCGTGGGAAAGCGGCAAATCGTCGAAGGACAAGAAGAAGTGCTGACCCTGCGCCGTTTGCGTCGCCGCCGCGGCCAGAGCGTGCTCCTGCTTGGGCTGTGGCGCGACCAGGCCGCCAGCGTCAGCCTCGAACTGGCGCTTATCCTGCCGCTTCTCGTGGCGCTGTTCCTGAGCGGGACGGAGTACGTCCGCTTCACGATCCTCAACCAGAAGCTTGAGCGCGCCACCGCGATGGTGGCCGACCTGATTGCGCAGTCATCGGCGCTCACCACGGCCGAACTCGCGAGCCTGTTCGAGATCGTCGACGACACCTTGCAGCCGTTCGAATTGAGCGCGGATGGGCGCGTCATCGTCTCCTCCGTCACCGGGACTTCGGCCGCGCCGGTGGTGAACTGGCAAGAGAGCTTCGGCACCGGCACCGACACGAGCAAGGTCGGCGACACCGGCGGCAACGCCACGCTCCCCAACGGCCTCACGCTGGCGGAAGGTGAGAACGTAATCGTCTCGGAAGTGTACTACGAGTACCAGCCGATCCTGCTCGACGACGTGTTCCAGGACACGCTCCTTTACCGTGTCTCCGCCAACCGCCCGCGCTTCGGTTCCTTAGCGGAACCCCCGTCTTAAAGGCGCGACGGGGGCCATCTGCGCGCGCTCCGTGCTTGCGTTGCCGGAGCTTAGGCCCTTAAACACAGCGGACATCGAACGCGGCAGGCTCAGCCGGTCAAGGCCCAGGGCAGTGCGCTACATCTCGACCCGCGGCGGCGCTGAGGCGCTCGCCTTCGACGACACCGTGCTGGCGGGATTGGCGCCGGACGGCGGGCTCTACCTGCCCGAGACGTGGCCAGTCCTCGACCTGGCCGCGCTCGCCGGCCTCGATTATGCGCACCTGACCGCGGCCGTGCTGGCACCGTTCGCCGCCCCTGCGATCGAGGAACGGACGATCGAGGCCATCTGCACGGAGGCCTACCGCGGCTTCGGCCACGCGGACATCGCACCGGTGCGCCCGCTCAAGCCCGGCCTGTGGCTCCTGGAGCTGTTCCACGGACCGACGCTGGCGTTCAAGGATTTCGCGCTCCAGGTGCTGGGCCGGCTGTTCGATCACGTTCTCGCCCGCAAAGGACAGCGCATCACCATCGTCGGCGCCACCTCCGGCGATACCGGCTCAGCCGCGATCGAGGCTTGTCGTGACCGGGACGCCATCGAGATCTTCATCCTGCACCCCAGGGGCCGGGTGTCCGAGGTGCAGCGCCGGCAGATGACGACCGTGGCATCCGCCAACGTCCACAATATCGCTGTCGAAGGCACCTTCGACGATTGCCAGGCGCTGGTGAAGGCGATGTTCAACGACAAGGCCTTCCGTGCCCGCCATGCGCTGTCGGCGGTCAACTCGATCAACTGGGCCCGCATCGCCGCCCAGATCGCGTATTACGTCTGGGCCGCGGTTCGCCTCGGCGCGCCCGCGGGCGGCGTCGTGTTCGCGGTGCCGACCGGCAACTTCGGCAACGTCTTTGCCGCCTGGGCCGCCGGCACGGTGGGGGTGCCGATCCGAAGGCTGATCATCGGCTCGAACCGCAACGACATTCTGACGCGCTTCTTTACCACGGGCGAGATGAAAACCGGTCCCGTTTTCCCCACCTTAAGTCCCAGTATGGATATTCAGATTTCCAGCAACTTCGAGCGTTACCTGTTCGAGCTCCATGATCGGGACAGCGCAACCGTGCGAGCAATGATGACAGAATTCGCGACAACGGGCCGTTTTCGCGTCGATGCGGCGCACTTCCAGCGCTGCCGGCAGAGTTTTGCCGCGTTCAGCCTCGATGATGCGGCGACCACGGCAGCGATTGCACGCCATTACCGCGGGAGCGGGGTTCTGCTCGACCCGCACTCGGCGATCGGTGTCGCTGCGGCTGAGGCGGCGCTGATGGGCAGCGACGGCGCACCGGTGGTCGCTGTTGCGACCGCGCATCCGGCCAAGTTCGCAGATGCCGTACACGCCGCCACCGGCGTCACGCCGGAGTTGCCGGCGCGGCTCAAGGATCTGTTCGCGCGCGAGGAGCGGTACGTCACCCTGCCGGCTGAGCTGGCCGCCGTCGAGCGCCACATCGCCGCCACCCGGGCCGAGCGGGAGGGCACGGCGTGAAGAACGTGCGCGTCACCGATCTCGCCAACGGGCTCAAGGTCGCGAGCGACGAGATGGCCTCGGTCGAAACCGTCTCGGTCGGTGTTTGGATTGAGGCCGGCAGCTGCTTCGAGCCAGCGTCCATCAGCGGCGCCTCGCATTTCCTGGAGCACATGGTGTTCAAGGGCACCCGCAAGCGCGATGCGCGTGCGATCGCCGAGGAGATCGAGTCGGTCGGCGGCCATCTCAACGCCCACACGTCGCGCGAGTACACAGCCTTCTATGCCAAGGTGCTGAAGGGAGACGTGGCGCTCGCGATCGACGTCATCGCCGACATGCTGCAGAACGCGACGATCGAGAAGAACGAGCTCGACCGCGAGCGGACGGTGGTGATCCAGGAGATCCTGCAGTCGCTCGACACGCCGGACGACGTTATTTTCGACCGCTTCCAGGAGACCGCGTTTCCGGACCAGCCGCTCGGCCGCTCGGTGCTGGGCTCGCCGGAGCTGATCGGGAGCATGGGCCGAGAGGTCCTGTTTGACTACATGCGCCAGCACTACGGTGCCCCGCGCATGCTGATTGCCGCGGCCGGCGCGATCCGCCACAAGCAGCTGATCGACCTCGCCGAGGCGGCGTTTTGCGCGCTACCGCCAGCGGCAGCGGCGCCGCGGACGGCTGGCGCCTATGCCGGCGGTTCCTGGCGCGAGGAGCGCGAGCTGGAGCAGGTGCACTTGGTGCTGGGCTTCCCCTCCGTCGGCTACCGCGATCCGGAGTTCCATGCCGTCTCGGTGCTATCGACGCTCTTAGGGGGCGGCATGTCGTCGCGGTTATTCCAGGAGGTGCGCGAGAAGCGGGGGCTCGTCTACAGCATCTACTCCTTTCCGTCGTCGTACACCGACACCGGCCTGTTCGGCATCTATGCCGGCACCGGTGCCGCGGAAGCGCACGAGATCCTGCCGCTGGTGTGTGCCGAGCTGGTGAAGGTCGGCCACGACATCGCCGACGCCGAACTCGCCCGCGCCCGCTCCCAGCTCAAGGCCGGGATCCTGATGGCGCTCGAGAGTACGTCCGCCCGCTGCGAGCAGCTCGCGCGCCAGATCATGGTGTTCGGCCGGCCGATCCCGGTCGAGGAGACGGTGGCAAAGATCGAGGCGGTCGACCGCGCCGCCGTGCAGCGTGTCAGCCAGCGCATTTTCAGCCGGCCGCCGACGCTGGCGGCCCTGGGCCCGAACGCGGGCGTGCAGGATTACGAGGCGGTCCGCGCCCTGTTGGCGTGAACGGGTGGCGTGAACGGGTGGAGCGATCAGGCGGCCTTGTCGGCGGCCAGCGCTTGCGCCAGCGCGTCGGCCAAACCCTCGACCTCGGCCGCCGTTCGCTCCAC
>JBATPX010000058.1:0-34910 GCA_049291695.1 Defluviicoccus sp.
CTTCCGCCTCGTCGTCGCCGACCCGCCGCCGTTCGCCCGCGCGCGGAAGGACGTGCCGACCGCGCTCAAGGGTTACCGCAAGCTGGCACGGCTCGCCGCCGCCGTGGTCGCACCGGGCGGCTTTCTCTTTATCGCCAGCTGTTCGCATACGGTCGAAGCGGGCGCGTTCGCGCGCGAAGTTGCACTTGGCATCGGCCGCGCTGGCCGGGACGGCCGCCTCATCCGTGAGGCCGGCGCCGGACCCGACCACCCCCAGCACCTGCACCTGCCGGAAACCGCCTATCTCAAGACGCTGCTCCTGCAATTGGACTAGCCATGGTCGTGCACGCACCTCGATGCTCAGGGCCAGACGCCACGGCCGTTCGCCACCCGCGGCGCCGGTGCCTCGGCGCGCGCCGGCATCGGTAGCCGTCACCGCTCCGGCCCAGCGATGGCGGAAACTCACCCGCTCGTCGACGTTCTCGTGCTGCTGGCGGCGCTGGTGGTGTTTGTCCCGCTGTTTCAGCGCCTCAAGCTCGGTGCCGTTCTCGCCTATTTGACCGCCGGCGTGATCATCGGCCCCTCCGGCTTTGGCCTCATTACCGATGTCAAGGCGACCGAACCCTTCGCGCAGCTCGGCATCGTGCTGATGCTGTTCACCGTCGGCCTGGAACTCAGCTTCGGGCGCCTGCGCCTGTTCCACCGCAGCGTCTATGCACTCGCGATTGCCCAGGTCGTTGGCACAACTCTGGTCCTCGCCGTTGCTGCCTGGAGATTGGGCCTGGAAATCAAGGCGGCGCTCACGGTCGGCGGCATGCTCATGCTCTCCTCGACAGCCATTGTTCTTCAGCTGTTGAGCGACCGCGGTACGCTGACCGGCCCCGTCGGCCGTACCTCCATCGCGATTCTTCTGATCCAGGATCTGGCGGTTGCTCCGCTGATCGTTTTTATCAGCGGCGCCGGCACCGCGACCAACGACGTGAGCGCGACGCTGGGCCTGCTCGCGCTCAAGTTCGGGTTGTTCCTCGCGGCCGTGTGGGCGTTTGACCGCCAGGCGCTGCGCCCCCTGCTGCGACTGGCGGCAAGCACGCAGACGTCAGAAGTCTTCATGGGGACGACGCTGCTATTGGTGCTCGGCGTCGGCTGGGTAAGCGAGACAATCGGCCTTTCCATGGCGCTCGGCGCGTTCATCGCCGGCATGATGGTTGCTGACACCGAGTACCGGCATCAGGTCACCGCCGACATCCAGCCCGTCCGCGGCCTGCTCCTGGGGCTGTTTTTCATCACCGTCGGCATGGGGATCGACCTCGCGCACGTTTACCAGCGTGCGGCGACCATCGCCGCGCTGGTCGGCTCGGTGATGGCCGTCAAGGCGATCCTGATCGCGGGCCTCGCCCGCGCCTTCGGCCAGCCGGCCTCGAATGCGTTGACGCTGGGCGGGCTGTTGAGCCAGATGAGCGAATTTTCGTTCGTATTACTCGCGCTGAGTGTCCAGACCGGGATCGTCACACCGGAGCTAGGCCACATCCTGCTGGCGGCGATCGCCATCTCCATGGCGGCCACACCGGCGGGCGCGGCGTTGCTCGATTCTCTTTCGCCGCCACACAAGGGCGCAAAACACTCCATGCTAGGCAACCTGAAGGAAGAGACCGGCCAGCTTGCCGGCCATGTCGTGATCGCCGGCTTCGGCCAGGTCGGCATGGCAGTGGCGCGCTTCCTCGCCGGCGAACGGGTAACCGTCCTGGTCCTCGATCTAACGCCAAAACGAGTTACCGCCAGCCGGGTCCGCGGTCTGCGTGTCTTTTTCGGCAACGCCGCCCGGATCGACGTCCTGCGGGCGGCGCACCTCGATCGGGCCAATGCCCTCGTCGTTGCCGTCCCTGATCCTGTCGCAGCAGAGCAGATTACGGCGATCGCGCACGCATCTTTCCCGCATTTGCCCATCTTTGTGCGTGCCAGCGACCAAACCTGGGTGCCGCGGATGAAGGCGGTCGGTGCCCGCGCGGTCGTCCTGGACGGCTTGACGACGGCGCTCGAACTCGCCGAACGGGTGATGCTGGTCTACGCGCCGGAGAAGGAATTCCCGGCTTGAAACATTCTTTCGGAGTGTTGCATCACCGCACGGATCCTGGGTGCAATTGCGTAAAGCAGGCACCGCGAACGGCTCGCTCGCGTTTTTCCTGTTGCACTTGGCCATAATCAACGTCTATCTCAACACGACCAGCGTTTGTGGCAGGAGCATGGCAAACGCTGGTTCGAACGGTTACGATGCTGGTAATGTACCGTTCAGAAAAGACCGCCTAGAGTATCGTGAGCAATCGTTGGGTATTCCCCATCGGCG
The DNA here is from genome assembly GCA_049291695.1 of Defluviicoccus sp. Taxonomy (GTDB): domain Bacteria; phylum Pseudomonadota; class Alphaproteobacteria; order Rhodospirillales; family Defluviicoccaceae; genus Defluviicoccus. The sequence continues at coordinate 2,321 of JBATPX010000058.1, forward strand.
CTTCTCACGGACGATTCGTCGAAAGATTTCAAGAGGACGGTAGGTAATAGCAATGTTCGATGCCAAGTCTGCTGCGCAAGCCGTTGAACAGGTCGAAACCACCGCAGCCGCACGCCGGGCGCTGGTCTTTCCCGGCCAGGGGTCGCAGGCCGTCGGCATGGGCACCGAGCTCGCGGCGACGTTTCCGGTCGCCCGCCAGGTGTTCCAGGAGGTCGACGAGGCGCTCGGCCAGGATCTGTCGCGGCTGATGGCGGAGGGGTCCGAACAGGAGCTGACGCTGACCGAGAACGCGCAGCCGGCCTTGATGGCGGTCAGCATTGCCGTCCTGCGGGTGCTGGAGAAGGACTTCGGCGCCGAACTCTCTCAGCTGGGCGCGTTCGTTGCCGGGCACTCGCTCGGCGAGTATACCGCGCTCACCGCGGCCGGCACCTTCACGATTGTCGATGCGGCGCGCCTTTTGCGCACGCGCGGCTTGGCGATGCAGACCGCAGTGCCGGTCGGCGAAGGCGCGATGGCGGCGTTGATGGGCGTTGAGCTGCCGCTTGCCCAGGAGATCGCCTCCGAAGCGACGCGCGACACCTACGACGGCAGCGTCTGCGTCGCCGCCAACGACAATGCCCCAGGCCAGGTCGTCATCAGCGGCAATCGTACCGCAGTCCACCGGGCGATCGACATCGCCAGCCTGCGGGGTGCAAAGCGCAGCATCCTTCTGCCCGTGAGCGGGCCGTTCCATTGTCCGCTGATGGCCCCGGTCGCTAATGTGATGGACAACGCGCTGGCCCACGTTGAGATGCGGGCACCGAAGATCCCGCTGATCTCCAACGTTTCGGCGCGCGAAGTGGCCAATCCGGAGGAGATTCGCAAGCTCTTGGTGCAGCAGGTGACGGGCATGGTGCGCTGGCGCGAAAGCGTGTTGTACATGTGCATGCATGGCGTGGTCGAACTGGTCGAAATTGGCGCCGGCAAGGTCCTTTCCGGGCTGGCTAAGCGAATCGATCGGCGTTTGAGCGGTCTGTCCGTGGGCACGCCGGCGGGTATCGAGGCGTTTGCAAAGACGCTTTAGGCATCCACGCTGATACTCTCCTAAGAGCGCAGCACGGACGATCCCGCCCTCATCACTGGATCGGGCTTACGGGTGGCGGCGTTGACACCCGCCGTTCCACCCCGTATACAGCGGCCCACTTCAAGACGTCGGAGCGTCGCACGTGAAGCGGACTTTTCAACCAAGCAAGATCGTACGCAAACGACGTCACGGCTTTCGCCAGCGCATGGCGACCGTCGGCGGACGGCGTGTGCTCGCCAATCGCCGGCGCAAGGGGCGCAAGCGCCTGTCGGCCTGAGCTCGCCAGTGAGCTGCGGCCTTCCGCACCTCATGCGCCGGAGCGACTACGTGCGGGTTGCCCGGGCCGGTCGGGCGTGGGCGATGCCGGGCGTCGTGGTTCAAGTGTGCCCACAACCCGCCGCAAAGAGCAGCGAGGCATCCGCCCTGAACTGCCGGGTCGGCATCACGGCGAGCCGGAAAGTGGGCAAGGCGGTTGCCCGCAACCGGGCGCGACGGCGGCTTCGCGCCGCGGCGCGCGAGGTGCTGCGGCAGCATGGGGTGACGGGATGCGATTATGTGCTCATTGGCCGCGCGGCGACGCTGAGCCGGCCGTTCCCGGCGCTGGTGGCCGATCTCACCACGGCCATCAAACGACTGCAGGCGTACCGTACCACGGCAACAGCGGCGGAAGCCGCACCGGACCGGGCGGACAGCGCCTGATGCGGCTCCTCAGTGCCCTCGCCTGCGGCTTCATCCTCGGCTACCGCTACCTTCTGTCGCCGCTCTGGCCCGGCGTTTGCCGCTTCGAGCCCACATGTTCGGCGTACGGCCTGGAAGCGATCCGGCGGCACGGCGCGCTCGGCGGCGGCTGGCTGACACTGGCGCGGCTGGCCCGCTGTCACCCCTGGGCCAACGGCGGAATCGATCCAGTCCCCGATCTCCCCTCCTCACCCGGCTGGCGCAGGGTGCAGAACACGCGCCGCCCCTGCGACCGGCCCTAGCGGCCCTGATCTGAAGATCCGGACGAGGCACTTCCCATGACCGACAACCGCAACATGATCCTTGCGATCGTGCTGTCCGTCCTGATCCTGATCGGCTTTCAGTACGGCTACGACCTCCTTTACCCGAAGACGGAGCAGCCGCCGCTGCCGCCGCAGCAGACCGGCGAGGCTACCCCGGCGCCAGCGGGAACGGCTCCGACCGAGGTTGCCGTGCCGACGCCCGGACCGACCCCGGCACCGACGGCAGCAACCGTCACGCCCCCCTCGCCGCTCACGCCCTCGCCGGCGGCGACACGCAAGAGCGTGCTCGGCCAGTCGCAGCGGATTCCGATCAACACGCCCCGCCTGCATGGCTCGATCGCGCTCACCGGCGGCCGCCTCGACGACCTGACACTGGCCTCGTACCACGAGACGATCGACCGCACGAGCCCGGAGATCGTGCTGTTTTCACCGCCAACGACCCCCGATGCCTACTTCGTCCAAGTCGGCTGGGTGGGTGCGGCTGGCGCCGGCGAACTGCCGGACAGCAACACCGTTTGGCGCGCCGACGGCAATGAACTGACGCCGCAGAGCCCGCTCACGCTGACTTGGACCAGCCCCGCCGGCCTCGTCTTCAAGCGCAGCTTTGCCGTCGACGACGGCTATCTGTTCACGATCACCCAGACGGTCGAGAACGGCACCGCGGCCGATCTCACGCTCACGCCCTACGCGCTGATCTCGCGGCTCGGGACCCCCGTCGTCGGCGGCTACTACATTTTGCATGAGGGGCCGCTCGGTGTTTTCGATGGCACGCTGAAGGAAATCAAATACAGCGAGCTTGCCGAGACAGGTACCATCCAGCAGAAGTCGCGAGGCGGATGGGTCGGCATTACAGACAAATACTGGCTGAGCGCACTCATCGCCAATCACGATGAGAACATCGCCTCGCGCTTCTTTCACGAAACCTACCAAGGGCGCGACCGCTATCAGGTCGATTACGTCGGAGCGCCGTTGATCCTGGCGCCGGGGGCTATCGGCACCGCCGAGGCGAGGGTCTTTGCCGGCGCGAAGGAGGTCAAGCTCCTCGACCGCTATCGGGACCGGTATCAGATCGATCGGTTTGACCGCGCAATCGATTTCGGCTGGTTCTATTTCCTGACCAAGCCTTTGTTTTATTTTCTGATCTTTCTCAAGGAGTTAACTGGCAATATCGGCGTCGCAATCCTTATTTTGACGGTGACGATCAAGATCATCTTCTTCCCGCTTTCCAACAAATCCTATCGAGCCATGTCGCAGATGCGCAAGCTTCAGCCGGAAATTGCAAAGCTGAAGGAGCGCATGGGTGACGACAAGGTTCGTTTCAACCAGGAGATGATGGCCCTTTACAAGCGGGAGAAGGTCAACCCCGCGTCGGGCTGCCTGCCGGTCTTGATCCAAATTCCCGTCTTCTTTGCGCTTTACAAGGTTCTGTTCGTCACCCTCGAGATGCGGCAGGCGCCGTTCTTCGGCTGGATTCAGGACCTCGCCGCGCCCGATCCGACCTCGGTTTGGAACCTGTTCGGCCTGTTCCCCTGGGATCCGTCAACCGTCATCCCGCATTTCCTCAACATCGGCGCCTGGCCGATCATCATGGGCGTAACGATGTGGCTGCAGCAGCGGCTCAATCCGCAGCCGCCGGATCCGATGCAGGCCAAGATGTTCATGCTGCTGCCGTTCGTGTTTACGTTCTTCCTCGCCTCCTTTCCAGCCGGCCTCGTCATCTACTGGGCCTGGAACAACATCTTGTCGATCATCCAGCAATGGGCGATCATGCGCCGCATGGGTGTGAAGCCGTGAGCCGTGGTGATTCGTCCGGCTGATGAGGCGGATCTGGGGGATCACGCGGACGCGGCGGAAGCGGCGGCGCTGGAGGCGGGACGGCTGCTGTTCGCGCGGCCCTGCCGGTTCGTTCAAGGCGCCGCCGGCAGGGACCAGCTGCCCGCAGGAGGGCTGCCGGAGATTGCCTTCGCCGGCCGCTCGAACGTCGGCAAATCGAGCCTGATCAATGTGCTGACTGGGCGAACGCGTCTGGCGGCGACATCCGTTACGCCCGGCCGAACCCGGCAACTGAATTTCTTCAGCCTCGATGGCCGCCTGATGCTGGTCGACCTGCCGGGCTACGGGTATGCGCAGGCACCCAAAACCGAAGTCGCCCGCTGGACCCGGCTGGTGCAGGATTACCTGACCGGCCGGCCGGTGCTGCGCCGGGTCCTCGTGCTGATCGACGCCCGCCACGGCATGAAGGAGGTGGACGCGCGGGTCATGACGCTCCTCGACCGCGCCGCCGTCTCCTACCAGGTCGTGCTGACCAAGTGCGACAAGATCATGGCCGCGGCGCTGCCGGGCCTGCTCGCGGACGTTGCCACTCAACTCGCCGGCCACACGGCTGCGCACCCGACCCTGCTGCCGACAAGCGCGCGCCTGGAGACCGGTATCGCCGCGGTGCGGGCGGAACTCGCCCGGCTTGCCCAGTGGCAGGCCGAACCGGCGGAGCCGTCGTGCGGATGAGCGCTGCGGCCGAACGGAGTTTTTTCGCTGGCATTCCGGCAAGCGTCCCTTAGATTTGCCGCCATGTCCGAGACACCCCCCAAGAGCCGCGATGAGTGGCTGGAGCAGGCGCGCACCCTCTCAGAAGCGCTGCCGTTCATGCGCCGCTATGCCGGCGCCACGTTCATCATCAAGTACGGCGGCCATGCGATGGGTGACACCACGCTCGCGGCCGGATTTGCGCGCGATATCGTGCTCCTGCGCCACGTCGGCATCAACCCGGTGGTGGTGCACGGCGGCGGACCGCAGATCGGGCGGATGCTCGACCGGCTGCGGATCAAGAGTGAGTTTGTCGACGGTCTGCGCGTCACTGATCGCGAGACCGTCGAGGTGGTGGAGATGGTTCTCTCCGGCTCCATCAACAAGGAGATCGTTTCCGCGATCAATGCCGCCGGCGGCTTTGCCGTCGGCCTCTCCGGCAAGGACGGCAACCTGATGCAGGCGCAGCGGCTGAGGCGGACCAAGCGCGATTTGTCGTCCAACATCGAGCGCATCCTCGATCTCGGCCTTGTCGGCGAGCCGACGGAGGTGAACCCGCACATCCTGGAATTCTACGAGCGTTCCGACATCACGCCGGTCATTGCCCCGATCGGCTTCGGCCAGAATGGCGAAACGCTCAACATCAACGCCGATACCGCGGCCGGCGCAATCGCGGCTGCGGTCGATGCCGAGCGGCTGGTGCTGCTGACCGATGTCGAGGGGGTTCTCGACAAGAGCGGAAACCTGATCACCGAGATGACGGCAAGCCAGGCGCGCCGCTATATCGCCGACAGCACGATCCAGGGCGGCATGATCCCGAAGGTGGAGACCTGCCTGGAGGCAGTCGGCAAGGGCGTCGCCGCGGCCGTCATCGTCGACGGCCGGGTCCCGCATGTGCTTCTGCTCGAACTGTTTACCGAGCACGGGGCGGGAACGATCGTCCGCGCAGGGTGATGCCCGCCGGCCGCCGGCCGCGGTCCTTTGCTCAGCGCGGCGCGGCCCGGTTGCTGAACTTCAGCCGCTCCGGGAACAGCTGATTGGGCAGCCCTTCCTGGATCGCCTTGAGATCGCGGCGCGGCTTGCCGAACAGGTAGCCCTGAACGAACTGCACGCCGCAGTCGCGGGCGAACTCCAGCACCGCCTCGTCCTCGATCATCTCGGCTGCGATGCCGACGTTCATCTCGCGCGCGAATGCCACCAGCGCCTTGACAAAGGCGCGGCCGTGGCGGGCCTTGGTCGCGGCGATGACCGAGTTGCCATCCAGCTTGATCAAGTCGACCTCGAGATTCGCGAGATACTCGAAGTTGGCCGCACCGGCGCCAAAGTCATCAAGGGCAACTCGGAACCCCTGCTCACGCAGCCGCTGGATAAAACCGTTGGTGGAGCGTGGATCGGCAATCCGCGCCGATTCGGTGATTTCGAACAGGAGCCGGCCGCGCAGCCACGGACTGGCTTTCAACAGCCGGTCGACCTGCGCCAGATACGAGAGCGAGCCGACGGACTGGCCGGACACGTTGATCCCGAAGCATGTTTTCGCGTTGCGCGCGGTGTTCGACTCCATCCAGCGCAACAGCTTCTGGAGGACGGCGAGATCGAAGGCGGTGATCAGGCCGGTTTCCTCCGCAAACGTCACCTGCTCGTAGATGCTCTGCAAGCCATATTCGGAACTCACCCGCGACAGGGTTTCATAATAGTTGACCGCGCCGCTGCGGACATTGAGGACCGGTTGAAAGTGGATCTCGAAGTCCTGCCGAGTGATCATGTCACGCAGCCTCGACAGATCGTCAGCGGCGCGACGGGCGAGCGCGGAGATGCTGCTCGACAGACCGTCGAGGATATGATCGCTTGAACGGAGATTGCGGAACCGGTTGAGCGTGTAGACGATGCCGCGAATTGCCTGTTCGTCACCAATGGCTTCCGCATCGACATCGATTGTTGCCGCTTCGACCGGCGATCCCTGGTGCAAGGGATCGGCCTTCTTCGTCAGTGTGGCGATCTGGGCGCGCAGGGCATCGACGTCGGTTTCCGGACCGTGCATGACGCCGAAGCGATCCGACGCCAGGCGCGCCGCCGCCTCGCCATCGACCGCGTTTTCCTTCAAGCACGAGCCAATCGCCGCCAGCAGTTCCTTCTCCGCCGCATCGACCAGACGCGAGCGCAGATCATCGAAGCGCGGCAGGACGAGCAGCGACATCGCCCGGTTGTCGTCGGAATCGCCCTCGGCAAGGTAGCCGGTCACCATGTCGATGAAGCCGTCGCTATCGATGAGGCCGCTTTCCTCGTCCTTGGGCCGCCGGCCGAACCCGGACGTGCGGGACTTGCTGGCGCTATAGCGCAGGCCGAGGAAGAAATGGCCGTTGAGGTCGTGAAGCTGGTAGCCGGCAATCGCAAGCGGCGGCGTCGTCCCGCGCTCACCGAGCAGGCGGATCGTGACGCCCTCGATCCGCTCCCGTTTGCGCGCGCCCGCCAGCAACTCTGTCAGCAGACCGCGCTCGGCCGGCGCGGCCAGCTTCTCGATCGACTCGCCGACAAGGGCCTCGTTCTTGCGGCCGAGAAAGGGCTCGACGGCCCCGGCCGCGTAGACAATCCGGCCATCCAGATCGAGCTCAAACAAGAGATCGGCCCACGAAAATGCGAGTGCAACGAAACGATCGCGTTCGACCCGCAGCGCCGAGAGCGGCGACGCAGGAGACGGAGCGGCGGATGCCGATGCGGTGGAGAGATCGACAGAGGGAGCTCTGGTCACGATGATCGCCCGATGGTTGAAGTGCCGGTTTGAATGCAGCCCTAACTAATATGCCGCCGGGAGTTAATATTCGGTTGCGCGTCGCTTCGCTGGGTGGGTGGTGTCCTGTGGAAAACGCGGCTTGCCTGGGCACACCTTTTGACGCCACCTTATCGCCATGAGCCAGCCCCAAACGCAGCAGAACTTCGCGACGGCCGACGGCAGCTCCTTCGCCGGGTGGCGCACCGTCGAGACCTGGGTCTTTGACCTCGATCATACGCTCTATCCGCCGTCCGCGGCACTCTTTGCGCAGATCGAGCAGCGGATGCGCGGCTACATTGCCGAATTCCTCAACCTCGATCTCGACGCTGCATGGCGCCTGCAGAAGCAATACTTCTACACCTACGGCATGTCGCTCCGCGGCCTGATGGATTTTCACGCCATGGACCCGGCGCCATTTCTTGCGCACGTCCACGATATCGATTTGAGCGTGCTCGACCCCAGCCCAGCCCTTGGTGCGGCACTCGCTGCGCTGCCGGGACGCAAGCTGATCTTCACCAACGCCTCCGCGCGGCACGCCGAACGCGTGCTCGAGCGGTTGGGCGTTGCTGAGCACTTTGAGGCAGTATTCGACATTGTGGCTGCCGAGTACCGCCCGAAGCCGGAACCGGAGACCTACCGTCATCTCGTTTGTCGCCACAACATCGACCCGCGGCAAAGCGTGATGATCGAGGATCAGGCCCGCAATCTCCCGCCCGCGGCAGCGCTCGGCATGACGACCGTGTGGCTCCGGTGCGGTGCCGACGAGCCACCCGCACCCGAACAAGCGGCAGCCCACGTGCACCATATCGTCGATGACCTGGTTGGCTGGCTCACCGCGATCGGTGCCGACGAGCCGGCGCCGGCGGCGGAAGGTTGACTCGCAGCAGTGGCTCACGCATCGTCGCTCAAGTCGTACCCTGCCATCCTCCCGCGAACGGACCGCCATGACCGATGATCTCGAACAGACGATCAATTCCGCCTGGGACCAGCGCGACAGCATCGGTCCGACGACGGCAGGGCCTGCCCGCGCCGCTGTCGAGCAAACGTTGGCCCTGCTTGACCAGGGCCGTGCCCGCGTCGCCGAGAAGATCGACGGCCGTTGGCAGGTGCATCAATGGCTGAAGAAAGCGGTGCTGCTGTCGTTCCGGCTGTACGACCTGACGGCGATCGGCGGCAGCGCCGGCGGCGGCACCTGGTTCGATAAGGTCGCGCCGAAGTTCATGGGCTGGGATGAGGCCCGCTTTCGCGCCGCCGGCTTTCGCGCCGTGCCCGGCTGCATCGTCCGCTACTCGGCCCACATCGCGCCGGGCGCCGTGCTGATGCCGTGCTTCATCAACGTCGGCGCCCATGTCGGCGCGGGCACGATGATCGACACCTGGGCGACCGTCGGCAGCTGCGCGCAGATCGGCCGCAACTGCCATATCTCCGGCGGCACCGGCATCGGCGGCGTGCTGGAGCCGCTGCAGGCCGAGCCGGTCGTCATCGAGGACAACTGCTTTATCGGCGCCCGCGCCGAAGTCGCGGAAGGGGTGCGGGTCGGCGAGGGCTCCGTGCTGTCGATGGGCGTCTACATCGGCGCCTCGACCCGCATCGTCGACCGCGACAGCGGGCAGATCTATTACGGCGAAGTGCCGCCGTATTCGGTCGTCGTCTCCGGGACAATGCCGGGCAAGCCGCTGCCGGACGGCACGCCCGGCCCCGGTCTCTACTGCGCCGTGATCGTCAAGCGCGTCGATGCGAAGACGCGTGCCAAGACTTCGATCAATGAACTCCTGCGCGACTGAAGACGCGGGCGCACTCGGCCTGGCCCGGGCGCTCATTCGCTGCCCGAGCGTGACGCCGGTCGATGCCGGCGCCCTCGACGTCCTGCAAGAGGCGCTGGGCACGCTCGGCTTCAGCTGTCACCGCGTGGCCTTTGGCGGCGATGACGAAGGCGCAAGGGTCGATAACCTCTATGCCCGCCTCGGCAGCCGCGGCCCGAATTTCTGCTTCGCCGGGCACACCGATGTCGTCCCGCCCGGCGAGACCGCCGCCTGGGCGGTCGATCCGTTCGCGGCTGCGGTCATCGACGGCCGGCTCTACGGCCGCGGCGCAGTTGATATGAAGGGTGCGATCGCCTGCTTCGTCGAGGCGGTGCGGCGCCTGACCGGCGACGGGCGGCGCGCATCCGAAGGCTCCATCAGCCTCCTGATCACCGGCGATGAGGAGGGACCGGCGGTCAACGGCACGCGCCGTGTGCTCGACTGGCTGGCCCAGCGCGGCGAGCGGCTCGATGCCTGCCTGGTCGGCGAGCCGACCAACCCGCAGGCGATCGGCGACATGATCAAGATCGGCCGCCGCGGCAGCCTGAACGCGCGCCTCACCGTTCACGGGATCCAGGGGCACGCCGCCTACCCGGACCTCGCCGACAATCCGGTTCGCCACCTGGTCCGCATCCTGGCCGCGCTCGAAGGCCTGCCGCTCGATCAGGGGACGGCGGCGTTTCAGCCCTCGGTGCTGACCATTACCTCGGTCGACGTCGGCAATCCGGCCGCCAACGTCATCCCGGCCAGTGCGCGCGCACTCTTCAACATCCGCTTCAACGACCTGCACACAGCCGAGAGCCTCAGCGCCTGGCTGGAGAAGCAGTGCCAGGCCGAGGGCTGCCGCTATGAGCTCAGATGCGAGTCCTCCGGCGATCCCTTCTTGTGCCACAACGAGGCCTTGAGCCGGACGGTGGCGGCGGCGGTCGAGCGGATCACCCACCGCCGGCCCGACGTCAGCACCTCGGGCGGCACCTCCGACGGCCGCTTTATCAAGGATTGCTGTCCCGTGATCGAGTTCGGCCTTGTCGGCGCAAGCGCGCACAAGATCGACGAGCACGTCGCGGTCGCGGATCTGGAGACCCTTAGCCAAATCTATCAGGCCATCCTTGAAGACTATTTCGGCCTGGTGCGATGATTCCTTCGCTGCGCGAGATCGTGCTGTCCGTCTACGCGGCGGGCCGGTTGGCGCGCTTCGATGCGCGCGCGCTTGGCTATTTTGATGCCTCGCCGGCAGGTGTGTTCCGCTCCTTCTTTGCCGCCGCCCTGGTGGCGCCGTTCTACGCGTTGACGCTGGCGACGCGCTTCGCCGCCACCGCAGATGCCATCGACCCCTTGCGGTTCGCTTTGTCCGAGGGCATCGCTTACGTTCTGTCCTGGGTCGCCTTCCCGCTGATGATGGTCGACATCGCGCAAGCCGTCGACCGGCCGGGACGATTGTATCTCTACATCTGTGCCTACAACTGGTCGCTGGTCGTGCAGAACGCCCTCATCCTGCCGCTGGCGCTCCTGGTGACGGTCGGCATCGTGCCGGCGGAACTCGGCCAGCCGCTGTGGTTTGCCGCGATTGCCGCGATCATGGTTTACATCTGGTTCATCGCCCGCAGCGCGCTCGAAATCTCAGGCCTCATGGCGGCCGGCATCGTCGTCCTCGATATCATCGTGAGCCTGATCATCAGCGCGATCGCCGGCCGGCTGTACTGACGCGGCGCCACCATCCGGCCGCGGATAGAGCACCGTCATCAGGCACAGCCCGGCCGCCGGCGCCGTCGGCCCGGCCAGATCCCGCCGGCCTGAGGCGAGCGCAGCCGCGATGCGGTCCGGCGCTGCCCTGCCCTCGCCGATTTCTCGCAAGGTGCCGGCGATAATCCGCACTTGGTTGTGCAGAAAGGAACGTGCTCGCGCGTCTAGCCAAATTTCCTCGCCGACACGGCGCACGGCGAGCGCATCAAGCGTCTTGAGCGGCGAGCGCGCCTGACAGAGCACCGCCCGGAACGCGCTGAAATCGTGCCGGCCGACGAGAAGGCCAGCCGCATCGGACATCGCGTCCGTATCGAGCGGCTTCGACAGCCACCAGACGCGCCCGCGATCGAGCACCGGCGGTGCGGTTCGATTGAGGATGCGATAGCGATATTCACGCGCGCGGGCCGAAAAGCGCGCATGAAACGTGGCCGCGACCTCCTCCACCGCCAGAACCGCCACCGCCGCCGGCTTGAGATGGAAGTTGGTCGCGGCACGGATCGTTGCCACGAGCCAGGGCCGATCGAGATCGACGTGCGCGACCTGACCTGCGGCATGCACGCCGGCATCGGTCCGCCCGGCGCCGACCACGGTAACAGAATGACCGGCGAAGCGGCTGATCGCGGCCTCCACAGCCGCCTGCACCGAAGGCCCGTTATCCTGCCGCTGCCAGCCGACAAAGGCGCTGCCGTCATATTCGAGGGTGAGCTTGTAGCGTGGCATTCGGTCCTTGGGCGTTGGCAAAATCCTAAGACTTGATCGCTACTCTGGCGACGCAGCTGAGCGTCCCCCCTGGGCCGGCGAGAACCGAGCGTGGCAGACGAACCCATCTCCGATCACGACCGCGACTCGCTCCACATCCTCCCGCTCGCGATCATTCCGCTGCGGACGAGCTCGCTGCGGCGCGCCCGCCTCGTCAAGAATGTTCAGCTCGACAGCGTCATCGAGTTTTTCGACGGTCCGACCACCGGGTCCGGCCAGCTCAACATCGAGTCCCTCGCGCACGAGTACGGCTGGCCCGAGGTGCCTGTACATCCGGACCTCAAGGTGTTGCGCAGCCTAGCGAAACTCACCAGCTTCGACGTGTACAGCCTGCGTGTTCAGTTGCGCGACCTCGGCGTTCCTGTCAACGAGAACGAAGCGCTGAAGCTCTCACCGCGCAAGGCGGAAGAGCTCACCGTCTACATGCGGGATTTTACCCGGCCGCTGATCCAGAACATCTACGGCACCGACGATGTGGAGATCCAATGCTTTGAGCAGCTGGTCTCCATGTTGCGAAATCCGGATGTCAAGCAGGCGCTGCAAAAACTTACCGTGATGGCCAGCACACTCGACATGAAAATCGAGGACATTCCTGGCTTTCTCGAAGACTATGGCGATATTTTTTTATCCCTTTCGTACTACCAGCAGTGCCTGGACTCGATCGAACCAACGATCGCCGACTTTCTGGAGTGGCTTGAGCAACTGAACACGAGCTGGCAGGGGCGCAGCGATCCGCAGCTGAACGCCACCTGCCGCCTGATCGAGGACACCATCAACGGCACCATGGCGGCGGTCAGTGGTCGGCTCGAGAGCTTCTACCGCAACACGCGCGACATGTGGGAAAGCGTCTCGGCAGAGCGCTTCCGCAAGGTTGAAACCCTGATCAGGGGTTATCACACCACCATCGGCGGCCAATTGTGTGCGTTGACCGTCAAGATCCAGGCGTGGGCCCGCAGCTTCCCGAGCAAGAACGCCGGCGGCCCGGCCCGGCGCGCCAAGTTCCTGATGACGGAGATGCGCCAGGGCATCGAGCGGGTGCGTGTGTTCGAAGCAGGCGCACCGTCCGTTTCGGCGCTGCGCTGATCGATCAGCCGAGACTGCTGCCGGCCGGCAGGGGGAAGCCGCGCTGGAACGCGGCCGTCTCCAGCGCCGCGCGCCCTGGCCGCTGGAGGGCGAGCAACCGGAGCGCCTGTGAGCCACAGGCAACCGTCGCCTGGTTGTCCAGCACGGTGCCCGGCGGGCCTTCCACCCCGACGACACTGGCCGCGCGGACACGGATCCGCTCACCCCGAAACGAGAACCAGACCGCGGGCCACGGATCGAACGCACGCACCATCCGCTCGGTAGCGACCGCAGGCTGTTGCCAGTCGACCCGGCCCTCGTCGCGATCCACCTTGGCGGCGTAGGTCACGCCCGCTTCCGATTGCGGCCGGGGCTGAAGCGAGCCTGCCGCAACCCCTTCGAGCGCTTCCAGCATCATTCGAGCGCCAAGCTGCGCAAGCGTCGCCTGCAGCACGGGAGCGGTCGTCTCGGCCGTGATCGGCACCGCCTGGGACAACAGCATCGGACCGGTATCGAGGCCCGCCTCCATCGCCATGATGGTCACGCCCGTCTCGGCATCGCCGGCGAGGATCGCCCGCTGGATCGGTGCCGCCCCCCGCCAGCGCGGCAACAGCGAGGCGTGGACATTGAAACAGCCGAGCCGCGGCGAGCTCAGGATCGCGCGCGGCAGGATCAGCCCGTAGGCGGCAACGACGGCAGCATCGAGCGCCAGGGCGGCGAAACGGCGCTGCTCGCCATCGTCCTTGAGGCTCGTGGGCGTGTGGACCGGGACACCGCGTTCTTCGGCAAGCACATGCAACGGCGATCGCGTTACCTGATGCCCGCGCCCGAAAGCACGCGGTGGCTGGGTATAGACGGCGCGCACCTCGTGCCCGGCGTCGAACAGGGCGGCAAGTGTCGCCACCGAGAACGGCGCGCTGCCGAAGAACGCAAGTGCGAGGCGGGTCATCGGCGGCGCTGACCGGGCAATCGGCTCAGGCGGGTACGGTCGCGAGCTTCTTTGATTTGACCAGCTTGCGCAAGATGATGTTGCGCTTCAAGGACGACAGGTGGTCGACGAACAAGATGCCGTCCAGGTGATCGATCTCGTGCTGGACGCACTTCGCCAGCAAGCCTTCCGCGTTCAACTCGCGCCGCTCCCCGGCCCGATCGAGATAGCGCACACGCACGCTCTTTGGTCGCGTCACGTCGGCGTAGTGTTCAGGCAGGGACAGGCAGCCCTCCTCACCAGTCACCGCTTCCTCCGCCTGCCAGATGATCTCGGGATCGGCCATGCAGACGGGATCGGGCGGTGACTGCGGCGGCGAGATGTCAACGACGATCACCCGCTGCAGCACGCCCACCTGTGGTGCGGCGAGCCCGATGCCGTTCGCGCGGTGCATGGTATCGAGCATATTATCCATCAGGCGCCGAACGCGATGATCGACCCGCGTGACCGGCTGGGCCGTGCGCTTCAAGCGGGGATCAGGGGCGATGATGATGGAAAGATCAGTCATGGCAGACTATCCCCAAGCGCAACGCACGGTTCGCAGTACGGCAACATCTTTCACACTGCTTCAGATAGGAATTGCCGTCAAACCGCGTCAAGCACGCACGACGCGCCGCGACGGCGCGACAGCGTCCCGCTCTCGCGCCGGGACGGATCTCACGCGGTGATGCGGACGCGGTAGCTCAGCCGCGCCGTGCCGCCAGCCGGGACCTGCACCTGCCAGACGGCGCGGCGGGCGGTCTCCCGCTGGTGCGGCGCACTTTCGCTCAACACCTGCCAATCGGGCGGCATGGTCTCGATTACATCGACGACGACCGGCTCCGCCTTGGCGTTGCGGACGTCGATCTCCCAGCTCATCTCGACGATGCCGCTGTCCTTGCCGCCGACCCGCATCACATCAGTCTGGCGGCGCAGGACGCTGAGATCGAAAGCGTCCGCGGGCTCGAACATCACGCTCTCACCGACGCCCGTATGGTCGATCCGGTCCTCGCCGATGAAGCGCAAGCTACCGGCCCGGTCGCGCGTGTACAGGCGGGCGACACCGGCCGGCAGCGGCTGCCCCAGGCCCGCTGCGGCCGTATTGACGATCGTGTAGCGCACGTGCGGATGCGTCGGCCGCGGCTCACCGGACATCCCGAAGCGAGCGTTGAACTGGCTTTCGCTCACGTAGCGGCGGGTGAAGGCAACGGTCGCGGCCGAGAGGAGGCCAATCTGCCGCATCTCCTGGTCGGCGAGGGTGACGGTCTCCGGCACGGTGTAGCTGTGCAGATCAGCAACCGGTTCCGGTTCCATCTCCGGCGCCGGCGCCGCTGCCATCCGGGCCGCCATGGGCATCGCCCGGTCCACATCGCGGCGATGCACGCGGCGGACGTCGCCAGCGACGAGGACGAGGCGGGCATTCTTAAGCTCGACACCGGTTGTGTTGGTCAGGCGCGCGCGGCCGGTCAGCGCCAGATGGGAGGTGGCCTCATCGACCTCAAGCGCGTAGTCGGCCTCCCAGTCGAGGCCTTGCGTCAGATAGCTCAAGCCGATCGCGGCTTCGGTTGGCGTGCTCGTCTCGACGGTTGCGACCAGGGTCGGTTGCGCCCTCAACTCGGTCGGAACCTCGGTAAAGACGAGCCGGCCAGGGAAGTCAGTCTCGATACGGTCGCGATAACGCAAGATGGCGCTGCCCGTCCCGACGGCGAGCACGGTTGCCGGCTCCACCGTTTCCTCGCCGCTGGTCGGATGCGCGCGCACAACGCCCACTTCCTTTCCGAGCGCACGGCGCAACAGCGCCTCCGCGGTCAAGACATTGAAGTCGTACGTGAGATCAAGGGCGCGCGCCGGTGCCGGCAACCACAGCATCGCGCTCGACGGTTCCATCCGCGGGCTGACACCCTGGAAGGCGATGCGGCTGCGGCCGGCGGACAAGCCGGTGCGGCGCCAATCCTCGATGAAGGCAAAGCCGCTGCTGTAGACGGTGGCGGCCAAGTTCGTCTGCGCGTCCACCGGCAGGCGGACTTCATCGGCACTGGCAGCCGTCACCGCAGACGCCGCGATGACCACAGCACTCATCCATTTCAACATCACCCTTCCCCTCGGCTAAGGCCGGCTCCCGCCAAGCCGGAAGAGTGTGCTATCGAGGCGCCGGACGCAAGGGGTGGCCACATGCTGGGGATTTCGGTGCCGGTGGGATGGAACGAAACGGTCCTGTTCATGGCCGGCGCGTGGCTGTTTCTCGCCATCGTGTTCATCGTCGTTTTTTTGGCGTTGCTGCGCGCCGAGCGGACCCGCGCCGAGTTGTCGGCGCAGATGGCGCGCCTCGGCGATGTCAGCGACCGGCTCGCTGACCAGCAAGCGAACCTGCAAGGCCGCCTCGCGCAGACGCAGATCGGCGTCAACGACCGCCTGGACGCACTGGCCCGTCACCTGGGCGACACGCTCACCGATCACGGGCAGCGGACCGGCGAAACCCTGCGCGGTTTGCACGAGCGCTTGGGCGCCATTGATGCCGCCCAGCGCACCATCGCCCGGCTCTCCGAGCAGGTGGTGAGCCTGCAGGAGATCCTTGCCAACAAGCAGGCCCGCGGTGCCTTCGGTGAGGTGCAGCTGCACGATCTGGTGAGCCAGCTGATGCCGCCCGGCGCGTTTTCGCTGCAGGCGACGCTAAGCAACCGGGCCCGCGTCGATTGCCTCCTCAAACTTCCGGATCCGCCCGGACCGATGGCGATCGATGCGAAGTTCCCGCTCGAGGGCTACCGCGCGCTGCGCGAAGCGCGCGACGACACAGCCAAGGTCCGCGCCGGCCGGACGTTTGCCGCCGATGTGCTGAAACACGTCCGCGACATCGCCGAACGCTATATCGTCCCCGGCGAGACCGCCGACTCGGCGCTGATGTTCCTGCCGTCGGAAGCGGTCTATGCGGAACTGCACGCAAGCTTCCCCGCCGTTGTCGAGGAGGCCTGGCGGCGCAAGGTGTGGATCGTCTCGCCGACGACGCTGTGGGCAACGCTCAACACCCTGCGTGCGGTGTTGCGCGACGTCCACCTGCGCCAGCAGGCAATCCTGCTGCAGACTGAGCTGCAGGCACTCGGCGCCGATGTCCGCACGCTCGGCGGCCGGGCCGGTGCCCTGCAGCGCCACTTCGAGCAGGGCCTCGACGACGTGCGGGCGATCCGTGCCCTTGCCGGGAAAATCGCGCAGACCGGCGATCGCATCGACTTCACGCAGCTGGGCGAGCCGCCGCCACGCGACGACGCCAATGCCGCGCCGCCTCCGGCATGAAAAAGGGGCTGGGCCGCAGTCGTCATCCGAAGCATCATGACGGCTGATCACACGCTGCAGGAGACGGCCTTGCCCGCGTTTATCGACGACCATGCCGCCCATCCGAGGCGCTCACAGCCGCGGCCGGTTGCGGCGAACGCTCGCCCATGAGCGGCCGCTTGAGCGACGGCAAGCAGCGCAAGGACTCCTCGCAGCGCTGGCTCACGCGGCAATTGAACGACCCCTATGTGGCGGCGGCGAAGCGGCACGGCTACCGCTCGCGGGCGGCGTTCAAGCTGCTGGAGTTGGACGACCGTTTCCATTTCCTGCGGCCCGGCGCGCGGGTGGTCGATCTGGGCGCCGCACCGGGCGGCTGGACTCAGGTGGCCGTGCAGCGGGTGCGCGCCGGCGAAAACGCTCGTGCTCGGGTCGTCGCGATCGACTTGGCGCCGATGCAAGCGATCGAAGGGGCAACGATCGTGAGCGTTGATGCCGAGGATGCGGATCTGTCCGGCCGCGTCCGTGCCCTCCTCGGCGGGTGGGCCGATGTCGTTTTGAGCGACATGGCACCGAAGGCGAGCGGCCACCGCGGCGCCGACCATTTGCGGATCATCGCACTCGCCGAGACGGCCGCTGCCCTTGCGGAAGAAATGCTGGCCGAGGGCGGCAGCTTCGTTTGCAAAGTCTGGCAGGGCGGGGCGGAGACAGCCCTGCTGGCGCGGCTGAAGTCCCTGTTCGCGACCGTCCGCCACGCCAAGCCGCCGGCTTCGCGCCCGGAGTCGGCGGAAGTCTACCTCGTGGCACAGGGTTTCCGCGGGAGGCGCGATCCGGCCTGACGAGCCTGATCTGACGAGCTTGGCCGGCCCCGGCGCGGTCGCGCCCAAATCTGCCGCAAATGGGTCAGCGGCTTTCATTCTTCCTTAATCACGGACGCAGAGACTCGGATCCGGCAAAGCAGACGGCAGAGGCCGGATGCGAGCCCGCGAGACGAGGAAAGCCTTGGCCAACGACACGAGAGCGCCCGCAGGAGAGACGATCCGGTCTGACCGGCCGATGGCGGCAGCGCTCAGCTATCGCGCGGGCGAGGACTTGGCGCCCAAGGTCGTCGCTGCCGGGCGCGGTGAGATGGCCGAGCGGATCATCGCCCTTGCCGCGCTTAACGACGTGCCGGTGCGCGAAGACCCCGACCTGATGGCGATGTTGGGGGCGATCGAGGTCGGCGCGGAGATCCCGCCAGAGGCCTTCGCCGCGGTCGCCGAGATTCTCGTCTACCTGTTCCGTGCCAACACGATGCTCAGCGGACCCGCCGCGAGCCCGCAACCGGAGGCTTAAGACATGCACGATACCGACGAAGCGACGACCGAGATTGCCCGCCAGCTGGGCGACGTTGCCCTCAAGATTGCGATCGCGCGGGCCAAGGTGGCGCGCGGCGCGACGCTTGACCTGCAGGCGCTTGAGCAAGCCTTTGCCGCCGCCGATGGCGCGGTCCGGCTCGTCGACGTGCGCGACCTCGATCTCGCCCGCCAGTCGGCCTTTGTTGGCGGCGAGCTCGAAGCTTTGCGGCAGGACGTTGCCGCGACCTTCAGCACCTCGCCGACGGCAGCAGATGGGTCGCACCGGCTGCGGTTGCCCGTCTGAGGCCGACCGCGACCTGGTTTGCAGCCGTTCGGCAGCCGAAGCGACGCCTTGCCCGCAAAGGACCCGCATGAACGTCACCACCTACCTGCAGTTCGCTGCCTCGCTCGTCTTCGTGCTCGCCCTGATCGGCGTCGCGGCTGTTCTTGCGCGCCGCTTGGGCCTTGGCCAGGGAGCGCGCGGCGGCAGCGGTGCCAGGCGGCTCGGCATCGTCGAGGTGCTGCCGCTCGACGGCCGCCGGCGGTTGGTGCTCCTGCGCCGGGACGAGACCGAGCATCTCGTCATCCTGAGTGCCGGCGGCGAGCAGCTGATTGAAGCCGGGATCCGCCGCACGGGCCGCGACACCTTCGCTACGACATTGGCGCGCGCCGAGGCGCTGCCCACGGGCGGCCGGCAGCCGGCCCCCCTTGCGAGCGGAGTGTCCCCCACATGAGAATGCCGTTCGCCGTCGGCATCGGCACTGCGCTCCTCCCCCTGCCGCTTGCACTTGTCGCCGGACCCGCCTGCGCCCAATCGATCGCGCTGACGCTGGGAGACGGCGGACCGACGGTGACCGGGCGCATCATCCAGCTGCTGGCGCTGATGACGGTCTTGAGTCTCGCGCCGTCGATCCTGGTGATGGTGACATCGTTCACCCGCATCGTCATCGTGCTGTCGTTCGTGCGCACCGCGCTCGGCACACAGCAGACGCCGCCGAATCAGGTGCTGGTCAGCCTGGCTCTGTTCCTCACGCTGTTCGTGATGATGCCGACCCTGGAGCAGGTCTATGACGACGGCATCAAGCCGCTCCTGGCCGGCGAGGTCGAGGAGGCCGAGGCATTCGAGCGGGCGACGAAGCCGGTGCAAGCGTTCATGATGCAGCACGTGCGCAGCCAGGACCTGAAGCTGTTCATGGAGATGGCGCGGATCACGGCGGTCGAGTCCGAAGACGACCTGCCGCTCCGCGCGCTCGTACCGGCATTCATGGTGAGCGAACTGCGCCGGGCTTTCGAGATCGGATTCCTCATCTTCGTGCCGTTCCTCGTCATCGACATGGTGGTGGCCTCGGTCCTGATGTCGATGGGCATGATGATGCTGCCGCCGGTGATGATTGCGCTGCCGTTCAAGATCGTGTTTTTCGTGCTGGTTGACGGCTGGTACCTCGTCGTCGGCAGCCTCGTGCGCAGCTTCGGCGGCTGACGACCACACCCCGCACGGTTTTCTTGTTGATCTTGCCCCCCAGCCCATTGGACGCCCGCGACAGAGGCCGCCACTGGCGTTAATCTGCGCACACCAAGGCACTGCAGGAAGGACAGGCATGAGCTGCAAGCGACGTCACGCCGGCCGCATCGATTGCGACGCCATCCTGGATGCCACCGGCACGGCGTGCCTTGCCGTCCTTGAGCGCACGTAGCACCCCCCGCTACCGACACTGCGAAGCGCATGCAACAGCGAAGCCCTTTCAAGAGCCGCGGCGGATTTGAGCGCTTGCGGGCGGCGGTGAAATACTCGCTCAACGGGTTCCGCCAAGCGTGGCACGAGGAATCCGCCTTCCGCCAGGAACTGGTACTGTTCGCGGTGCTGGTGCCGGTGGCACTCTTTGCTCGTGTCACCATCGTCGAGCGGATCGTCCTCGTCGGCTCCGCAGTGCTCGTCCTCGTCGTCGAGCTGCTCAATTCGGCGATTGAGGCGGTGGTCGACCGTGTCTCCTTCGACCGCCACGAACTCTCGCAGCGGGCAAAGGATCTCGGCAGTGCCGCGGTCATGCTGTCGCTGTTGCTGGCCGGCTTCTGCTGGCTCGCGATCCTGGGCCCGCTTGTCCTTGACATGGCAGGGTGGTAAGCGCCCGCCGGTCAAGGTTGCCCTTTCAGGCCGTCAGCGTGCAGGGTCGATCCGATAGAGGGTCAGGCTCTCGGTCGTTTCGTGGGTCAGCACCAGGAGAGGTACCCCAATCGGGCTCTGGGAAGCTGCGATGAGCAAGACCCCTTCGACGCTGAGATCGCCGATATCAGCGCACGCTGGAGAAGCGTTCTCGACGCCAATACAGGAAGCCGGATCAATCGCGAAATTGCGGTTGTTGATGTACTGCTCAAAGGTGGGATGCGCAGGGTTGGTGATGTCATAGACCATCACGCCGCCCAAGCGCTCGAAGCCGACGAAAGCGTACGTTCTCGCGCCCAAGCTGCCAACGGCGAGTGGTTCCGGCTCGGGTCCGCGCGAAGGGCTGCGATCGTCGAGGCGATTGTTGGTGTCAGACGCGTTAAAGAAGGCAGGTACCGCCTGCGCCGTGATCCGCTCGAACGCGTCGCCCGAGTCGAAGATCAGGTGACCACTCGCCGACCAGATCGACATGGAACGACCCCCGAAAGCGTAGAGCGCGTCATGGTCGCCGTCCCCGTCCGTGTCACCGTCAGCCGTGGTGACCTGCAGGCGGCCGAGGTTTTCCGGCCGCTGCAGGGCCGCGGCCTGGGGAAAAGCGGTGCGGTCCAGGCGCAGTTCGGCCACGGTCGTAACCTCGGTGTAGCTCTCGAAATCGCGCGGATCGCCCTCGTTCGCGGTGACAAGGTAGACGCCTTCGCCCGATGCATAGGCTTCGATCGCATCCGGCTGATACCAGGACTTGAGCGGCCAGGAGACGATATTGATCCTGCCGTCACGATCGCTCGCATCAAGCCCCGCTTCCGGCTGGGCATGATCCTTGTATCCGAACGGAATGATCTGGGTCGCTCGGTCCTTCTTGATATCGATCACGGCAAGCGCGTTGTTGCGCGCAAGCGTGATCCAGGCGGTGCGGTCATCCGGCGCGACGGCGATCGATTCCGGCTCCAGATCTTGCGCGACGCTCGCGTTCGGGCCGTACAGGCGCACGCCCAGGCTGATCAGCTCCTGCCGGCGCGAGTTGAAGCGGCGGAAATCGATGATGTCTACTTTTGCGGTCTTGCAGACACCGCGATTGCAGGTGTCGATGATGGTGAGGGTGCCTTCGGGATCCTCGCTATAATCACCGCTCGCCTCGCCGCGCCCGACGACCAGGAGCTTGCGTCGATCGCCCGTGAAGCGGATCGCCGATGGCTGCGGGCCGATCGGGATCGGCAGGCCCTTAAGCTTGCCGTCGCGGTCGAGGAGGGCGACGATGCCGGGCGCCGACTTGCCATTTCCTTTGAAAGCGGCGGCGAGAATCTTGCCGTTGTAGGCGATGCCATCCAGCGGTTCGGCGAGAAAATCGAGATCGATCTTGAAGTCACGCACCGGTTCGGACGGGTTGGTTATGTCAAGGACATCGATGCGCTGCTTGGTCTTGAGGGGGAAGTAGAGCCGCTTGCGCTCCCAATCGTAGGCCGGCGGCCCCTCGACAACGCTGTCGCTGAAGTTGCCGCTGCGGTAGGTGCCGAGACGCGTCAAGACGATGCTGGGCTGAGGCCCGCTCACACTCACCGGCTCGGCGGCCCGAACCGGATCCATCACGCTGGCAACAAGGCTGACCAAAAGAAGCGCGCACGGCACGCGCGCGAGAACCGCAACCGCTACCCCGATGTTACCGCCCGTCATGATGTTTATCCGTCTGATCGTTGTCCCTCGAGAGCGCAATTTATCTTTGCACGCTTCGCCGGTCGCCGCTACGGTGCGCGGCGGTTTGGGCTGGTCAGCCTGAGCTATGCGCCTGTTCGGAACGCGACCGGTCCGGCGCCAATTCAACAAATGAGGGCAAAGATGAACGAGAAACCATACTGGCGGATGATCGCGGTTGTCTTGGCGGCAAGCCTGCCCCTGATAAGTGCCTGCAGCAGTGACGGCAAGAGCAAGACCGAGGTGCCGGCGCCGGTGCCCGCAACCGCACAACCGGAAACAGTGATCGCTGAAGCCTATGCAGAAACCGAAGCAACGGTTCAAGCCGTCGATCTCAAGGCGCGCACGGTGACGCTGCGGATGGCCGACGGAAGGATCGAAACCCTTCCGGCTCCGGCCGACGCCGATCTGACCAGGATCAAAAAGAACGACATCGTCATCCTCGGCGCCTATCAGAGGGTGAGCGTGCAGGCGCTGCCGCCTGGATCTGCATCGCTTGGGGTACGCCGCGAGGTTGCAACAATGAAGGCAGCACCCGGTGAGACGCCCGGTCGTGCCGCGGCCGAACGGATGGTGGTGATCACGGAAGTGGCGGCCGTCGACGCCATCAACAACACCGTCACCTTGCGCAACGCTGGCGGCGAGCTCAAAACGCTCAACGTCCGCAATTACGAGAACCAGCAGAAGCTGAAGACGCTCAAGATCGGCGATCTGGTGCAGATCGAAGTGATTGAGGCGGGCGGCGTGCAGCTCAAGCCGAAGCCGAAGGCGCAGCCGACGAAATAAGCCAAGCCTCACTCGGCGCGAGGACGTTTGTTTGCGCAGCGGCGGTGGTCGCCGCAGGTGCTGGCGCGGATAAGGAGGCAAAGACAATGGCGAAGGTGTCTTCGAGCCGGCGATGGGGACGGGACTGGACCTTCGTAGCGCTGGCGCTGATGCTAGGACTGCTCGCCGTCACCACGAGTGGGCGCCAATCCGCGCTGGCGCAGGTGAACGAGGCTGCCACCCCCGACGGAAGCGCGGCAACGGAGGATCTCCCCTCCTTGGTCGCGCCGGTCGCGCTCTATCCCGACCCGGTGCTGGCGCTGGTGCTGCAGGCATCGACGCAGCCGCTTCAGGTTGTTCAGGCCGAGCGGTTTCTGGAGAAGCGCAAGAAGGATCCTAAGCTCACCCCCGATCCGGAGTGGGATAAGAGCATTCTCGGCCTGCTCAACTACCCCAACCTGATCGGCCAAATGAACGAGTACGTGGACTGGACCGAAGCACTCGGCGACGCGGTCGTCGACCAACTCGACGAAGTTCAGGGCGCGATCCAGGACATTCGCTGGGGGGCATACAACACCGGCATTCTCGCCAGCAGCAAGCAACAGAAAGTTGTGGCCGAGGAGGATATCATCCGCATCCTGCCGGCCGACCCGAAGACCGTGTCGATCCCGAAATACGATCCGGAGGCCTTGCTGGCGGCGATCGAGCCGCCCGAGGTGGTTGAGGACGAGCTGCCGATCGCGGTGCCAGCAAAGGCGGCGGCGCCTGCAGCGCCCGCGCCACAGCAGGCTGCCCCGGCAGCAGCTCCGGCCGCTCCTGCCACTGCTCCTGCACCGGCACCCGCTGCGGCGCCAGCGGTTGAAACTGTCTACGCAGAAGCGCCAGCGTACGCACCGGCGCCCTACACCGGCCCGCCGATGGTGAGCTATGCCGAACCGCAGACCAGCTTCTGGGAGAGTGCGGCGACGTTCACCGGTGGTGCGGTCGTTGGCGGCTTGCTCGGCTACGCGCTCGCCGACGATGATGATGACAACGACAATGACTGGTTCGACGACGACGATTTCGATGGCGGCGGCGGCCGCAACGTCAACATCGAGGACAGCACGGTGGTTGTCGGCGGCGATCGCTACAACCGAGACCAGGTTCAGAATGAGCTGCGCAACCGGCGCAGCACTACGGACCGTTCGCGCTCGCGGCAGCAGGCGGGGGAACTGAAGACCGGCGATTGGAAGAAGGGTGGCGCTGCGCCGACGCGGCAGACAGCGGGACGGGGCGATGGGGCCACTCGCGGTGCGAAGAAGAAGGATGTACGCCTCCCCAACGCCGGGACGCAGCGCCAAGTGACGCAGCAGCTGCGTGAAGGCAATCGTGGGGCGCAGGCGGCGCGGCAACCGAAGGCGACTCAAGGGGCCAAGGGAGCTGGCTACGGAAAACGCGAGCCCGCGGGCGGTGTCGCCGCGATGCAGCCGCGGAGCGAGACCCGCAAGGCCGCCAATCGGGGTGCACAAAGCCGGCAAGGCAGCGCCCAGCCGAGGGCCACGCCTGCGTCCGTTGGCGGCGGCAGGCGCGACGGTGGTGGCGGGGGTGGCGGTGTCCGCCAAGCCCGCGACGGCGGTGGCGGGATGGCCAACGTCGGCCGCGGCAAGAGCGCATCACGGGACGGCGATCGCGGACAACGGAGCCGCGGCGGCGGTGGCGGCAGGGAAGGACGTCGCTGACGGACACCATCCGAGTGATCGCAGCACGACCGGCTAATTGGAGGGCTTGCATTGAACACAACAGATCAACGGACGATCCGTTCTCGTCTCGCCGCGGCGATGGTCACCAGCATCATTGCCTTCGCAGCCGCGTTCCATGGCGGCGAATCCGATGCGCGCGCAGCCTCGACCGCCTATCCGTCGCCGGAAAGGGCGCTCGACGCGTTTCGGTCAGCCGTTAACAGCGACAGCAACCAGGGGCTTTCGGCCCTGTTCGGACCGGAGCATCAGGCAGATCTGGTCGGCGGCGATCCGGCCGAGGCGCGCCTTGCGCTGCAGCGGCTGCGCAGTGGCGTTGCGCGCGGCCTCAGCCTTGTGCCGGCGGGGCCGGACCGGATGACCGTCGTCGTCGGTAACCAGGGCTGGCCGATGCCGATCCCGCTGGTCAAGGGAGCCGATGGCTGGGCCTTCGACGTTGCAGCGGGCATTGAGGAGATCAAGGACCGCCGGATCGGTAACCACGAACTGGCGGCGATCGCGCTTTGCCGGGCGTACCTGAGCGCGCAAGTCGAATATGCCAGCGCCGACCGTGATGGCGACCAGGTGCTCGAATACGCGCAGAAACTCAGCAGTTCACCCGGCAAGCAAGACGGCCTTTACTGGCCGGAAGGCGCCGCTGCCGGGCCTAGTCCCTTCGGTCCCCTGATCGCCGGCGCCGAAGAGTACCTCGGCCAGCGCAAGGCCGGCGAGCCCTACCGCGGCTACCATTTTCGCATTCTGACCGGCCAGGGCGCCAACCCACCCGGTGGCAAGTACGATTACGTCATTAACGGCAACATGATCGCTGGCTACGCGCTGCTGGCTTGGCCGGCGGATTATAGCAGGTCCGGGATCATGACGTTCCAGTGCAGCCACCAGGGTGCGGTGTTCGAGAAGAACCTGGGTGAAGACACCGCGAAACTTGCGGCAGCGATCACGGCTTACGATCCTGACAAGACGTGGGATGCCGTCACCGAGTAGGCCGGCCCTGCGGAGCGCTTCAACAACCGATTGAATGAGGATGTTTCGATGTCTAGCCTGACGCTACGTTCGCTTTCAGCCGTTTTGGGCGGCACTCTGCTGGCAGTGTTCCTGATCTCGGCGCCAGAGGGGGCGCGCGCGCAAGGGGCAGGCGCGGTGGTGCCGCTGCCTGCGGACATGCGGGCGGCAGCGGAGAAGTATCTCCCCGGCGTCGTCGGCGAGCCGGTGCCGGCGTTCACCATCGATCCGAGCCTGGCTTCCCTCGCCGCCGGCACGCGGACCTTTGCGGTTGTCAGCGGCACGACCAAGGCGAAAAGCGAAACGCACCAGATCGTGGCGTCCGAAAAGCCGGGCCAGTGGCGCTACACCGTCGGCGACCGGACGGTCTTTCTCCACGAGACGAAGGGCGAGAGCCTCTCGATCGTGTCCGAACAGGACAACGACAAGGGCGTGCTCACCCGCTATTCGCCAGCCCAGCCGCTGCTGATCGCCGGCATGAATGCGGGTGACGAGAAGAAGATGACGCTGAAAGTGAATGTCTATGATCTCGACGACCCCGATGACCTGGAGCACAAGGGCACGCTCGATCTGACCTTGACCTACGTCGGCGCGTATAAAGTGACGGTGCCGGCGGGCACCTTCGACGCCGCGGCCCTGCGCTGGCACTACAAGGGCAAGATCGGCCCGGCAACCGTCGATGACGTTCAGGCCCGGTTCATCGCCAAGGATGTCGGCGTGGTCGCTGCTGCGGAGAAGCTCGATGTGGCGGCGATGCTGATCTACAACGACAACACGAAGGTCGGCAAAGTCCTGCAGCAGAAGTAGAGCGCATTTGCGTTTGCGGCCGGCCTTATGTGCCGGCCGCGGCGGGGCCAAGCGCTTCGCAGCTGGGATATCGGTTGCCGCGGGTCGGCCGCTGTTGATATCGTGCGCTCGCGCAAGCGCGCCGCCCCGCAACCGCGCGGCTGATCCGGGATGAAAAAAGCAATGCCGCACTACCGCTCACGCACGACAACCCATGGCCGCAACATGGCCGGAGCCCGCGCGCTCTGGCGCGCCACCGGCATGACCGACGATGATTTCGGCAAGCCGATCATCGCGATCGCCAACTCGTTTACCCAGTTCGTGCCCGGCCATGTGCATCTGCGCGACTTCGGCCGCATCATCGCTGACGAGATCGCCAAGGCCGGCGGCATCGGCCGCGAGTTCAACACGATTGCAGTCGACGACGGCATCGCCATGGGGCACGACGGCATGCTCTACAGCCTGCCGTCGCGCGAGCTGATCGCGGATGCCGTCGAGTACATGGTCAACGCGCATTGTGCCGATGCGCTGGTCTGCGTCTCCAACTGCGACAAGATCACGCCGGGCATGCTGATGGCGACGTTGCGCCTCAACATCCCGACGGTGTTCGTTTCCGGCGGTCCGATGGAGGCGGGCAAGTTCATTCAAGGCAGTGAGACGCGTGCGGT
Organism: Defluviicoccus sp.; assembly: GCA_049291695.1. Taxonomy (GTDB): domain Bacteria; phylum Pseudomonadota; class Alphaproteobacteria; order Rhodospirillales; family Defluviicoccaceae; genus Defluviicoccus. The sequence goes on from JBATPX010000058.1 coordinate 29,410, forward strand.
CGATCTGATCGACGCGATGGTAGCCGCCGCTGACGATCGCGTTTCCGACCAGGATACCCAAGCGCTGGAGCGCTCCGCGTGCCCGACTTGCGGCTCCTGCTCCGGCATGTTCACCGCCAACTCGATGAACTGCCTGACCGAGGCGTTGGGCCTTGCGCTGCCCGGCAATGGCAGCGTGCTCGCCACCCATGCGGACCGCGGCCGTCTCCTGCACGATGCCGGCCGGCTGATCGTGTCGCTGGCGCGGCGCTATTACGAGCAGAACGATGAGAGCGCTCTGCCGCGCTCGATCGCGAACTTCGCCGCCTTCGAGAACGCGATGGCGCTCGATATCGCCATGGGCGGGTCCACAAACACGGTGTTGCACCTGCTGGCGGCGGCAGCCGAGGCGCAAGTCGATTTCACCATGCGCGATATCGACCGCCTGTCCCGACGCGTCCCGCACCTGTGCAAGGTCGCGCCCTCGGCCGCTGACGTACACCTCGAGGATGTCCACCGCGCCGGCGGGGTCATGGCGATCCTGGGCGAGCTGGAGCGCGCTGGCCTTGTCCATCGGAATCAGCCCATGGTGCACGCCGCCACGCTGCACGATGCGCTCGCGCGCTGGGATGTCGGGCGCTCCGCGGATGTCGACGTGCAGACCTTCTATCGCGCCGCGCCCGGCGGCGTCCGCACGACCGAGCCATTCAGCCAGGACCGCCGCTACGACGCCCTCGACCTCGACCGTACCGGAGGCTGCATCCGCGGGGTCGCGAGCGCCTTCAGCCAGGACGGCGGCCTTGCCGTTCTCTACGGCAACATCGCTGAAGAGGGCTGCATCGTGAAGACAGCCGGCGTCGACCCGTCGGTCCTCGTTTTTTCCGGCCCGGCCAGGGTCTACGAGAGCCAGGATGCCGCCGTGGTCGCGATCCTGGGCGGCGAGGTCAAGGCGGGCGATGTCGTTATCATCCGCTATGAGGGACCGCGCGGCGGCCCCGGCATGCAGGAAATGCTGTACCCCACCAGCTACATCAAGTCGAAGGGGCTGGGGACGGCATGTGCGCTGGTGACCGACGGCCGCTTCTCCGGCGGCACTTCCGGGCTTTCGATCGGCCATGTCTCGCCGGAAGCAGCCGAAGGCGGTGCACTCGCGCTGATCGAACCCGGCGACAGGATCGAGATCGACATTCCCAAGCGGTCCATCCACCTCGCCGTCGATGCCGGCGAACTCGACCGGCGGCGGGCGGCAATGGAGGCGCGCGGTGCCGACGCGTGGCGGCCGGCCGGCCGCAAGCGCCACGTCTCCCCTGCCCTGCAGGCTTATGCGGCGCTGACGACGAGCGCCTCGCGCGGCGCGGTCCGCGACGTCTCGCAGCTCACGTTCAAGCGCGGGTCAGCGGCGCACTAGAGCCACAGCGGCGGGCTTACAGGCCGACGCTGGTGAGCCACGCGTTGAAAAACGCCTGGCCCGCCGCCGTCACCGATGGCGTGAAGCGTTCGGTATCGGCGCGCAATGCGGCGACGGAGAGGCCCGGCTGGGCGCCGATCTCGGCGGCGTGTCCAACGAACCAGCGCTCCAGCCCGCGCCCGCCGGCCTCGGCATGAAACTGCAGCGCCAGGGCCGCAGGCCCCCAAGCGAACGCCTGGTTTTCGTAGAGCGCTGACGATGCGAGGTGCACGGCCCCGTCCGGCCGGTCGAAGGTATCGCCGTGCCAGTGCAGGACAACGCCACCGCCTTCGCCGATGAAGCGCAATGCGCTCCGGCGGCCGGCCTCGGTCAGCGTCAGCGGTGTCCAGCCGATCTCCTTGGCCGGACCGGGATAGACGCGCGCGCCGAGTGCTCGGGCCATCAGCTGCGCACCCAAACAAATGCCGAGGAGCGGCCGGTTCGCCCGCAGGCGATGCTCGATCAGGCGCAGCTCGTCGCCGAGGAACGGATAGGTCGTGTCCTCGTAAGCTCCAATCGGCCCTCCCAGCACCACCAACAGATGCGGTCGCACCGCATCGATTGCAGCCAAGTCCTCGGTGACCGCATCAACGTAGCGGACGCCCAAGCCCCGATCGGCGAGGACGGATTCAAAATAGGCCAAGTCCTCGAACGGAACATGGCGCAGCGCCAGCACATCGCTCATGCCGGCACCGATGCTCGGCTACTGGCTTTCAATGAATTGGATGAGGGTGACATCACGCACATCGAGGTACTTCATCACGCCGCCTTCCATCCGTGCGTCCATGATCGCCGGCCGCTGGATCTTCATCCAGTATTTTGAGGCCGCAAGATCGGGCTTGCCGTCGAGGCTGAAGAAGGCCCACAGCACTTTCTGCCCCGCCGGCAGCATCGGTGGCGGTGCAGCCATGGCGATCTCCGGGTAGAGCCCCTGGTAGAAGGCCAGCACCTTCTCGAACGCTGCTTCGGACGTGTAGAAGCGGATCATGCTCCCGGGCGGCATGCCCATGCCCGGTTTCGCCTCGACGACCTCGGGCTTCGCACCCGGATAGATCTTGGGCTCCGCGGCACGCGCCGGTAACGCGGCGATCAGGCCGGTGAAGGCGAGGCAGAGCAGGCCCTTGAAGATCACGATCGCCTCCGGTGGCTGTCTATTTCAGGCAAGCTGCAGAGCGCCGACAAATCGCGCGACGGCGTCCAGGAGTTCGTCTTTCTTTTCCAGGTGCGGGACATGGCCGCAGGCAGGCATGATCAACCGCTCGGCCGGGCCAGAGACGCCGCCCACAATCGCATCCAGCTGCGCAAGCGTGCCGTAGCGGTCGTCCTCGCCTTGCACCGCGAGCAGCGGCTGCGTGATGCCGGCAAGCGCCGGCGCGACAGTCCAGCTGCGGAAGGCCGGGCTCAGCCAGATGTCGCTCCAGCTCCAGAACACGGCACTTGCCTTGTTGCCGTGGTAGCGGGCCAACGGCTGCCGAAAGGTTTGGTGGTACTCCCGCTTCGCCGCTTCGATTCCCTGGATGGTCACGTCTTCGTTGAAAACATGCGCCGCCACCGTCACCACGGCCCGGACGCGAGGGTCGCGAACAACGCCGGCATGCAGGAGCGCCATCGTCCCGCCGTCGCTGTGGCCGACGAGCACGGCTTGGCGAATTCCTGCCTGGATGAGCAGTTCCGGCAGGCAAACGAGTGCCTCGCGCCGGTGATAGTCGAGCGGGAGCGGCAGCACGCCTGGCCCGGATCGGCCGAATCCGGCCCGGCTGTACACGAGGGCGCCGAAACCCAGCCGCTCGGCGAGCGAGCGCGGGAAGGCCCGCCACGCCGCGACACACCCCAGCGCCTCATGCAGAAAGACGAGCGTCGGCGCCGCATCCGGAGGTGGGCCGAACCAGTACCACTCGATGATCGCCCCGTTGACGACGGTGAACCCCGTCGTTTCAGCCGCCGCAGCGCCGGCCGCCGGCCCAGGGCGCGCGATCGGGCGTGCCGGCTCACGCGCGACCATCGCGCGCATCAGGAGCCACGGACTGCCATCCGGTTCCGGCAGCAGCAGCGGACGCGAAGCGGGAGTCCTGCGGCTGTGGTCCCGCGCGGGCCGGCTCGAGCCTCGGATACTGCCATTGCGCAAGCCGGTCTCTCGTGCTGTCCGCATCACATTTAAGGGCATTGCAGGGCCACTGGGAACGCTCCCATGTCCAGCCTAGTCTCGATCACCTCGTACGCTGCGCCAATCGCCCCCGCTGCCACGGATCCCGGCGTGCATTCCAGCCGCGCCGGCAGCTTGCGCCTCGCCTCTTCGTCTCCCGCAACTATTTCAAAGATTTCGCGCCTTGTGTCAATTTGGATCACACCTGTATTGCTGGATCGCAAGGACCCGAAGAATGCGGATCGAGCGCCTGTCGTGTCTGCCCGGAGCCAAGGCGGCGCGCGGGGTTGCCGTCATCATCGATGTTTTTCGCGCCTTTACATGCGCGCCGCTATTGTTCCGGCTCGAGGCGCGCGAGCTTCTGCTGGAAGCCGATACCGCCCGCTGCCTCGGTTTGAGCGGCGATGCGGTGCTGGTCGGGGAACGGAACGAAGAGCCGATCGAGGGCTTCGATCTGCCGAATTCGCCGTTCTTGATCTTGCGCGCCGGGCCGGCCTGCTTCGAGAGACGGAGAGTGGTGTTGAGAACGACAGCCGGTGTCGCCGGCGCGCTGATCGCACTCGGCCACGCGGATGAGGTGCTGCTCGCCTCGTTCATCAATGCGCGGGCGACGGCAGCCTATCTGCGTGCACGCGACGCTTCAGTCATCAGCTTGGTCGCGATGGGCACGCACGGCGAAACACCGGCACCGGAAGACGAACGCTGCGGAGACTACATCGAAAGCCTGCTGTCCGGCGGCGCCTACGATCACATCGCAGCGGTCGCCGAGATCCTGGCGAGTGCCGGCGCTCGGCGGTTCTTTACCGCCGTGAAGCCCTTTCTGCCGGCCGCCGACCCAGCGATTTGCCTGCAGCGCAATCTGTTCGCGCACGCGCTTCGGGCCGAAGCCGAGGACGGCTGGGTGCGCGCCATCCCGCAGCCGCCCAGCCCCGGCATTCCGCCGGGCCGCTAGCGGCGGGGAAGCCTAATCTGGCCAAGTCTGCGCAGGTCCGATTGGCTTCAGCGTAATCCGTCGGATGCTTCAGCGGGTGGCGCGCCTCTCGAGGCAAAGCGCAGATCTGCCGGATGGATTTTCTCGGCCCGGCGCAACACGTGCGCCCAAATACACCTGAAGGCTATTGTGACCGACGCGGGGTTGATCTATCTGCAGGCGAGGAAACCCGGCTGTTGAGACATCCGTCGGATCAGCGTAGCGTAATCCGACCTACGCGGGCTCCTCCCTGAACAGCGTCTCGCCCAACATCCGCGACATTTTCGACCGCTTTGACTTCGACAACCCCATCACCAAGCTCCAGGAGCACAGCCTGCTGTTCAACCCGCTCATACCGATCCATCTGGGCCGCGGATTATGGACGTTCGTTGATCCTACTGTAGCAATCCTCTTCGGTGCTCACTTTCTCGCTGCGCGAAGAGTAAAGAGCTAAAGAGCGAGTAGCGGAATGTTTTACATCAGACGCGTTTTTCGCCCCACTGCCATTATGTTAGTTACACTTTGGGCGACCTTTCCGATTTCGCCTGCGATGGCTGGCGCTGCGGAGGAAGAAGTATTTGGTTTATTTGAATGGTTTTGCCTCGCTCATTTAAGTAAACCCCATCAGGCATCATTTCTTCTCGAAGGTTTGGGAGCTAAAGCTCTTCCAGACGACAAAGCAAAGATGTTTCTTTACCCAAAGAAGGGAAAGGCTTGGTTACTGCCTGGTAAACACACCTCATTTATGGTGGGCCAAACAACAGATAACGTCTGTACTGTTTATGGAAAGGATGCGCTTGGCTTTCAGACGCAGCAGGTTTTCGAGAAAAATGTTAATTGCTTATCCGGTTGAGCCCAGCGTGGTCCCCCGGCCTTATTCCCTTGTGGCGAGCCGTGCGTGTTCATGATAGAACGCATCATGAACATACGCTGTGGAGGGTGCGCTCATGACCGATTATCCA
>JBATPX010000059.1:0-1727 GCA_049291695.1 Defluviicoccus sp.
TGAGATTGATGCGGCGCTCAAACAAGCCGAGGAAATCGCGCGCAGAAAGATCGCTCAGATCAATCAGCCGGCCGCCGACGAAGCGAAGCGGGCTCGGGAAGAAGCAGCGCGCAAGGCGGCAGCCGATGCCGCCGCAGCCGAGCGGGCGTATCAGTCGAACGCCAAGGTCATCGACGATCTCGCCCGGCAGCTGGCGACCTTTGGCGACGAACGACAGCAGTTCGTCGATCAGGCGCTGGAGCGCTTGTCTGCAGGCGCTACCGACACGCAGCAAAGGGAAGTCGAGCGGCTGGCGAACGCGCTCTTTGATGAGAAACGCGCCCGCGACGAGCTGGCCGAAACGTTGCGCCAGGAAGACCAGTTGCGTCAGGAAGGTGCGCGGCTGATCGCAGAGACCCGCACTCCGGCCGAACAGCTGGCGGCGACGGTTGCCCGCCTGAATGAGCTTGAGAAGGCCGGCGCGATCGATGCCGAGACCCATGGCCGGGCGCTGGCGCAGGCCTACGCCGAGATGGATCGCTCGGCCCAAGACGCGCTCGCCACCAGCCGGGAATGGCACGACGGCATGAGCCGCGCTCTGCAGGACTATGCGGATCGCGCCACCGATGCCGCGGCCAATGCCGAGCAGGTAACGACACAAGCGTTTGCCCACATGGAGGATGCGCTGGTCGCCTTTGTCCAGACCGGCAAGATGGACTTCAAGGGGCTCGCTGATTCCATCATCGCCGACATCACCCGGATCGCCATTCGTCAGGCGATCATCGGGCCGTTGGCCGGGGCGCTGTTCGGCACTGCCGGCGCTGCAGGTGGCGGGCTCCTCGATGGCCTGTTCAGCAGCGGTGGCGGGGCTGCAGCGGGTGCTGACGCTGCCGCAGCGGGGGCGCCTTACGCGCTCGTATGGCATCAGGGCGGTGTGGTGGGCCAAGACACCGCGCCGAAACGCCCCGTCGATCCAGTTCTGTTCCTGAACGCACCCCGCTACCACGCTGGCGGCCGGGTGGGGCTGGGACCGAACGAAGTCCCCGCCATCCTCGAGCGCGGCGAGACGGTACTGCGTAAGGGCCAGGCACCGAAGGGCACAGGCGCCGTCACCGTCTTCATGACCGTGAACGCCCGCGACGCCGAGAGCTTTCGGAAGTCCGAGAACCAACTCGCCGGCGAACTCGCGGTTCGTCTCGCCCGCGCCAAGCATCGCAACACTTAAAACCGCTCCCTAACCATGACCAGCTTTGCGGAAGTCCGCTTCCCGCCGGAGATCAGCTACGGCGCCACCGCGGGGCCTGAATTCTCGACCACGGTCATTACCGTGCGATCGGGTGCCGAGCAGCGCAACCGGAACTGGGCAGCGGCGCGGCTGCGATTCGATGCCTCCACCGGCATCAAGACGAGGGCGCAGGCGGAAGCGATCATCGCGTTTTTTCGTGCCCGCGGAGGCCGAGCGCAGGGCTTCCGCTTCAAGGACTGGTCCGACTACCGCGCTTCTGCCCAAGTGCTGGGTACCGGCGATGGGGCGAGAGACACGTTCCAGCTGATCAAGCGCTATGTCAGCGGCGCCGAAGAAGATATTCGCCTCATCACCAAGCCGGTCGCCGGCACGACGAAGATCTCCCTCAACGGCACACCGCAGCCGTCCGGCTGGAGCGTCGACACCGCCACCGGCCTGGTGACGTTCACGTCTGCGCCGGCCAATGGCGCCGTCATCAGCGCCGACTTCGAGTTCGACGTGC
>JBATPX010000060.1:0-2285 GCA_049291695.1 Defluviicoccus sp.
TTGCCGCCGATCTCGACGATGCCGTCGACGTCGCCGAAGCTGATGCGGCCGGGGAAGCAGTCGGCGAACAGCTCGATCTTCGGCCGCCGCTTGAGGTTGAAGCAGCCTTGGGCCGCGCAGTCCCAGCGCAGCGGGTTGTAGCCGGGCGCTGCCGTCATCGGATGAACCCGAAGCTGGCGAACGAGGCGCGGAACCGCTCGAGGCCGGGGCCAAAGTAGAAGAACGCCTGGCCCTGGGTGGGCGCGGCGATCTCACCCCCGGCGCCGACGAAGCGGATCCGCCCGCGGGTAAAACAGAGCGCAGCGCACTGTCCAGCGGCCGCATGGAACCAGCCGGTGTCGGTGTAGTTGTGGGTGAGCAGGATCGCCTCGGTCGCCCGGCCGGCGGCGACCTCGCCCAACAGCTTGTCGATGAAGTGGGTGATATCGGGCTGCGCGTACGGCGGGTTGAGCCAGACGCGCCCCCGCCATTCGTGCTTGAGGCCATCGTCGTCACGAGTGAAGAAGTGGGCGGCGCGGACGGTCTCTTGTGCGGCTGGCGCGCTCGCTGGATCGAGGTCGATCGATCCTAAGCACGCGCGCGCCGCCTCGATGTACGGGGCCGGCGTGTACCACTCGTTCTCGCCGGTGAACCGGGCGCGGAAGTGGTCGCCCTTGACCGCGCGCTGGACGTCGGCATTGGTGGGCGCGCGGCCTTCGTCGAGAGCGGCCTGGATCGCCTCGTCGACGACCGCCTCGCCGCCGGCATCATAGACTTCGCTCCATTCGGCGAAGCGCTGGCGAGAAAGTCCCAATTCGTCGAGGGTCGCCGGATCAGTGTCCGGAGTGCGAGGACTGATCCCGCCCTCGGAGGCTGCGCGATCAGTGTCCGGAGCGCGGACACTGATCCCGCTCTTGCGATCACCGCCGTTCCGGGCGACTTCGCCTTGTTCCCGCGCCGCCCTGACTTCCCCGACAAGTCGCATCTCGGCGCGTTTGATCAGCAGCAGGCAGTCGGCCTGCGTCTCGTTCGCAGCCTTCTGCAGCTTGGCGTAATGCATCGCCGCCATCGCGGCGGCTCGTGCCTCCAGCACTTCGGCGGAACTACGCGCTTCAGCGAGGCGTGTGCGCGCCCGGTCGATGAGTGCCGGCAGAGAGAAGGCTGCGCCGCTGACGATCGGCGTCGCCGGAGCAGGAACGGAGATGATGGTCATGGTGAAGGCTCACAGCAGTTGTGGGCCTTCGGCTTCGGTCACAGCAGAGTGTACAGACTCTGAACCATGAGCACAAGATGTTGCGATATGCCTGCGACGCGGTTCGGTGCCGAGAGCGAGGTCCTTTGAGCCTGGAAGGTTTTTCTCATTTTGAGAAAATCGGCCGGCTGAGGATACTAGTGGAGGGTGTGGGGACCAACCTATAGCACAACCAATATGCAGCGTGCGCAGGAAAAAAGTTCAATGATCTCAGAACGTTAATGTGCAAAAAGCGGGTCTACTATTCCGTGTGGGTCTAAACCTATCTACCAGTTATAAGAAGGTTGGTCCCCAGGTTGGTCCCCACAAAACCCGTTGTAATTACAGTCTGTTACGGGAGATTTTGGGTCCTGGGGACCATGGGGACCAACCTATTTGGAACATATACGCATAAGGAAAATAGATCTCCTACTAAACGTTATGGATTTAATGTCCATACGTATTAGTAGGAGATCCATTTTTTTTTCTAGGAAGAAGTTTTGAAAACGCCACCGAGGTTGGTCCCCACGCCGGAAATAGACCAATAACCATATGACAACAAACAGCATTTTGTGGGGCTATACCCCCCTTCCGAGGTTGGTCCCCAGAGCCTGAGGTTGGTCCCCAGAGCCTGAGGTTGACGCCAAAATCAGAACCACGAGGGCGACAAAAAAGGGCGCCTCGTCGGCGCCCTGATGACGTGAAGCCAGGCCCGCGACCGCTAGCGCCGATACCGATACTCACGGCTCTCTTTGTCCCGCGGCCCGATCCTGCCTCGGTACCGCGTCCACCCTCTGCCCTTGAGGTACGCTGTTACCCGCATCTGATCGTTCCGCGTCCACTTGCCCGGCTCGATGCCAATCGCCTGCTGCAGGATCTCCCCCACCGAGACGTCGACCACGGGGGTGCTGCGCTCGACCTCCACCGTCTGCCAGTCGTCGAAGCCGCCGTAGCCGCGGTTGACCTGGCGCTTCTCGAAGATCAGCCAGCGCTCGATCAGGGAATGCCAGGCGTCGGGCTCGACACGCGCCTCCTGCTCGGCATTGGCGGCGGCGATCAGATCGTGATCGTCGAT
>JBATPX010000061.1:0-22342 GCA_049291695.1 Defluviicoccus sp.
GCCACGCCGCCGCGGCAGGCCACCCAAAAACAGGAGCCTCGATCAACACGCCGGCTGATCACCCACCCCGCCGACCAGGGAATTTTCGCCCGGCACTTTCGGGGAATTTTCAAGCGGCATTGACACACAACAAGCGCGCGATCAGCGTCGGGAAGTCCGGCGAGTCCTCGACGGCCGCTGCATGGTGACCATGAAAGCGCGCCAGGTTGGCGGCGTAGAGAAACAGCAGCCAGATGTTGCGAACAGGAATGCAGCCGATCAGGCGCGGATCGGGGGTGGACGGCACGACCGCCTCCGGCGGCTGCATCTACAGGCCTTCAAGCAGCCTTTGCGCGGCCGCCTTCACCTTGTCCGGGGCGTCGAACCAATACTCCTCCAGAAGCGGAATGATCTCCGTGCGGGCCACGTCGCCGAACCAACGCCGGGGGTCGGTGATCGCGCTGCCTGCTCCGGGCGTCACATAGCTGTGACCGATGCGGTATTGCGGCCCGAGCGATCGGTCCTGCCCGATCTCGTCGTTCAGGGCGTTCATCCGCTGCTCGATGAGTGCGATGGTATCGTCGGGCAAATTGCAGCGCGCGGCGCACCAGCTGCGCCACAGGCCGTTGAGCTGTGGCTCAAGATTTATGAAGGCGAACCGCCGCCGCAGGGCCAGGTCCACAAGGGCCAGCGACCGGTCGGCAATGTTCATCGTGCCGATGACGTAGAGATTGCGGGGCACATAGACGCGCTCCCCGACTTCGCGCCGGTAGGCGAGCTCCATCGCCTCCTCGCGAGAACGCTTGGTATCCTCCAGCAGTGTGAGTATCTCGCCGAAGATTTGCGCCGGGTTGCCGCGGTTTATCTCCTCGATGACAAGCACGAACGGCCGGTCCGGCTCGGCCTTAGCCGCCTCGACGATCTCCAGGAAGACGCCGTCGACCAATTCGAGCTTGCCGGTCGCTGATGGCCGCCAGCCGCGCACGAAATCCTCATAAGACAAGGACGGGTGGAATTGAACGACGCGCAGGCGGTCGCGCGTAACCTTGGGATCGCGCGAGCCGATCAGTGCGTAGGCGAGCCTCTTGGCGAGCCAGGACTTACCTGTCCCTGGCGGTCCCTGCAGAACGAGGTTCTTTTTCAGTTCGACCCGCGCGAGAATGTCCGTCAGCGTCTCAGGAGCGAGGAAGCAGCCCTCCTCGGCGATATGCGTCACCGTGTAGGACGGCGCGGCCGCCTCTTCCTCGGTTTCGAGGGCGTCGGTGCCGAGGATGTCATCGTCGCTCGCGGGCTTCGCGACAGCGCCGTACTTCTTGGCAAAGTAAGGGACTTCGTCGATCCAATAGGAATAGTCCTGCTTCGCGCCCGCGAAGGCGAACATGATGAGACGTCGCGCGAGCTCCTCGCTTGGGTCCGCTTCAACGACCGTCACCCGGTAGGTGTAGAAGAACCAGTCGCGCGGCGGATCGAGCCGCTCCCAGTCCACCTTCACCGTCTTTCCGTCACCGACATTCGCGGCGATCGTGCCGATCGCCTTGATCCGCATGCAGGAGACCGGTTTGCCCAGATTGTCGAAGGGCAGCTTGTACTTCTGTACAAACGCCGCTTTGATAGCGATCCGGTCACCCGGCCGCATGCGAGCGACGTGCTCCGCAAACTTTTCGTCATAGCCGTTCTGCCAGATGCCCTCGGCCAGGAACCGCTCAGTCTGGTCGTCTGTGCCGCCCCATACTGCGCCGACGAACCAGAACCGCCTCTCGGGATCGGCGAAGAGGTCGTGGCCGGACACCGTTTCGGGCGCGGCATCGTCCTCGTTGTCCGTGGTCTTGAAACGCGCGTGGACATCGCGAAAAATCTCCATAGCTGCGGCGTGGTCCAGCTCTGCCTTCTCGCCCTCCGGCGTCAGAGCCCACGTGCCGCGCTTGCTGCCGTCGATCAGGCCGGCCTTGGCGAGGTAGAAACGGGCCCAGGCGACCGTGTTCTCGAACTTTGATTGCCCATTCTTGTTTACGGCCACAATCTCTTCGGTGGAAATGTTGAGATGGTCCTTGAGCCAAGCGATGACCATTTCAGGCTTAGCCTTGCCGCCGTTGGCGCGCAGGGCATCGAGAACCGGCGTAAAGTACTGGACAAACCGCGGCCCGGCTGACAGCGGCGCGGTATCCTCCTCCACTCCCAGGTCGTCGGGGGCCGTCTTCGCCCAATCGAAGACCGCCTTCTGCTGAACGCGCAGGAACGCCTGAGGATCGTCAACCTGGAGGCCGACCTTGGCGGCAGCGGCCAGAAAATCGTTGAGCGCATCCCCTTCGAGAGCCCCCGTCTCCACCTGGTCAGTGTTCCCAACGATCGCTGAGAGCAACGGCCAGCCGCGCGCATGGCCGATGTCGACCAGCCGTCTGAGCTGCTGCGGCAAGAGCCGGCGCGCCTTCTTCCATTCTACGCCGCTTGCCGCCGCCAACTCCCTGTAACTGACGAAGCGCCCTTCGCGGGCCGCGGAGAGAATCGCGCCGTACGTCTTGTTAATCTCTAGGTTCATGGTCTCCCTCGCTTTTCAACCGTACAGGGAGTTCCAAGGACAGCGGAGTTCCGTGGACACGAGATATAATTTCCAAAGCGATGGTAGCTAGGGTTGCGGGAGTGCATGGGACATAGTTCACCATCACCCCGCCACAGGCCGTTGGTAGCGGAGGAGGGACTCGAACCCCCGACACGCGGATTATGATTCCGCTGCTCTAACCAGCTGAGCTACTCCGCCACTTAAGGGCAAACCATCCGCCCAATTTGGGCGCGCCACGCCCGGAGGCCGCAGGCGCGCCAACGCCGCCCGCCGTGCCGTCATCCCGCCCTGCCGTCATTAGGTCTCCCGCCGGATGCTGTCAAGCCCGCGGCCCGCCTTGACAATGGGCCTCCCAGCCCCGATGCTGCACTGCCACAATCACAATCCTTAAGGGTCGCAGCCCGAGCCCTCGGGCGGACCGAACGGGCAGAAGGGCGGGAAAGATGATCGACAAGAAGCACATCGGCCGGACGACGGCGCCGCAAACGATCGACGTCGAGAAGGGCCGGCTCAAGTTTTTCGCCAAGGCGATCGGCGAGAAGAACCCGGTTTACAGCGACGAGGCCGCGGCCAAGGCCGCCGGCTACAAGACCATCCCGGCGCCGCCGACCTTTGCTTTCTGCCTGGAGATGGAAACGAACTCGTTGTGGGACAACATCGCCGCCATGGGCGTGCCGGTCGGCAAGATCCTGCATGGTTCGCAGAGCTTCAAGTACCACGCCCCGATCTATGCCGGTGACCAGATCACCTTCGTCACCAAGGTCTCCGATATCGTCGACAAGAAGGGCGGCAAGATGGAGTTCATCACCGAGGACTCCACCGGGACCAACCAGGACGGCGTCGTGGTCTGCGAGCTGCAGCGCGTCATCGTCGTGCTGAACTAAGGGGAGGAGGAACACCCGTGAGCACGCCCAAGTTCGACTCCGTCGCCGTCGGCGACCAGCCGATCCGCCTTGAAGCCGACCCGATCTCGCGCACCACGCTGGCGCTTTATGGCGGTGCGTCAGGCGATCACAACCCGATGCATATCGACATCGATTACGCCAAAGCCGCCGGCCAAAGCGATGTCTTCGCCCATGGCATGCTGTCGATGGCCTATCTTGGCCGTGCCGTGACCGACTGGGTGCCGCAAACCGCGATCCGCAGCTTCTCCACCCGCTTTACCGCGATCACCCGCGTCGGCGAAAAAATCATCGTTACCGGCAAGGTGGCGGAGAAGATGCAGTCCGGCGGGGAGAACTGCGTCAAGATCGAACTGACCGCAACCAACGACAAAGGCGAAGCCAAGGCCAGCGGCGAGGCGATCATAGCCCTCGTTTAGGGCGCGCGCCTGCCGTCTTTCAGCCCATATGCCGCCCCCTTCGGGCATCTCCTGTCCGCGAGGGGGCAGCCGGGCGCCACCCCTTGCCCACAGAGCGCACGTCGCGTCGCGCACACGCGGGCGGGCGGGGGCAAGGCCTGCCGAGGCCTGTATCGGGCCGCTGCAGGCCGGCACGGCGTTCCCCTGCCCTTCGTCTTGCTACCCCGTGGCGGCCGCGCCGGCACCCGCCGCCGGTCTGTCTTTGCGAACGTCCAGGCTGATGGCCGGCGTCGGCCGGCGCTTGCGGCGGTAAGTTGCGGCGCATGCGCGCATTGCTGCCCCTTCAGCCATGCATCAAAACTTACGCTGCATTGCAACGTCGGAATGTTGCAACGATTTCGTTTTTGCTTTAGATTCATTAGCGTGTTGGCTTTGTGCCGGTTACGCATGGTTCGCACTGCCGTGGCCCTCAGGGGACGGCGGGGGAACGATGCGGTCGCGCCCACAGCCGCGAGATGTCGCTTCGTGCGATTGTAGCGAAGCGGCATTAAGAGTGTTTCGGTTGAAGCGCAAAACGGGCCGCAAGGCTCCGGCGGTAGCGCTCTCGTTGCCGCGCGCGTTGACTAGGTTGAGCCTCCGCGCTGCGGCGAGAGGCCTGCAACATCCGGGCTGAGGAAGGGAGAGTTAAAGTGATTGAGATGGCAAAAGAGTTGCCAGAGGTCGCCAGCGGCTTCGGGCGGTACATGCTGGCGCTGATGCGTGCGACCAATCGGGAAATGACCGAGTTTTCCGACAGCTGTCTGATCGCGGCGCAGGCGTCGATGCAGGGCGCACGAGATAATCCGATGGATTTGATGCAGACACTGGAGGTCTTGCAACACAGTCAGGCGATGGTGAGCAAAGGCATGCTCAGCACCCACGAAAAAATGATGGACTACGTCTTCGACCAGGTCGAAGAGAGCATGCAAGCCACTTTTAATTCTATTTTCAATACTGAAGGCGAGAAGCTCTCCGGGTATGTCGGCCGCGAAGCTGACATCATGGAATCGGTTGCGAACTTCAGTGAGCAGATCGAAAAGATCAAGGATGAGTTCGGCTTCGACTTCAGCTCGGCAAACTACAAGCTCGTGCACGAGACTGATTCGTTCAACATGTATCAGGTCCTGCCGCTAAAGGCGGGCACGAAGATGCGCGACGATGTGAAGCCGGTCCTGCTCGTCCCGCCGTACATGCTTGGCGTCCATATCCTGTCGTTCCTGCCGTACGAGGACAAGAGCTACGCACATTCCTTCGCCAACGAGGGCATCCCGACCTACGTGCGCGTCGTCAAGGACATCATGAAGGACGAGAAGGTCCAGCAGACGACCCCGGAAGGCGACTGCCTGCAGACGCTTGAACTGTGCAAGAAGCTGATGGATATCCATGGCAAGAAGGTGGTCCTGAACGGCACTTGCCAGGGCGGCTACATCAGCCTGATGAACATCCTGTCCGGCAAGCTCAACGGTGTCGTCGATACACTGATCACCAACGTCGCGCCGATCGATGGCACCTACAGCGACGCGATCAGTGGCATGCCGCAGATGCACCATGATTTCATCACCACCACGCTGCCGAGCGGCGGCAAGGTGGCTAACGGCTATCTCTTGAGCCTCGGCATGCGCTTCGTCGCCATCGATCGCGAGACGCCACTGGTCAAAGTGCTCGATCAAGCGTCCCTGCACCGGGCGACCGACCGCAACCCAGGTAAGACACCGGCCGCCCTGTTCCGGTGGCTGTTGAAGGAGCGCGTCCACCTGCCGCTGGCGATCGCCAACATGAGTTCGAAAACCTTCCAGGAGCCCATCGGCGAGGACGGCACGCTGCCGGTGCAACTGTTCGATCAGCCGCTCAACGTCAAGAAGCTCGCCGACCTCAAGATCAAGTGGTACCAGAACTACGCGATCAAGGATGACTTGGTGACACCGCCGTGCGCAACCGCGGCCAACCGCTTCCTCGAAGGGACCGATGTCGTCGAGTCGGTGGCTTTCCACGGCGGCCACGTCGCCATCCTCACCAGCCCGTACGCGAAGAGGGCGCCCGTGAACGGCACCTTCACCGACGCGAATGGCAAGAAGGTACGCGGTCCAGTCAAATTCATGCTCGACATGGCTTCCTGACGCCGCTTACCATCCGACAACGGAGAGGGCACCTCGGGTGCCCTCTTTTTTTGGTATGTTTGGGCGCGAGAGTCGTTATAAATCGCGTTTCCGGCGCGCTTTCTGTTGCCTGCAAAACATGACCCGACCGGGCGGCGAGGCATTTGACGCGGAATGGGGCACCATTCGCGGCACGCAGCGCGTAAAGTGTGATCTGGCCGGACGGCCAATTGGAGGAAGACGAGAATGGACTGGAGCGAGCAGACCAACAATCTGATGAAAGCGTGGACCGATGCCCAGACCAACATGTGGTCGGGGTGGCTGGGGTTAGCGCAGGGCGCCGCGGGTATGGCGTCGCCGCGGCCAATGTTTGACCCGACCCAGTGGTTCAGGATGGGAGTCGACACCTGGTCTGGCGGTGGTGACACGGCGCAGCGCCTGGCCGGCAACCTTTTCGGGACCCCGGATGTCATGACCCGCTCGATCGGCCTGTTGATGAAGGCGTGGCAGAGCGTTGCACCCAAGATCGAGCAGGGCAAACCCTGGCAGCCCGATCTGCAGTCGCTGTTGAAGACATGGCAGCAGGAGATGGCGGCCCTGCCCGGCCGTCAGGCAGCGACGGCGGGCGAATTCGCCGAACTGACCAAGACGCTGTTCGGCAATTGGTCGCCGATGACCGCGCCGTGGCTTGCGATGGCCAGTCAGGCGATGTCGAGCGGGCACCCGGGCGCTGCGTTCATGTCGGGAACCGCGGGACTTAGCCGTCTGCTGGGCTTTGAGGAGGGCGCCCTGTCGTCGCCGGTCCTGACCAGCGTCAGCCAGATGCCGCGGGCGACGGTTGCCCGCGAGAAGATGGGCAAGATGTTGGCTGCGGTGGATGCGCTGACGGACCTGCGCACCGCCCAGGGCAAATTCCAGGTTGCAATCTCGGAGGCGATGGGGAAGGCGATCGAACGCACTATCGAGCATATCGCCAAGCTTGCCGAGAAAGGCGAGAAGATCTCAACGGTCCGCGACCTGATGCGCACCTGGTTCGGCGTCGCCGACAAGACCCTGAACGAGGTGTTCACGAGTCCTGAGTTCATGGCCACGCAGGAGACGATGATTCAGGCGGTCATGACGCACAAGGTCAAGCAGCGTGAGGCGCTTGAGATCGTCTACGAGCAGCTCGAATTGCCGACGCGCAGCGCCCTCGATGAGGCCTACCGCGACATTCAGGTCCTCAAGCGCGAGGTCCGTAAGCTCCGCAAGGGCCTGAAGGATCCAAGCGAAGCGTCGGCCGTGAAGGCCCCGGCGCGCAAGACCGGGGGCAAGAAGACGGATGCGCAGGACTCGGGCCCGGAGCAGGCCGGCGCTTGACGGTTTCGCGCCCCGACGGTGGGGTCGCTCCACGAACTAAGGGAGACAGACGAAAATGATGCAGTTTCCAATCGACATCCGCCAAGATGATGTCGCACGAGAGCTGGCTGAAATCGAACGGAAGATGGCGTCCGGTATCAAGCAGCTGACGACGATGAAAGACGATGACGTCGATATCGGCAGTACCGACAAAGACGTTATCTATGAGCGCGAAATGTGGAAGTTGTACCACTACAAGCCGCTCGTCGACAAGAAGGACGTTCATCCAGTCCCAATGATAATCGTTCCGCCGCTGATCAACGGCTACGAAGTTGCGGACCTGCAGCCGGATCGCTCATTGGTGCGTAATTTTCTCAGGGAAGGTATCGACGTCTATCTGATCAATTGGGGATACCCCAAGCGCTGTGACATGTACGTGGACTGGAGCGATTACGTCTGCGACTATATCGACGACGCGATCGACAAGGTTCGTGCCCACCACTTGCTCGACAAGGTAAATCTTTTCGGCATCTGCCAGGGCGGCACGATGTCAACGTGTTACTCGGCACTCAACCCCGATAAGGTCAGGAATCTCGTCCTTACAGTTACCCCGATCGATTTCCAACGCCACCGGGTGGAGGGCAAACCTCACATCGGTCTGTTGTTCGAGATGGGCAAGGGCGCCAACGTCGATCTGATGCGCGACGCTTTCGGCCTCATTCCGGCCGATGTTTTGAACGTCTCCTTCCTGATGGCCGCGCCGTTTACCTTGATGTTTGGCAAGTACGCCGACACCATCGACATCCTGGAGAACCGCGAGGCAACACTCAACTTTCTCAGGATGGAGAAGTGGTTGTTCGGTGGCCCCGGCGTGACTGGCGCCGTTTACCAGACCCTGATCAAGAACCTTCTGCAGGGCAACGAACTGGTGAAGGGCGAGTTCACCCTCGACGGCGAGAAGGTGAACTTGAAGAACCTCACCATGCCGATCCTCAACATCTACGCTGAACGCGACCACCTGGTGCCGCCGGCCTGCACCGTTGCGCTGGGCGAGCATATCGGCAACAAGCAGGCGTACGAGGAACTCTGCATCAAGACCGGGCACATCGGCATCTATACCGGTGGCGCTTCGCAGAAGATCCTCGCCCCGCATGCGTCCAAGTGGCTGAAGGCGCGCTGAAGCCGCACCAGGCGCGGAACGCACTCGATCGCACCAAGAAAGAGGGGCACCTCAAGGGTGCCCCTCATCTTTTCGTGCCTCGCAGAGCTGCCCCCCCCCCCGTCAGGACGGCGCCTGGTCGGGGGCCGTCGTGGCGCAGCGCAAACTCAGCCCTGCATGCGCAGCGCGCCGTCGATGCGGATGACCTCGCCGTTCAGGTACGGGTTGCCGACGATCGACATGATGAGCCGCGCATACTCGGACGGGTCGCCGAGCCGTGAGGGGAACGGCACCGCCGCACCCAGCGACCGTTGCGTCTCTTCCGGCAGACCGGCCATCATCGGTGTCTTGAAGATGCCCGGCGCGATGCACATCACCCGCACACCGGACGGCGCGAATTCGCGTGCCGCCGGCAACGTCAACCCGATCACGCCCGCCTTGGATGACGCATAAGCAGCCTGGCCGACCTGCCCCTCAAGCGCCGCGATCGAGGCGGTATTGACGAAGATGCCGCGCTCGCCAGTGTCGAGCGGGTCGAGCCCGAGCATGTCGCTGGCGGCAAGGCGCATGACGTTGAAAATGCCAACAAGGTTTACGTTGATGACCTTGGAGTACATGTCCAGCGTGTGCGGCCCCTTGCGGCCGACGATCTTCGCCGGCGGTGCAATGCCGGCGCACTGCACGACAATGCGTGCGGCACCGTGCGCCGCTTTTGCCTTGCCGATCGCCGCTTCGGTCGACTCGCCATTAGCGACATCGCAAACGCAGGCTATGCCGCCGATCTCCTGGGCGACGCGGCTTGCGGCTTCCTCCGCCATGTCGAAGACGGCGACTTTTGCCCCAGCCGCTGCCAGTGCACGGGCTGTTGCTTCACCGAGGCCGGAACCGCCGCCGGTGACGATGGCTGCATGACCCTTTACGTCCATTTTTTTCCCCTTTTAGAGCCTGAGCGGTGACGGTCCGGCGCGTTCGCGTCTGCTACTCGCAGGATCTGCCCACCCGCTCGTTTTGTCTCGTTGATGCTTCTTGCCCCTTCATAACCGGCGCCGGCAGCGGCCGGCGGTCTGTCGAACGACGACCGCCGGCCGGGCGCTGACGCTGAGCGAAGAGCCCGGCCAGCCGCGCTACGGCGGCGGCCGGTAAATTTTGCTCCGTCAGCAGAGTTCGATCGCCATCGCGGTCGCCTCGCCACCGCCGATGCAGAGGCCGGCAATGCCCTTCTTCAGGCCGTGCTTCTCCAGAGCGTGCATAAGCGTGACGATGATCCGCGCACCGGAGGCGCCGATTGGATGGCCAAGCGCGCACGCGCCCCCGTTCACGTTGACGATGTCATGGCCGATCTCAAGGTCACGCATCGCCGCCATGGTCACGACCGCAAACGCCTCGTTGATCTCCCACAAATCGACGTCCTTCACATTCCAACCAGCCTTCGCCAGGACCTTGCGGCAGGCGCCGATCGGTGCGGTGGTGAACAGGTTCGGCTCCTGGGAATGGGTCGCGTGGCCTTGGATGGTGGCAAGCGGCGTGACCCCCCGCTTCTCGGCTTCGGATCGGCGCATCAGCACCAAGGCGGCAGCACCGTCGGAGATCGAGCTTGAGGTCGCGGCGGTCACCGTGCCGTTCTTGCGGAAAGCCGGGCGGAGCGTCGGAATCTTCTCGACGTTCACCTGGAACGGAGCCTGGTCTGTCTCGACCAGACGGTCGCCCTTGCGCTCCTTAATCAAAACCGGGGCGATCTCTTTCTTGAAGAGGCCTGATTTGGAGGCGTTTTGCGCCCGCGTGACAGACTCGGCCGCAAACTTGTCCTGAGACTCGCGAGTGAACTGATACATTTCCGCGCAGTCCTCGGCGAAGGTCCCCATGGCCCGGCCCTCTTCGTAGGCATCCTCGAGGCCGTCATAGAACATGTGATCCTTCAGCTGATCGCCATGGCCGATGCGGTATCCCGTGCGCGCCTTCAGCACCAGATACGGAGGGTTCGACATGCTCTCCATGCCGCCGGCAACGACGATATCATGCGAGCCGACCAGGATGTTGTCGTGGCCGAACATCGCCGCCTTCATCGCCGAGCCGCACATCTTGGTCAGTGTGGTCGCACCGACGTGCCAGGGCACGCCTCCGAAGTGTGCCGCCTGGCGGGCGGGAGCCTGCTTCAAGCCCGCCATCAAACAGCAGCCCATGATCACTTCGCCCACATCATCGGGCGAAACCTTCGAGCGCTCGAGCGCTGCCTTGATTGCCGCGCCGCCCAAGTGCGTCGCCGCCATATCCTTGAAATCTCCGAGCATTCCGCCCATCGGTGTCCGGGCGGCGCCGACAATCACAATGGGGTCCGACTGCTGCGCCATCATTCTCTCCTCTATACCCTCTGTTACGCTGTCATCTTTGTTGCGGCTGGGCGGCAGGCTTCGGTTGAAGCCCGACCATGAAGTTTGTTAACGACCCTCGCCCTTTCCACGCACCGACCCTGCCCTTGCGTCCGTAGCGTGACGTGTGCGTTATCGGCCGCGAAAAGACGCGATATGTTAACAGCTGCGCCGTTTCCTGCAAGCTGTCAAAGGCGAACCGATCGCAACTCTTGAGCCGGGGCCGGACCGAGGTGCGGTCGCTCCGATTCGTCACGTCTTCGCAAGCAGCGCCTCGACGTCCCGCTGGCCGAGCTCGAAATAGCGTTTCTGTGCCGTCGCGTCCTTGAACGAGATCGTCATGCTTTCGAGGTTCGCCGGCCGCAAGACATGGATCGGCTTGCGATAATAGGTGCGGCCTTCGATCTCGATCGAGTCCTTGCCCATCGCTGCCAGCATCTGATTGATCAAGGCTGCCTGCGTAAAAATGCGGCGGTTCGGCAAAGTCATCTGAATGTCGCTCACCAGCAGATGCATGTCGATGCTGTTGAGCGGCAGCGCGAATGGAAAGGCGTTGTAAAGCTTGTCGATCGCGCTATGGTAATCGTATTCGGTGAAGTCGGCGACGATAATTTCATCCACCTCCGGGTCGGCAAACACCGTTTGCATCGGTGTATTATCGAGGTAGCCGCCCTCAATGTAATATTCGCCCTCAATTGTCACCGCCTTAAAGTAAGGTATCGTAGTGATACCGGCAAGAAATGCATCCATAAAGGAGCTGATTGTTGCGTCATCAATCGTCGCCAGTATTTCATTTACAACAAAGAAATGAGGCTCGCGCCGGGTGAGATTGGTGGCCAGGATATCCCAGCGCACCGCCTTCAAATGCGTCGCTAGTATTTCCCGCCGCTCTTCTTCATCAAGTAGCAGCGACTTGCGGCAGCTGTCCTTGCTGACCGTAAAAAGATGCGAGCCTCTGGGGATCAGCGGCGGTCGCAACCCAAGAAAGTTTGAGAAAACGTGAAAGATATCCTTGACGCTCAAGCGCATCGTCCGCGTCAATACCGGCGGCAACTCCTCTTTCTCCCAATCCCAGATCAGGTAATCGAGAACGATGTTGTTGCCAGAGCTGGTCGACGCGACGTGGACGACGTCGATCCCCTGCTTCTTGAGCCAGACCAGCGCGCCACCCGTGTAGAAGCTGCGGTAGCCTCCACCCGAGGCAACAAAACCGTATTTCGTCATGCCTGCGCCCTCCTCGTTGTTCCGGCTTAATTGATCCGGTCCGAGGCGCCAGTGTGCGCCGCTCGGGCCGCGAGGGGAACCCGAAACGGCGTCGGCGATGCGGAAACTCAAGCCTTCGACCGCGACGCCCTCTTCCCTCGCTGGCCGTTCTTTGTGAGAATGCGCCGCATCAGAAAGAGAACCGCCAAGACGGGGCAAGGGAGGATGTTGACCGGCTACGCACTCACGAGCCGAACTCCTCCTAGGGCGGAGAGTTGATCGAGGGCCGTCGGCGCAAAACCGCACGCAAGGAGGAGCGGATCGCAGGACGGCCCGGTCAGGCGCGCACGCCGGACCGGGTAGGGGCCTGTGCGCAGCCTGAACACGCTCACGTCGCGACTTTGGTCTCTTGCGTCACGGCGCCTCGTCGAGACAACGATGATCCGGATGGAGAAAGGGAGAAAACAAATGACTCCGAGGGAAAAGTTTCTGGCGGCGAGGGACTTCCTCGTCACCCACCGCGATGATTATGAAGCGGCTTACAACGGCTTCCGCTGGCCTGAGCTCGATCACTTCAACTGGGCGCTCGATCACTTCGATTCGATGGCCGCCAACAACAGCCGCACCGCGCTGTGGGTCGTCAACGAGGACGGCGGCGAGGTTAAGGTCAGCTTCCAGGAGATGGCGGAGCGCTCCAACCGATGCGCCAATTTCCTGCGCGCGCACGGCGTCAAGCGCGGCGACCGCATGCTCCTCATGCTCGGCAATGTCGTGCCGCTGTGGGAGCTGACGCTGGCCGCGATCAAGCTCGGCGCCGTCATCATTCCGGCGACGACGCTGTTGGTCCGCATCGACTTGATCGATCGTTTCGAACGCGGCAACGTCCGCCACGTCGTCGTCGGCGCCCAGGATGCCGGCAAATTCGCCGATATCCCAGGAGACTACACGCGCATCTCGGTCGGCGGCGCGGTCGAGGGCTGGCTCGACTATTCCGATACGGCGAACTACCCGTCGACCTTCACGGCCGACGGCCCGACCAAGGCGACCGATCCCCTGCTGCTGTATTTCACCTCCGGCACCACCTCGAAGCCGAAGCTGGTCGAGCACAGCCAACAGAGCTACCCGGTCGGCCACCTGTCGACCATGTACTGGATCGGCCTGCGCGAGGGCGACATCCACCTCAACATCAGTTCGCCCGGCTGGGCCAAGCACGCCTGGAGCTGCGTCTTTGCACCTTGGAACGCCGGCGCCACCGTCTTCATCTACAATTTCAGCCGCTTCAATGCCAAGGCGATGCTGGAGACGGTCGCCCGCTGTGCCGTCACCACCCTGTGCGCACCACCGACGGTGTGGCGGATGCTGATCCAGGAGGATCTGAGCGCATATCCGGTGAACCTGCGCGAGGTCATCGGCGCCGGCGAGCCGCTCAATCCGGAGATCCTCGAACAGGTGCACAAGGGCTGGAACCTGACCCTGCGCGATGGCTACGGCCAGACCGAGACGACAGCGCAGATCGGCAATTCGCCGGGCCAAAAGCTGAAGCCCGGTTCGATGGGCCGGCCGATGCCGGGCTACACCATCGGCCTCCTCGATTCGGACGGCAAGCCGGCTGAGGAGGGCGAGATCAGCATCAAGCTCGATCCGCGCCCCGTAGGCCTGATGATGGGGTACAAGGACGACCCGGAAAAGACCCGCGAGGTGTCGGCCGGCGGCTGGTACCGCACCGGTGACGTCGCGTTGTGCGATGCCGACGGCTACATCACCTACGTCGGCCGTGCCGATGACGTGTTCAAGGCGTCCGACTACCGCATCAGTCCGTTCGAGCTCGAAAGCGTCCTGATCGAGCATGAGGCGGTAGCCGAGGCTGCCGTGGTGCCGAGCCCGGATCCGGTCCGCCTTGCAGTGCCGAAGGCAGTGATCACGCTGGTGCAGGGCCGTACGCCCAGCGCCGAACTCGCGGAAGATATCCTGCGCTTCACCCGCGAGCGCTTGGCGCCCTACAAGCGGATCCGCCGCTTGGAGTTCGCCGAACTGCCGAAGACGATCTCCGGCAAGATCCGTCGCGTCGAGCTGCGCAAAACCGAGAATACGCGCCAGCTGGCGGGCGAACGCGGCCCGCTCGAGTTCTGGGAGGACGATTTCCCGGCGCTTGGGCACTGAACCTTAAGGGCGGCGTCTTCGCTGAAGGCGCCGCCCCGAAGAGGCGGTCAGCTGCTTAAGTGCGTGCCTTGGGCAGGAACGGATCGGGCTCCAGATCGGCAAGCGGGTCGTGCGCTGGCGTCGTGCTCGCCGGCAGATCATGGACGTGCACATCGTCGGCCTGGTGCTTCGTGAGCACCTCGCAGGCGCGCGTCTCGTGCTCGGCATCGCGCGTCCGCACCCACAAGAGGAGGCCGCCGCGCCCAAGCTGATTCTCGATGCTGGCCGCTCGCTCGCGACCCAGCATCCGCGCGAATACCGAACCGACACCGGCACCGCCGAGCCCGGCGGCAACGGCGCCAATGATGACCGCCGCCAGCGTTCCGCCCGAGGCGACGATGGTGCCGACCGCGGCGAGTGCGCCGACATAGCCTAGGCCGGAGACGGTAAATGCCTTCGTCTCGGTCAGCGAGTCAGCCCCCAGAAAAGCCGTCCGCGGCACTGCCGGGTCATCCTGCAGCTCGGCCACCTTCTTGTAGACGTGACCCAGCTTCTGTTCGACCGTCTTTTCGCCCGCGAGCAGACTGAGCTCCGAGCGGTCGAAACCGTGCCGAAGCAGATCGTCGACGGCCGCCTGCAGGTTCTGCCAGTGGTGAAAAACGCCCACGGCCTCGCGCACCATCACGCTTCCCGCCGCTTCACGCTCGACGCCTTCGCTCATCGGTCCCTCCTCCTCTTTTTGATGCCGCCGCCGGGAGCCTTGGCCAGGCACCCCGCTTTTCGCTTATCGCGTTCCCGGATCATGACCGAGCGCAACCGGATTTTCCAGCGCCTTCAGCCCCAGCGCGAGCCGTCCCGGCACACTCTTCGGAGCATGAGGGCACCAGTCGAAGCATGAGAACGCCGATTTCGCCTCCCCTCTCAGGTGTCGAGCCGCGGCGGCAGCAAGCCTTCACCGGCGGTATCGCGGACACCGATCAGGAAGCGGCCGAACGCCCGGTCGGAATACCGGATGTGCTCGACCAGCCAGTGCCGCAAGTGCGCCACGGTCTCGGCCGTCAGATCTTCGGCGCCGGCTTCGCAGGCGTCCCGCAGGGCATCGATCCGCTCGACCGTCTCCTCATGCTGCGCCACATGCGCAGCAAAGCGCTCGTAGCCGTAGAGCCGCATGAGCGCCTCCTCGGACGCGAAGTGCATCTTGGTGAAATCGACGAGCTGGTCGAGGGTGCCTGCGAGCGCCTCCCGATCGGCCCCGCTGCCACGTTGGGTGGCGAAGCGGTCGAGCAGATCCAGCTGAAGCGTGTGCTCCCGATCGACCTCTGCCGCGCCGATCGCGAGACCGGCCGCGCCCTTCGGTTCAGGTGTCGTCAACCGTGACCTCCCTGTTCGCGTTTGCCGCTGCTTGTGCCGCCTTAAGGCACGGTGAAACTGTGGCAGAAGGTGCGTCCGCCTGCAACATCGGCGCCCGCCGCGGGCAACGGTTGCAAGGTCGCCCGGACCGCGCTAGAAAGGAGCAAACGCCGGAACGCAAGATGAACATGCAGAGGCCAGCCACCTGTTCCGCGCCGCGCCTGGTCGATCGCGGGCCGCACCGCGGGACTGCTAAGCTCCTGATTGAGCTTGGCTATCGGGTTCTGGGCGAGTTCCACTTGGCGAACGGCCGGCGCGCCGACGTGATCGGCATCGATGACCGGGCCGGGTTCGTGATCGCCGAGGTAAAGTCCTCGCTCGCGGACTATCGCGCGGACGGTAAGTGGCCGGCGTATGTCGGCTATTGCGATCACTTCTATTTCGCGGTCGGCCCCGGCTTTCCGGTTGATGTCCTTCCCGCCGATGTCGGGATCATCATCGCCGACGGTTATGCCGGGACGATACTGCGCCCGGCACCCCTCAAGGCGCTGGCGGCGGCACGGCGCAAGGCATTGCTGGTGCGTTTTGCGCGCACGGCGTCATCGCGCCTGGTTGCCGTCACCGATGAGGCGCTGCTGGCGGCGGAGCCTTCGCCTTGACCGGCCGCATCAGCCGTAGCGGTGCAGCTCAGGGCCGTTTTCGCGCAACCACAGGCGCGCTGCGCCGGGATCGGCGATCAGCGTGGCGACGAGGCTGTGAAAGCGCTGGCCGTGGTTGCGCTCGCGCAGGTGTGCGACTTCATGCGCGGCGACGTAGTCCAGAACCACCCACGGCGCCAGCACCAGCCGCCAGGAAAAGGCGAGGTTGCCGGAAGGCCCGCACGACCCCCAGCGGGTGACGCCGTCACGGATGCTGATCCGCCCGTAGCCCAAGCTCAAGCTCTGGGCGTGGCGGGCGACCTGGGAACTCAAGTGGCGCCGCGCCTCGCAGCGGAAGAATAACGCGATCCGCCGCGGCAGGTCGGCGAGCGGGCCGCCGATATCGATCACGCCATCGGCGTGGCGGGCATTGGCAGGGCCGTCCGGACGATGGCAGATCCGGTGCGGCTCACCCAGAAACGGCACATCGGCGGCATCGGCAAACGGAACCCGCGCCGGCCGTGCCGATAGCTGGCGCTTCACCCACTCGTGGTGGCGTTCGGCGGTCTCCAGCGCGGTCTGCACCCCGAAGGCCGGCGGCAGGGTGACGATGATGCGCCGTTCGTGCACGGCAAGCCGCAGCCGGATGCGGCGCGCGCGCGGATGCCAGCGCACCGTCAGCGGCATCGGCGTCCCATCGCGCTGCCAGACGATGGTCCGCTCGCGCACGCCGCCCCGACCCTTACCGGCCGGCATCATCCAGGCCAGGCCGGCGGCACGAAACCCTGCCGATGCAACGCCGATTCCAGCGCGGCGGCATCTTGCGGCGCCAAGCTCACCAGCGGCGGGCGAATGTTGCGCCAGCGCGGCAGGCCGGTGTGGCGCAGCAGAAGCGCCTTCAAAGCTGCCGTCGTTGGATAGGCACTGACGGCTGCGCGCACACTATCGAGCCGCTCCTGGCTGCGGACTGCCGCCTCCCGCTCCCCGCGCCGCCAGCTCTCAACCACGTCCGCGGCCAGATGCGCGGCGATGTTGCAGCAGGCAGTGATGCACCCCGCCCCGCCGTTCTCCAACAGGCCAAACAGAAAAGCGTCGGAGCCGGTCATGACGGCGAGTTGCGGAAACCGGCGCGCGGTTTCAACCATGCCGGCGCCGTCGCCGGAGCTGTCCTTGATGCCGGCGATGGTGCGAGGGTAGCGTGCCAGCAGCCGCTCGATCAGTGCTGACCCGAGCGGAACACCGGACATTTGCGGGAAATGGTAAAGGCAAATCTTGAGGCGCGCGTCGCCCACCCGCTCGATCACCTGGGCGTAGCCGGCAAAGATGCCTTCGTCGCTGACGTTCTTGTAGTAGAACGGCGGCAGCATCAGGACCGCCCCGGCACCGATCTCGATCGCCTTCAGCGTCAGCCGCACGGTATCGCGGACAGCACACGTGCCGGTTCCGGGCAACAGCGCGCTCCCGGGGAGACCGCCCTCGGCCAGCGCGTCCAGGAGCCGCAAGCGCTCGTCGACGGTAAACGAGTTGGCCTCGCCGGTGGTCCCCAGCACCGAGAGGCAATTGCAGCCGCTTGCCAGCAGCCAGCGGCAATGGCGGACCAGGAGCGCGTGATCCGGCGCGAGCGAGTCATCGAGCGGGGTGAGCACCGCTGCCAGGACGCCGCTGAAAGGCGCTGTCCGGCCGGCGGCGGGAGTGGTTCTGGTCACACGCGCAATCCTTCAGGCCGGCCAGGTGACGATGTGATGCTCGAGCCGCTGCCGGCGCGTTGGCGGCACCGCTCGCCCGCGCGCCGATATCCCCAGCGCATGGACAAGCTCCGGGTCACCCGACACAAGCGGGTGCCACCACGGCAGGTCCCTGCCCTGCGCCAGCAACCGGTAGGCGCAGGTGGACGGCAGCCAGGTGAAGGCGCGCACGCTCTCAGGTGTCAGCTGCTCGCAGTTGCGGACGTAGCGCCGACGCTGATTGTAGTGGCGGCAGCGGCAGGTGCCGATATCGAGCAGCCGGCAGGCGACATCGGTGAACTCGATCAGGCCCGTCTCGGAGTCCTCGATCTTTTCCAGGCAGCACTTGCCGCAGCCGTCACACAGCGATTCCCATTCGCCAGTGCTCATCTCTTCGAGTTTCAGCCGTTTCCAGAACGGTACCGGTTGCTCGGCCGGCCCTGTGGACATCGTTTCCGTCACGATCGGGACACTCTGCAAAGTGCACGCGATCCTTTTTCTTGCGGGGCGGAGCGGAGGTCAACAGGAGTCTTGCCTGGCACCGCCAAGGCGCGTTCTTACGCTTCGCAGTCGATCAGGTGGATGAAGGAGCCGGCAACGCTGCCCCTGATTCGCCCGGCCGTCCCCATCGGCGTACCTGCCGCATCCTCGATCGCGAACAGTGCCGGGCCTGCGCCTTCGTGGGCCACTGTCGCGTAGTGGAACTCGTGGCCGCGGAAGGCGGTGCCGGCCGCGCCCAGCCGCGTCTGCGCCTGCAGCGTGGCGCAGCGGTAGCCGAGCTGCAGCCGGCGCTGCGCGAACGAGGTCGTCAGCGGCAGCAGGCCCGCCATCGCGTGGGCGTTGCCATCAGCATCGATGAGGCCATCGCCCAGCACCATGTAGCCGCCGCATTCGCCGAACACGCACGCGTCGCGCGCCGCCGCCGCCCGCAGGCCTGCGAGAAACCGCGCATTGCCGGCGAGCAGCCCTGCGTGCAGCTCCGGATAGCCACCGGGCAGATACACCGCATCGGCGTCCGCAACGGGCGCCTCGTCCGCCAGTGGCGAGAACGGCGCGATCTCGGCGCCGGCAGCGCGCCAGCCGGCGAGCGTCAGTGGGTAGGCGAACGCGAAGGCGGCATCGTCGGCGAGCGCGATGTTCTGCCCCAGGACTGCAATCGGCCCCGCCGCTGCGGGCGGCAGCGCGAAACCTGAGGCCCGGCCCGGCCGGGCCAGCGCGAGGAGGGCGCCCGTGTCCAGATGCGCTGCCATCAGCTCGGCGGCGCGATCGACAAATGCATCCAGATCCGGGTGCTCCCCCGCCTGCACGAGGCCCAAGTGCCGCTCCGGCAGGCCGAGCCCGTCGAGCCGCGGCAGGGCGCCCAGAATTGGCATCGCCGGCAGGGCTTGCGCGCATGCTTCGCTGAGGATCGCCGCATGCCGGGCGCTGCCGACCCGGTTGAAGATCACGCCCGCCACGTCGACGTCCGCCCGATGGCTCGCGAAGCCGCGCACCACAGCCGCCGCCGAGGCCGCCTGCGCGCGCACATCGACAACGAGTATCACCGGCCAGCCGAGTGCAGCTGCCACATCGGCGGTCGAGCCAGCCGCAGCCGTCGCGCCATCGAACAGGCCCATGACGCCCTCGCACACGATCAGGCTTGCATCCGCTCCAAGGGCTGCAACCGCGTGTGCCAGTGTCGCAGGCCGCATCGCCCACGGGTCGAGGTTGAGGCAGGGCCTTCCGCTGGCGGCGGCGTGAAAGGCGGGGTCGATGTAGTCGGGGCCGACCTTGGCCGAGGCGACCGCCACCCCTTGCCGGGCAAGCAGCCGCAAAAGCCCGAGTGTGAGGCAAGTCTTGCCGCTGCCCGACGCCGGGGCGGCAATGATGAGGCCGGCCGCGTGCACGCCGGTTGCCGCGCCCTAGAGGATCTTATTCAGCCGCTCGGCCATCGCGGCCGGCGTCAGATCGTGGCGGAAGAACTGCACGAACGTCCCGTCCGGCGCCATCAGGTAGGTGAACGCGCTGTGATCGACAAGGTAGCCTTCGGCGGCGCCGCTCTCGCTCTCCACCTTGGCATAGTAGACGCGGTAGGCAGCGGCAGCGGCCTTCACTTGCTCCAGAGTGCCGGTGAGGCCGATCAGGCGCGGATCGAAGGCAGCGACGTAGTCGCGCATCAAGTCTACCGTGTCGCGCTCGGGGTCAATCGTGACCAGCACCGGCTGAATCATCTCCGCCTTCGCCCCCAGCATCTGCAGCGCCTCGAAATTGCGCTGCAGCGACAAGGGGCACACGTCGGGGCAGTAGATGTAGCCGAAATAGATCAGCATGTAGCGGCCGTGGAAATCGGCATCGGTGACGGTGCGGCCGGTATGATCGGTGAGCGTGAACGGGCCGCCGATCGAGCCCATCGTCGCTTGGCCGAGGTTCGCCTGCTGCGGTGCCGGCCTCAGAAGATGGCTGACCGCGAGCACGCCGACGAGCCCGATCAGCAGCAGCGCGGCAATGGTGGCGAGGCCGCGGCTGATCTGCGGCATCTGCCATTGGCGCGGGCTGGTCGCGCTCTTGCCTTTGTTCCCCTTCGCCATCGCATTCACCCTCCCGGGCCGCAATCAGGCTAGCGTTCGCCAAGCAAAATACGAAAGTGCGGCGGCGTTCAGCAGCATCAAGACCGGCATCACGGCCCGGCTCGCCTGCGTGAACCGCCCGGCGGCGACATGACCGGCGATACCGACGACCACCAGCGCCGGGACCGTGCCGAGTGCTAACGCAAGCATGGCGAACGCACCCGCAAGCGGACCGCTGCTCGATGCCGCCGCCGCGAGCGCCCCGTACAGGAGCCCGCACGGCAGGAACCCGAGCGCCACGCCCAAGAGGTAGCCGCGCCAGCCGACCGGCCGCGCGAACAGCGGCCGCACCAGCGGACTGCCGTAACGGGACCACAGCCCGCTCCCGTCGACACCGCTCGACCACGGCAGGCGCACGGCCAGTTGGTGCAGCGCGTAGGTGGCGAAGAACAGCGCCGCCAGCAGCAGCAGCGCCGCCGACAGCCACTTCAGGCCTGTTGCCGCGATCATGCCGTCCGCGATCAGGGCCGCCAGCGCACCCATCAGGACATAGGTCGTCGCCCGGCCCAGATGGTACGGCACCAGCGCCGCGCCGGCGAGGCGGTGCCATTCCCGCATGTCCTCGGCCGGCACCGCCTCCAGCCGCGCCACCGTCTGCGACAGCACGAACGGTCCACACATGCCGGCGCAATGGGTCAGCCCCCCCAGCAGTCCCGCCAGCAGCAGGCTGGTCAACAGGCCGCCATGCGCGACGACCACCGTCTGACAATGGTTGAGGCCCGCGCTCAAGAGTCCCTGTACCAGTGACCCTGTCTCCACGTTCAATCTGTCCCGTTATTGCGCTGCAAAAAGGTTTCCTTACCCTAGCAGATCGGTCAGCTTAAGGGCATGGCAAATTTGATCGGCGGAGGGGACGCCGGGCCCAGCCTGGCGGCAGGGCACGACCGGCCGCAGACACCGCTGCGCAAGGGCTGGACGACCGGCACCTGCGCCGCCGCGGCGGCGGCTGCCGCCTATCAGGCACTCCTGACAGGCGTCTTCCCGGATCCGGTGACCGTGGCGCTGCCGCGCGGCGGCTTCGTCACCCTGCCGCTCCACCACTGCCGGCTGGAGCCGGCCGCGGCCATGGCCTCGGTTATCAAGGATGCCGGCGACGACCCCGACGTCACTCACGGCGCCGAGGTCATCGTGACCGTCGCGGCCGCAGCCGCCGGGCACGGCATCACCTTTTACGCCGGCGAAGGCATCGGCATCGTCACCCTGCCCGGCCTGCCGGTCGCTGTCGGGGAGCCGGCGATCAACCCCGGCCCGCGGCAGATGATCCGCGACGCGCTCTGCGCCATCGCCGCCACTGCCGGCACGACGGCGGACGCACGGGTGACGATCGCCATTCCCGGCGGCGCCGCGCTTGCAGAGCGCACGCTCAACGCCCGCCTCGGCATCCGCGGCGGGCTTTCGATCCTCGGCACCACCGGCATCGTCCAGCCGTTCTCCTGCGCTGCCTGGATCCACGCCATCCATCGCGGCGTCGATGTCGCCCGCGCGGCCGGCTTGGGCCACATCGCCGCTGCTACGGGAAGCGTCTCGGAGGCTGCCGTGCAGCGGCTTTTCGGCCTGCCCGATGCGGCGCTGATCGACATGGGCGATTTCGCCGGCGGCCTGTTGAAGTACCTGCGCACGCATCCGGTGCCGCGGCTGTCGCTCGCAGGCGGGTTCGCCAAGCTCGTCAAGCTCGCACAGGGGCACCTGTATTTGCATTCGGCCAAGTCGCGGGTCGACCTGGCCGCGCTTGTCGACCTCCTCGCTCACCTTCCCTGCGGCGGCGAAGCGGCAGCGGCAGCGGCATCGTCGGCCGAGACGGCGGCCCAAGTGCTGGCGGCGGCGGAGGCACACCGCATTCCGCTTGCC
>JBATPX010000062.1:0-6007 GCA_049291695.1 Defluviicoccus sp.
TCGAAGATTGGATAACGGCAGTGCTCAAGCCTCCTACCGAGGCTGTGCGCAAGCGGCTCGCGGCGCTGGAAATCTGGCGCGCGTCGCGGCCGGCGGCGGGCACCTTGGCTGAAACTTACCTGCGGGCGCGCGGCCTGGCGCTGCCGGCGGGGTGCCGTTGGCTGCGGTTTCACCCGCGCTTGCCGCACCGCCCTTCCGGCGAAACGTGGCCGGCGATGGTGGCTGCGGTGCGCGATGGTGCCGATGCACGGTTCTTAGGAGTGCACAGAACCTATTTGCGGGCAGACGGCTCCGGCAAAGCCGCCGTCGATCCGGTGAAGATGAGCCTGGGGCCGATCGCGGGCGGTGCGGTGCGGCTCGCTCCGGCCGGCGCGCGGCTGATCTGCGGCGAGGGCATTGAAAGCACGCTGGGCGCGATGGCAGCGAGCGCGCTTCCGGGCTGGGCGGCGCTGAGCACGTCGGGACTGAAGGCGATCAAGCTGCCGGCCGAGGTGCGGGAAATCATCATCGCGGCGGACGGCGACCGGCCGGGCGAGGAAGCGGCGCTTGTGGCAGCGCGGCGCTGGGCGGCCGAGGGGCGGGCGGTGCGGATCGCGCGTGCTCCGGGTGCAAAGGACTTCGGCGATGCGATCGCCTGACGCTCCTTGGAATATGGCAGCCGCCCGCGAGGCCATCTTGAATGCGCCCGTGTTCGAACCAGCGGATGATGACGGGCCACGGCACGGCGGCAATGGCGCGGGCGGGCCGGGCGATGGCGCCGCCGCCGCTTCGATCTTTGAGCCTGAAGACGCGGCGGACATGCTGGCCGAAGTTATACCGCCGCGGCAGTGGCTGCTTGGCACCGCTCTATGTCGAGATTTTGTTACGGTGCTTGCGGCGAAAGGCGGCAGCGGCAAGACGAGCCTGATGCTCGCCTGGGTATTGTCGCTGGCCACGGGGCGCGCTCTTGTCGGCTCGTATATCCACAAACGGGCTCGCGTCCTTATCCTGACCGGCGAAGATACGCGCGCAGAATTGCTAAGGCGATTGCGGGCCACATGCATTCATTACTCAATCGACGATGAACAGCTGCGCGGTTGGCTCTATGTCCGCTCGCTGAACGGTGTTGGCGTCACGCTGGCCACGGTTGGCGCCGATGGCACGATGGCGGACACGGGCGCGGCGAAGCAAATCCTCGACGTGATTGCGCGGCTGCAGATTGATGTCGTGGCGTTCGATCCGTTTATAAAGCTGTCCGGCGCGCCAGAGAACGACAACATGGCGACCGACTTTGTTTGCCGTCTTTTGTCTCGCATCGCCGAAACCGGCAACGTTGCCGTGCTTGTAGCGCACCATTACCGCAAGGGGCCGAACGAAGCGGGCAACATTGACGGCGCTCGCGGCGCCAGATCGCTCATAGACGCGGCCCGTATCGCCTACACGCTGCAGCCAATGAACGGCGAGGAAGCGCAGAGCATGAGCGTTCCAGAGGCCGAACGCTGGCGCCTCGTCCGTCTTGATGACGGCAAGCTGAATTTGACGGTGGCCAGCAAGGCGCGGTGGTTCCGCATGGCCAGCGTCGATATCGGCAACGGTGATCATGAGTACCCGAACGGCGACAACGTGCAGGCGATCGAGACCTGGACGCCACCAGACACGTTTGCGGGATTGGACACGGCCGCGCTCAATAGGATTTTGGACGCGATCGAAGCCGGGCCATCGGAAGGCGAGCGTTACTCGGGCGCCAATGCGGCGAAGGATCGGGCGGCTTGGCGGGCGGTGCAGACGATTGCCACGGACAAGACGGAAGAGCAATGCCGGGCCATCATCGCCGCATGGAAGCGCTCGGGCTTACTTAAAGTTGTAGAGTATGAGAGCACGGCGGACCGCAAGCCATGTAAAGGTTTATCCGTTGACGCGAGTAAGAGGCCGGGCAATGTATACGAATAGTTTGCGGGAATGGATCAGTTTCATTTCCGGTTCATTCCCGCAAAACGGCGTGCGGGAATGAAAAACGCCACAAGTTCATTTCCCATTTCCGCGGGTGCAGGAATGGCGGCTTTTCATTTGCCGCCCATTCCCGCATCCCCCAGAGCGGACGCTGGGAAAGTGAACAGAACGCACGCGGCATTCCCGCAAAGCGCTGCAACTTCATGGCGAGCGAGTAGCAGGCGGCAAGGCGGCAAGCGAGACAGCGCAACGCGGCAAGGATGCACTCGCGCGGGTGGCAGGCAACACGGCTGCGGTGGTCGCGGCCGGCGGGATGAGGTGACGGGCGATGAGCGGCGATGCAGTCGAGACTGTGTTCAGGGTCGGCAAGCGCACGGTGACGCTGCGGGTTCCGTGCGATGCGCGCGTCGCGGAAATTGATGCGGACTGGAAGCCGAGCGCGCCTAACAGGCGGCTGAATAAGCGGGAGCTGAAGGAGTACCGCCGCGGGATTCTCCTGCTGGCGGGTGCGTTCAAGGACGCCACGGGGCGCATGCCGGTGATCATCCAATGTTTACGCGCGGCCTTGCGGATTCGTTGGCCGTCGCTGAGCTATCTTCCTCATTGCCTTCTCCTGCCACCACCTTCTAAAGCCAACCACGGTGACGACGGAGGCTGTGGCTCCCGAGTGATCATCGGTGGTTTCCCGCCCAGCTTCCCGCTCTTGCGTATCAGCGCCACGTCGAACGTCTCGAAAATAGGAGCTTCGACATTCAGTGCACAGGCAACGTGAACCGCATCCTTCGGTTTCACTCCCTTGTCCCAAACAAGGTCTCGGGCCAACTCCGCAATTTCGCGCGACACGTTCACGACCGCCACGTACTCATTCTTGAAGAAATCAGTGACCTTCTTTTTCATAATCGAAGTGGGAGAAATGCGCTTCGCGCCACGTAGGGCTAGGACTTCTGCAAGCGTAAGAGCGCAGGTGACTAACAGTACCTTTCCACTTTCCGCTTCTGCAAGGACAGCTTCGCAGGAATCAACTCTGCCAGCTTCCGCATGAAAGTACGCAAGGAAGCAATTCGAATCCCAGTATCGAAGCTCTCGGCTCAAGCGCTCCCTCGCTTGAAGAAGCCACGCATTTCTCGGAAGTTTGGCAAGTCCTTGCTTTCAGGAAACTCTTTCAAGCACGTGGCAACAATACTTATTGGTACCCCTCCTCGGCGGTACTTTATTCTCCCGGTCACTTCGACTCGCTTTCGGAATGCATCCATGAACGCAGGCAATTGCTCTTCGCCGAATTTGCATCTGATTCTTCGGTTTCGGATAGGCTCGACTACGAAGACGTGCAGCTGACCTTGGTCGGAAATAACCTGTATCCGTCCTTCTATGGCCCCAAAATCCTCATAGGCCTCCTGCAATATCGTGGCGACATGAGCGACCGCCTTATGCGTTATGGTTGTTGGTTCTTTCTTGGTCCATATCCGCACGCGGGTGTCATCCGTTTCATCTGTCCCGACGACCCCTGCCAACTCTTTTACATGACGTAGTGCGAGTTCGGGAAAGCCGGTCGGCTCCGCGTCATTTTCTTCCAGACTCTCTATGCCTTCTCTCACGGTTGCATAGATATGATTCAGCACCCCCGCGGGAACCGTAAAGCGGCATGGAACCACGCCCACGAGATTGCTGCCACTCTTCACTTGGACCGCCCACTGCACGAACTGATCTGGCCCGGCGAGATCACGGGTTACCTCATTGATCAGCCCGAAGAAGGCCCTTACGCCGCGCACGAATTTCTCAGGCGATACATTCTCGCCTTCGATTTCAAGCGTCAAATCGGCGTCAATGTCTGTTTTGGTCGCCATCCGATGCTCTATGCACGTGCCGACGGGTCCAGATAGGTTAGCCGCTTCCCCACTATGGCGTAAAGCGCTTGGATGGTGCGGTCGCATCATGAATGCCCAGCGCTATGCGGTTGTTGTACCGGAGATCGAACTCCGCCAGATAGCGGTGCAGGTGCCGTTTGGTGGTGCAGTGCTGGTAGATCCCATTCATGCCGCGCTTGAACAGGCCGAAGGAGCCTTCGATCATGTTAGCCGGCGGCTCCGGCTGCGGAAGGCAGGGAGCGGCAGGCCTTCGAGCGGTTGGACGAGCCCCGATGGACCAGAGAGCGGCTCACACGCCCCCGCGGGCTTGTGGCGGGCTCACGGCGCGAGAGATGGTATGCAACGTGAGCAACATCATCAGCACGTTCGATGCGCCAGCGTCGGACAATGCACACAGCGGCAGGTGTAGATTAGGACTAGGGGTGGTTGTAATCATGGCAGCCACACAAGCTATAATCGGGGCTGGCACTCTTCTTGTTAAAGTCGCGGGGCTAAATACCATGGACATACTCGCGCGCGGCTTCCTAACAGGCAAATCCGGATATCCGCTGGCGCGGGCGCGGTCTTGATGGGTCGTCGCAACGAATGGCGGCGGTAGGATGATGCACAAGAAGCGGTATTCGTGCCAAAAACAGCGGCAAATGCAGGCGGCAAAGGTACTCCGCTGCACAAATCGTATGCGGTAAAAGCAGGGTCCCCGAAGATTGCTAGCCAAAGGGCAAAATCATGGTTTACGAAGGCTCAAACGTTACTACCCAAGCGGGATACGCACGAAAGGTCGGCAAGTCGAGGCAAGCGATCCACAAGGCCACGAAGGCCGGTCGCGTGGTCCTGGACGGCTCCGGCAAGGTCGATGAATCGGCGACTGAGGCCGCTGCCGAGACCATGGCGTCGGCAAAACTGCGTGAGCAGATCGCACGCGCACGCATGGCCGAGCTGCGGGCGGCTGAGGCTGAAGGGCGGCTTATTGACCGCGACGCAACCTATGCCGTCGTGCGCGGGCTGGCACGTGCCGAGCGGGATGCGTTGTTACTCCTGCCGGCGCGCGATGCACCTGCCATGGCGGCAGAGCTTGGCGTTGACGAGCACCGCCTACGCCTGGCGCTCGAAGATATGCTGAGATC
The DNA here is from genome assembly GCA_049291695.1 of Defluviicoccus sp. Lineage (GTDB taxonomy): Bacteria > Pseudomonadota > Alphaproteobacteria > Rhodospirillales > Defluviicoccaceae > Defluviicoccus. Next base: position 4,919 of record JBATPX010000062.1, read on the forward strand.
GCACTTAGAGCGGCCGCTTCCTCGGTTCCCCGGCGACGATGCGGTTTGATACGGCGATGGTCGCGGCGCTGCCGATGGGCACCAATCAGCATGGGCCAATTGGCCTACCCTCGCAGCCGAGGCCGCGGCTATGCTCGCCGATGAGTACGATGCGGCGCAACAGCGGGGCGAGGTGGCGGGGCACGGTCACCGCCGCAGGAAGGGGAGTTGCATATGCAAACTATTGACTGTGAACCTCAGGACCGGGTTCAGCAGGCTTTGAAAAATGATTATGGAAAAAGTGCCCCTTGGCAAGCCTCTGCCGGCGGTAAAACCTCCTCTGGCGGACCATCGCAAAGGGAGGGGTCGCAGGACGTTCCGCAGCGCAATCCCCAGCCAAAGCCTTGGCCGTCCCGGAACACAATCCCGGAACGGGAAAACTCACCCGGCAGGCGATTTATGGCGTAGCCAACCATCCGTTTTGTTGGCATGGTGAAACAGGGAGCAAGCGCCCCGGAGCCGGGAAACAACGCGCTGCGGTGAAAAAATGGCTAATTACCTGTATTACGGCAATAACCTCGAAATTCTCCGCAAGTACATTGCTGACAACAGCGTTGACCTGATCTATCTCGACCCGCCGTTTAACTCTCAGGCCACCTACAATGTGCTTTTCCGGGCCCCGACCGGCCAGCAATCGCAAGCCCAGATTGAAGCTTTTGAAGATACGTGGCACTGGAACGAGCAAGCGGAACGCGCCTTTGACGAGGTGATGGAGAGCGGGAACACGGACGCCGCCGAAATGCTGCGGGCCATGCGAGCGTTTCTGAAAGAAAACGACGTGATGGCATATATCACGATGATGGCCGTACGGCTTCTCGAACTGCACCGCGTCTTGAAGCCGACAGGGAGCTTGTATTTACACTGCGATCCGACCGCCAGCCATTATCTAAAAATAGTCATGGATGCGATATTCGGCGCTGATAAGGTAACTACTCAGGCGGCTGGCTTTTTCAGGTGGCCGGGGTGGGTTGTGGGGGGCCGGTGAGGAGGTTGCCGATGGCTTCGAGCGCGGTTTTGCCGTGCAGCCTGGCGGTGCCGGTGATGGAGCGG
>JBATPX010000063.1:0-42564 GCA_049291695.1 Defluviicoccus sp.
CGTCATCCTCTGGGACAGCGAGGAACCACCATGGGCATTATCACCTGGATCGTTTTCGGGCTCATCGCCGGGCTGATCGCGAAGCTGATCATGCCGGGGACGGATCCGGGCGGCTTCATCGTCACCATTCTGCTCGGCATCGTCGGCGCGCTCGTCGGCGGCTTCATCGCGAGCGGCCTCGGCTGGGGCAGCGTCGACGGGTTCAATCTCGGCAGTTTCCTCATCGCCGTTCTCGGCGCGGTGCTGGTCCTCATCGCCTACCGCTATTTCCGCGGCCGCCGGCACGCCTGAGAGGCCTCGACGCGGTGGCGGCGGTGATCCCGGGCGCCGGGCCGGTGCGACGACGTGGGGAGCCGACGCTCTGTGTGAATTCGGCGGCACCGGTCCGCCGGCTGCCGTGGTCGGCGACGGTCTCGACCGGCGGCCTGCCTCCCTACCCTATTTTGTGACTTAGCAAGAGTGGGAACTGAAGATCGGCAGCGATGTGGCGATCAGGACCCCGCCGCCCCCTTCGAGGCGTTAGTATCAAGCTCTGATTCCTCGTAGAACAGTGACTGCGAATGCATCGGCGTGTTACGCGTCGGCGGCGTTTCGACGAAATCGCGATGGCCTGCGAGCGGCTCGTCGGCAGGCGGCTCACGCAATAGAGCGCTGGCCAGATCAGCCAACTCAACCGGCGGGGACGTCTCCTCGGGTGTCAGCAACAGGTCCCATTCTCGCAGCCGGCCACCGACGGAGGGGCGACTTGACAGAACGGATATCGGAACAGCGAGAATCAGGCCCGTCAGTAGCGGCAGCACCCACCAGATGTAGCTCGGCGCATTGTTGACAAGGACCAATAGCCAAGCGATGCCGATCGCGAACAGAACGCCCAGCGAAGACACCGTTTCTTTCACGGTCAGCCCTCGGTCCGACCGGTTCTGCGTTTTCCACCCGACACCCCGTCCAAGCAGAAGAGACGCCACGAAATAGGTGTGCAGGCCGCCCATGACGGGGGCGATCAAGATCGAGAACAGCGTCTCGCCGAGCACGCTCAGCGTGACACGCCGTCCGCCGCCGAACAGCCGTCGCTCCGTGTGATCGAACAACAAGATGAGGAGGGCAAGAACCTTCGGCAGGAACAGCATCGCCATGGTCACCGCGAACAATGAGAGGGTTTCGGTGAGCTTGGAAATCGGCCAGCTCGGATGGAGCTGGTGGATACCCGTGAAGTAGCGGTGGCCGGTGATCGCTTTTTCGATGACGTCGGCGGTGCTCAGCAACAGAAATGCCGCCCACAGCGGCGACGCCAGGTACGAAAAAGCGCCCTGCAACAAATGCAGGCGGCTCAACGGGTGAAATCCGCTGGCGCCGAGCAGTTTGAGATGCTGAAGGTTGCCCTGGCACCACCGCCGATCACGCGTCGCGTAGTCAAGGATGTTGCCGGGCAGTTCTTCATAGCTGCCTTTCAGTTCCGGGACAAAGTAAACTCGCCAACCGCCGCGCCGCAGCAGTGCCGCCTCGACGAAATCGTGGCTATGAATTTCGCCTCCGAGCGGAGGATTCCCCGAGAGCGTCGGCAGACCGCAGTGGGCGATAAACGCCCCCGTCCGAATGATCGCGTTGTGTCCCCAGTAGTTGCTCTCGCCCACGTGCCAGAAGCTCAGACCGCTTGACAACATTGGGCTCACCAGCCGAGTCCCGAATTGCAGGGCGCGGCCGAACAGTGTCTCCTGGCGGACCGGGATGGGCTGCGACTGAATCAGGCCGGCCTGCGGGTTGGCTTCCATCAAACGTACCATGGCCACAAGCGCTTCCCCGGACATTACGCTGTCGGCGTCGAGAATGACCATGTGATCGTAACGGTGTCCCCAGAGGTTGCAAAAATCGGCGATGTTTCCCGCTTTACGACCTGTATTGCTTTCCCGCCGGCGATAGAACACTCGGTTTCCGGCATTCATTCGGATGCAGAAGTCCACCCAATAGCGCCGCTCCAGCGCTGCGATATCATCGCGGGTGGTGTCGCTGAGAACAAAGATCTCGAAATGCTCCAAACCGCCGGCGGCCTCGAGAGACGAATAAGTCGCCTCGAGCCCCGCGAAAACGCGGTGTGGGTCCTCGTTATAGACCGGGATGGTTATGGCCGTTCGCGTGGTGATGGAGCCGGACGTGGCGGTAAGGAGTTTCGCGACGGGGCGCAGGTTGATGGGATCAATGTTCAAGGCGCGAACGGCAAAACCGGCGGCGGCCGTCCAGAACGACAGCGTGATCAGGAGGAAGTTGAAAAAAAACACCACCAGAATGAAGACTTCGATCACCTGGAGGCCGTTAGCGCCGAGGATCTCCGCAAGCATCATGACCGCCAATACGACGGTGATGGCGACGATCGAAAAAAATGCTAAACGCCGCAGAACAGGCGTGGGCGGATCGAACGCTAGCGAGTCCCCACCAACCGCTGCAATCGCGGGATCAACAGGTGACGCGCCTCGCGTGTCCATCCGCTCCTCTCAACCAATTACTTTACGCCTGCCCCGTCCGTGTAAATGTGGCGGTAAGAGAAAAGTTCCCGCTGGACTTGCACCGGAGAGACGGTAGCAAGGCGATGCCTCTGCCGCTATCTCTGTTTCAAGGACGGGGTCCAGAGGTACGTCCATTGTTCTGTCAGGGGACGTCCGTGGAGAGATAGAAACAGTTTCAGGTCCACGGCGGCCGCGCCCCCCGGGTCGAGCCGGAAGGCCACACGCCATAATCCGGTTTGCTTATCGCTCATCACGACCGTATCCATCGTCCGTCCCGCCGAAGTCGCGATCATCGCACGGACAGGCTGTTGCGGCGACAATCGTTGCAGATCGCCACCTTCGAAATCGACGACGAAGAGGCGCGTGTCTTTGGAGTATGTCTCACCGCTGCCTGGGACTTGAGGAGCGCCGGTGCGCGTGCGAACGGCCTGCCCCAACGGCGGATGGTGGGGATTGGTAAGCTCGGCTGATAAGCGGTACGTAAAGTCCAACACGTCCCCCTTGTTGATGTTCCGGTCGGGGACCCAAAAAGCGACGATGTTGTCGTTGGTTTCGTCCTCCGTTGGAATTTCGACGAGTTCCACCGTTCCCGGTCCCCAGTCACCGACGGGTTCGACCCACAGGCTCGGGCGGCTGTGATAGTGGGCTTCGAGATCGAGGTAATTGGCAAATTCCCGATCCCGCTGCATCAGACCGAAACCGCGCGGATTGTTGTCGACAAACGCGGACACCCGCAGGTTCCCCGGGTTGGCCAGCGGGCGCCAAATCCACTCTCCGGCCCCGTTGAGAATCAACAGCCCATCCGAGTCATGCACTTCCGGGCGATAGTCGTCAGAATGCCGCGAGGAATTCTCGCCAAAAAAGAACATGCTCGTCAGCGGTGCGACACCGAGTTTGTCGATGCCTTCCCGGACAAAGATTCTCTTTCGCACCTCGATCTTCGTGTCGGTTCCCGGTCTGAGAATGAACTGGTAAGCTCCGGAGAGCCGCTGACTGTCGAGGAGCGCATAGAGGACGAGATCGGTTTCGTGCTCGGCCGGCACGACAAGCCAGAACTCGCGAAAAAACGGGAATTCCTCGCCCTTGGGCAAGGCGGTATCGATGGCCAGCCCGCGTGCCGACACACCGAATTGCTGGTCGCGCCCCAAAATTCGAAAGTACGAAGACCCCAGGAAGACCGCCACTTCGTCCTTGTAGTCGGGGGTATGCAATGGGAAGTGAACACGCAACCCAGCAAACCCGAGATCGCTTGGCAGGGCTTCGGGAAGGTTGACATCCGAGTAATCGAACAACTCCCGACGCATCTGAACTTGAACGATCTGGTTATTCTCGATCAGATTAATCCGTACCGGCAGTCGATAGAGAAAGCCGATATGGAACAGCTGGATTTCGAACAAGCGCCGGTCGCGCCACAACGCCATCTCGGGACGGAAGCGGATTTTGCGATAGTCGTCGTAGCTGAGATTCTGCAGCGCCGCTGGAGGCTGGGGGACAGGCACTCCAAAGGGCTTCGTTGCCAGCGCTTGCGCAATGTTCGCTACGGCTTCGAAACCGAAAGGTTCCTGCGCGTGGACAACCCGATGGTCCAGCCCACCCCAGAGCGCGAGGAAGAGAGCGACGACAATTATCCGCGCCCGTCCTGATACTCGCCCCTCTTGGAAAGCCATTCCATAGCCCCGAACCATGGGACGATCCGGTTCCTGCGCTGCAGATTAATCCCGCGTATCAGTGCCGAAACGCCTCTCGTTTGTGCAAAGCTATCCGCAGTCCTTGCACTTGTCAAAGGACTGCGTCTTGATCTCCTGCTGTGCGCTCGCCACACCGTCAGCAGCGGGGCGAGCGCCCCTTCCTGCACCGGCATACCCGTTCCTCGGTTTGTCGGCGGCGCGCCCGATCATATTGTAGCGTGGCGCGCCGGACAAAGGCTCACCGGGGGAGTTCCAGCATCAACTCCGGCAACGACGACAAGAACGGCATCGGCCCGGAAGGGATGGCCAAACGCCCAGTGCGCGAGGGATCGATCGGCCGCCCTCACCGGCCAACAGTGCCCGGAATTCAGGCATTTGAAATCGCAGACGACCCCTGTACCATCGACGCCGGACGGCACCTCGGTCGGCGCCCGAGCGACGAGCGATCCGCGACGGAAATGCCTGCCGGCGCCTATGCGGGACCCGACACAGGGCCACAATGGCAACCATAGCGCTTCGCCACGTCGACAAGATCTTTCCCGACGGGACCCAGACGATCTTCGATCTCACCCTCGACGTCCGGGACGGGGAGTTCATGGTCATCGTCGGACCCTCCGGCTGCGGCAAGTCCACCGTGCTGCGCATGGTCGCCGGCCTGGAGAACGTAAGCCGGGGCGAGATCCTAATCGACGGTCGGGACGTCAGCGACTGGCCGCCGCAACGACGCAACATGGCCATGGTGTTCCAGGATTACGCGCTCTATCCGCACATGACCGTGCGCGAAAATCTGGAGTTCCCGCTGCGCCTGCAAAAGCTCCCCCGGGACGAGATCGGGCGGCGGGTTGCCGACACGGTTCATCTCCTCGACCTTGCGGCCGTGCTCGACCGCAAGCCCCGGCAGCTCTCCGGCGGCCAGCGCCAGAGGGTGGCCATGGGGCGCGCCGTCGTGCGCCGCCCGGGGGTGTTCCTGATGGACGAGCCATTGTCCAACGTCGATGCGCAGCTTCGCGTCCAGATCCGCACAGAGATCGCGGCACTGCAGGCACGGCTGGAGACGACCACCGTCTACGTCACGCATGACCAAGTCGAGGCAATGACCCTGGGGCAGCGCGTCGTGCTGCTGCGCGGCGGGGTGGTGCAGCAGATCGCGCCTCCCCAGGAGCTGTACGACCGTCCCACCAACATTTTCGTTGCCACCTTCCTCGGCAACCCGGGCATGAACGTCGTCCCGGTGCGGCTTGCTCGCGATGGCGCCGGGCGCGCGGTGATCGAGCTGTTTGACGAGGGTCCGATGCCGCTGGAGCGCTGCTGCAGCCTGCCTCCGGAAGCGGACCCCGCGGCCACGGCCTGGATCGGATTCCGGCCGGAGGCCCTGTCTTTGTTCGACGGCAACCCGGACCGGCTGACCCTCACCGTGGACGTGACCTCGGTGGAAGCCCTCGGCCACGAGTACCTCGTTTACGCCAGGCTCCTCGACCGTCCCACCGAGCGCTCCTCCCGCTCCGGGGTGTTGCCGGCCGACGCGGCGGAGCAGGCGGCCGAGTTCGGAACCACGCCCGGCACGATCGTCGCCCGGCTTCCGGCCGGCGTCGACCCCGGACCCGGGCGTGCGCTGCGGCTTGCGGTCGACCCCGGTGGCCTGCACGTATTCGCCGCCGATGGCCGCGCCATGGGCCATCGCGCCGACGGATCCGCGGGTGGCTCCGGTGTGGGTGAGTCCGTCGCTGGCGAACGTATCCATGAGCGGCGAAAGGACGCCGCCAGGCAATGGGCGCCCCGTTGACTGTAAAATGGCTTTCAGACGGGATCCTCCGTCCACGCTTCGCCTTGCTCGCGTCTCTGCTGGCTGTCCTGCTGGCTTGCGACCAAGCCGATCCGCGGGTGGTCGTCGACTTCTGGGCTTTTGGTCGGGAGGGCGAGGTGGTCCGCACTCTGGTCGACGGCTTCGAGCGGGAGAACCCGACGATCCGCGTGCGCGTTCAGCGGATCCCCTGGAGTGCGGCTCACGAGAAGCTGCTGACCGCTTTCGCCGGGGACGCCATGCCGGACGTGTTCCAGCTCGGCAACACCTGGATCCCCGAGTTCGTGGCGGTGAATGCCCTCGCCGAGTTCGAGCCGATGCTGACGTCGTCGGATCTCAGAAGCGATATCTTTCCCGGCATCATGAAGAGCAACGAGATCGGTGGCAAGACGTATGGTCTGCCCTGGTACGTTGACACCCGACTGATCTTCTACCGGCGGGACATCCTCCGCGCCGCCGGCATCGACGCGATGCCGTCTACCTGGGCCGAATGGCTCGGCACTCTGGAGGCTCTGGCCGGGAGCGAGACGGGTCCCGGCTACCCCATCCTCCTGCCGATTGACGACTGGACGCCGGTGACCATCTTCGCGTTGCAGAGGGACGCCGAGCTGCTGAAAGACAACAACAGCTACGGCAACTTTCAAAGCCCGCGCTTCCGCGAGGCCTTCGACTTCTATATCGATATCTTCCGGCGCGGCTTCGCCCCGGCCGAGGGCGGCGCGCAAGTCGCGAACCTTTACCATGAGTTCGGCAATGGCCATTTCGCCATGTTCATCAGCGGGCCGTGGAACGTCGGCGAACTCAAGCAACGCCTGCCGGAACACCTGAGCGACGCATGGGGTACTGCACCCATGCCGACGCCCGACCTGGTCCCGCCATTCGATGGACGTTCGCCCGGCGTCTCGCTGGCGGGGGGCGCAAGCCTGGTAATCCATCGCGGCTCCGATCACCCGGCGGAAGCGTGGAAGCTGGTCGAGTTCCTGATGGCGAGCACGCAGCAGATCGAGTTCTACCGGCTGACGGGCAACCTTCCCTCGCGCCGTTCGACCTGGGACGACGCCGGTCTTGCCGATATGCCGGCGATGGCCGCCTTCTGGCAGCAGCTTCAACATCTGCAGTCGACCCCTCAGATCCCGGAATGGGAGCGGATTGCCCATCTCATCTCGCGGACGTGCGAGGCGGTGATTCGCGGCGACCGTGATTCGGAACAAGCGCTTGCGGTCTTGGACGAGGCTGTAAATCACATTCTCGAGAAGAGACGATGGCTGCTGAGACAGAGCGACCAATTCCGGTGAGGCGACAGCCACTCTGTCCGCGCCGCCGGGCACCTGGTCCCGCCGAGCGCGGCGGCGGCATACGCGCCGGCCATTGGTTCGTGGCCCCGGCGCTGCTGCTCATCACCGTCTTCTTCGTCGGACCGATCGCGAGCGCGCTGCTGCTGAGCTTCACCGACTTCGATATCTATGCGCTTGGCAGTCTGCGCAACCTCCGCCTCAACGCTCCGGACAACTACGTCGACCTCCTCGGCAGCGCCCTTTTCTGGAAGGCACTGTGGAACACGTTCTATTTCGTTGCCCTTGGCGCGCCCTTGTCCATCGGCGTCTCCCTGGGCGCGGCCCTCCTGGTCAATTCCCGGCTGGTCCGATTCAAGGGCCCGCTCCGCACCGTGTTCTTCCTGCCGGTCGTGACAACGCTGGTGGCGATGGCAGTGGTCTGGCGCTATCTGTATCACCCCCGCTACGGGCTGTTGAACTATGGTCTTAGCCTGGTTGGCATCGATCCCATCGACTGGTTGGGCGATCCTACCTGGGCAATGCCCGCCATCATCCTGATGGCGGTCTGGAAAAACTTCGGCTTCAACATGGTCATCTTCCTGGCGGGGTTGAACAGCATCCCCCAGTCGCTTTACGAGTCGGCGAGCATGGACGGGGCGGGGCGATGGCGCCAGTTCCGCCACGTGACGGTGCCGATGCTGGCGCCGACGTTCCTGTTCGTCGGCATCATCACCATGATCGGCTACTTTCAGCTCTTCGCCGAGCCCTACGTCATGACTCGGGGCGGCCCCTCCGACAGCACCCTCAGCATCGTCCTGCTGATGTATGAGCAGGGGTTCCGCTGGTGGAACCTGGGCTACGCGGCGGCCATCGCATTCGTTTTGTTCGCCATCATCCTGCTCGTCACCCTGCTGCAGCTCCGCTTGCAAAGAGACCAGGCGTGATGAATCGACTGCCGCGGCTCGTGGCCTATGCCCTGCTTGCCCTCGGCATGGTGCTCACACTGGCGCCGTTGTTGTGGATGGTCTCGGCATCGCTGATGACGGCGGGGGAGGCGAATGCCTACCCGCCCCGGCTGCTGCCGCAGGAAGCGACCCTGGAGAATTACCGGCTGTTGTTCTCGCGGCTCAACCTCGGCCGCTACTTCCTCAACAGCGTCGTCATCGCCCTCGCCGTCACCGCGGTCTCGCTGTTGCTCAACTCTATGGCCGGTTATGCCTTCGCCAAGCTCCGCTTCGCCGGGCGCGATCGCATTTTCCGGCTCATGCTCGCGGGCCTCGTGATCCCGGCGCAGGTGGCGATGTTGCCGCTGTTTCTGATGCTGAAGGAGATGGGCCTGGTCAACTCCTACCTCGGGGTCGTCATCCCCGGGCTCGCGAACATCTTCGGCATCTTCCTCGTGCGCCAATACGCGCTGTCGATTCCAGACAGCCTGCTCGACGCGGCGCGCATGGATGGCGCCAGCGAGTGGCGCATCTACCGCTCTCTGGTGTTGCCGCTTTGCACGCCGGTCCTTGTCACCCTGGCCATTTTCACGTTTATGGCGTCCTGGAACGACTTCATGTGGCCGCTCATCATCCTCGCCGACGATGATATGTACACGCTGCCGGTTGCTCTCGCCAACCTGATGGGAGAGCATGTCCAGGACACGGAACTGATGATGGCCGGCTCGGTCCTCACCGTGTTGCCGGTGATGTTACTGTTCATGGTTCTGCAAAAATACTACATCAACGGTATCATGATGGGCGCGGTCAAGCAGTGATAAAGGGATCCTCATGGGCAGGTTTGATTTCACATCTGTTCATTTTCCAGTTTTCCACGTCGTTGGCCGGGCGCGTAGCGGCGTCATTTATCTCCTGGTAGCCATTTTTTTGTCTGCAACCGCTCTCCCCGCCATCGCCGACGAAACCATCGTTGACGATTTCGAGGATGTCAGCGATTGGAAGGTCCACACCGCCCCCGGCGCCAACCTCGACATCGCGCAGGACGAGGGTCGCCATGGCATGGCGATGCGGCTCGATTTCGACTTCCACGCGAATCGCGGCTTCGTCATTGCCCGCAAGCAGCTTTCGATGCCGCTGCCGGACAACTTCGCCTTCACCTTCTACGTGCGCGGGAACGCACAGTCCAACATCCTGGAGTTCAAGCTGATCGACCCCTCCGGTCAGAACGTTTGGCGGGCGGTGCGACCGCATTTCGAGGTATCTGGCGAATGGCAAAAAGTTACGATCAAGGCGCGTCACATCCACTTCGCGTGGGGGCAGAGCAGCGAGCCGCTGCGGCAGGTGGGCGCGATAGAAATCGCGCTCGCGACCGGCGAAGGCGGCAAGGGTTCGCTGTGGATCGACGAACTCGCCATCGAGAAACGGGAGCCCGCAGATCCATTCGTGTTGCAGGCTCAGGTGCGGGCCTCGACCTCGGTCGAGGGCCATTCTGCCGACCTGGGGATCGACGACGATATCGTCTCTTCTTGGAAAAGCGGCCCCGTGGCGGAGGACCAGTGGTACCTGATCGAATTTCAGAAGCCGGTCGAGTTCGGCGGTCTGGTCATCGACTGGGATTCCGATGACTACGCCGAGGCCTATAACGTCGAGATCTCCAACGATGCCGAGGAGTGGAAAAAGGTTTACACGGTCGAATTCAACAACGGCGGTCGTGACTATGTCTACCTGCCGGACATGGACGCCCGTTACATCCGGCTGAACTTGACGAAAAGCAACCGGGGCGAAGGCTACGGAATCCGTTCCGTGACGGTGCAGTCCTACCATTTCTCCTCGTCACTAAGCCGCTTCTTCGGGGCGATCGCTCAGGACTCCCCGCCGGGCGCCTACCCTCGGTACTTCCTCGGGCAGCAAAGCTACTGGACGGTGGTCGGTGTTGCCGGCGATGCGAAGGAAGCACTGATCAATCAGGACGGCGCGGTCGAGGTCGACAGGGAGAGCTTCTCGATCGAGCCGTTCCTCTATGTCGGCGGCAAGCTGCTGACCTGGCACGATGTCGAGGCGCGCCAGGAGCTGGCGGAGGGGTACCTGCCTATCCCCTCGGTCGATTGGAGGTCGGAGGCGCTCCGCTTGCGGGTGACGGCGCTTGCCGCCGGCGAGCCGGGTCGTTCCGTGCTCCTGCTCAAGTATGCCGTCACCAACGAAGGACCGGAGCAACAAACCGGCAGCCTGTTTCTCGCCCTGCGGCCGTTTCAAGTGACCCCGCCGTGGCAGTCGCTCAACATCGCAGGCGGACCTGCCGTGATTCGCGACATCGCCTATGACGGCAAATCCGTAAGGGTCAACCAAGACAAGAAGGTGGTCTCGGTGACCGCTCCGAGCGGGTTCGGCGCCGCGCGGTTTTCCGAAGGCAGCATTGCCGGCTTTCTCCGGAGAGGGCGCCTGCCCGAACAATCGTCGGTCTCCGACGCCTTCGCCAAGGCTTCGGGTGCGCTGGAATATCGTCTTGAGTTGGCTCCCGGTATCACGCGGGAAATCGTCGTCATGGTTCCGTTCCATGAGGAGACCGACCTCCTCGCACCGTCGCGGAACGGGGAGGACGAGGCCGTGCGGCTGTGGAATCAAACCTATAACGAGACGGCGGACCGCTGGCGGACCATGCTGAACCGGGTGTCGTTCGACCTCCCCGCGTCCGCCCGCGGCCTGATCGACGTGGTGCGCACGAACCTAGCGTACATCCTGATCAACGCCGACGGTCCGGCGCTGCAACCGGGGCCACGGGCCTACGAACGGAGCTGGATTCGCGACGGCGCGTTCACATCGGCCGCACTGCTGCGTTTGGGCTTCCCGGAAGAGGTGCGGGCCTATGCGCGGTGGTACGTGACCTACCAGTACCCAGACGGCAAGATCCCATGCTGCGTAGACTGGAACGGCGCCGACACGGTGCCGGAGAACGATAGCAACGGGCAATGGCTCTACACCTTGTCCCAGTACTATCGCTTCTCACGCGACATCGGATTCCTCAGCGAGATGTGGCCAAGCGTCCTGAAGGCGGTCGAGTACATCGAGGTACTCCGCAACCAGCGCCTGACGCCCGAGTACGATGCGCCCGAGAATGCCCTGTTCCGCGGTCTGGTCCCGGAATCGATCAGCCATGAAGGCTACTCGTCGAGACCGGTGCATTCCTACTGGGATAATCTTTTCGTGCTCCTCGGCTTGAAGGAAGCAGCCTATATGGCTTTGGCGCTTGGCGAGACCGAACACGCCGCTCGCTTCCGCGAACTGAGCGAGGAATTCCGCAACGACCTCTACACCTCGGTAAAGCTCAGCATGGCGATGCATGGGATCGATTTCTTCCCGGGCGCGGCGGAACTGGGAGACTTTGATTTCACCGCAACGACCATCGCCGTCGATCCGGTCGGGGAACATCAGTACCTGCCCCATGCGCCCTTCAACCGCGCGCTGGAGCTGTACCTGCAGAATTTCGATCGGCGAAAGAATGGAGAGGTGATCGTGGGCAACTACACGCCCTATGAGATCCGCATCGTCGGCACTTTGATCCGGTTGGGGATGCAGTCGCGGGCGCACGAGCTGTTGCGTTATTTCCTGACCGGTCAGAGACCGGCGGCTTGGCACCATTGGGCCGAGATCGTCTGGCGCGACTACAACGACCCCAGGTTCATCGGCGACATGCCGCACACCTGGATCGGCGCCGAGTTCATCCGGGCCGTACGCTGCCTGTTCGCGTACGAACGTAGCTCCGACCACAGTCTGGTCGTCGCCGCGGGGATTCCTGAGGCCTGGGTGCGATCGCCGGAAAGGCTGCAGATCAAGCGGTTCCCCACCTACCACGGCACTTTGAATTATTCGCTGCGGCTCGTCGACGGTGGGCACGTCCGGCTCGACATGAGCGGGGACATCGTCGTTCCGCCGGGCGGGATCGTCGTCACCTCTCCGATGGGCGCACCGCTGCGGAGCGTGACCGTCAATGGCGCCGCCGTCGATACGTTCACCGCGAACCAAGTGACGGTAAGGCAATTCCCCGCCGAGGTCGTGCTGGCGTTCTGACCCCGGGACGTGCTTGTACAGCGAGGGCAGGAACGCCGTGACCGATGATGAATCAACCGACGGCGCCCAGGCGGTTCTCGTACTGGACGAATGCGAGCTGTGGGGGCCGAGCCCCCGGGGCCGGCTTCTCTCCAACGGGTGCTACACCACCCTGATCACAAACGCCGGCACCGGCTTTTCCCGCTTCGGTGAGATCATGCTCAACCGCTGGAGCGGCGACCGCATCGAAGACGGCGAAGGCTATTTCATCTACCTCCGCGACCGGGCGACGGGAGAGGTGTGCTCCTTCGGCTATCAACCCACCGGCGTCGCCGCGGACCGCGCATCCGATTCCTATACTGTGCACTTTCGTCATGGTGACGTCTGCTTCACCCGCACCCAGGGCGACCTGGAGATGCAGATGGAGGTCTCAGTCGCACCGGATGCGAACGTGGAATTTCGCCGCTGCACCGTGCACAACCGCTCGGTCTTGCGGCGGCGTCTCGACCTGACCAGTTGCCTCGACGTTGTGCTCAACACGAGGGCTGCGGATGCTGCCCACCCGGCGTTCTCGAAACTGTTTGTCCAGACTGAATACGCCGCGGACCAGCGGGCGTTGCTGGCCGTTCGGCGGCCGCGGGCGGGCGGAGACTTCACCGGCAGCATGATCCACTGGCTGGTGACCGAGGGAGGACATGGGTTTAACGGGGACATTCCGCTGCACTACGAAACCGACCGGTTTGTCTTTCTCGGTCGCGGGCGTGATCTGCGGGCGCCCCGGGCGTTCGATGGCGGTGTCGAACTTTCCGGTACGGTCGGTAACGTGCTCGACCCGGTGTTCAGCCTCCGCGTGCCGCTAGACCTGGAGCCGGGCGCGAGCGGAACAGTTGTCTTCGCCCTCGCTGCCGCAGACAGCAGAGACGAGGCCCGGGAATTGTGCGCCTCGCACGGCGCCATGGATGCCGTCGAGCAGTCGTTTTCCCGCGCCCGCCACCGCGAACGCGATGTCTCGGTGCGCATCGGCATCACCTCCGCCGACGCCCACTGCCTCCAGGATATGGCGACGGACATGCTCTACGGCAACCCGCAGATCCGCGCCTGCGAAGCAGTTCTTCGTTGCCCGTTGGACCGTACTCGGCTGGCGGATCTCGGCCTCGCCGGATCGCGGCCTCTGGTGCTCGTCCAGACCGGCGGCCAACAGCGCCCGCAGCAGGTCGAGTGGTACACCCGCGCCCACGCTTACTGGGCGTGGCATGGCCTGAATGTGGACCTCGTCTTCCTCACCGACACGGCCGCCGGTGACGAGCCCGATCTCGCGGCCTTACTGCCCGATGGAGTCGATACCACTGGCGCGGGAGCGGTTCTCACCCTCGCCCGCGATCGCCTCTCGTCGGACGACAGAGCACTGCTCGCGACCGTAGCCACCACGGTGATCGGTTGTGACGGTGTCAATGGACCGCGGGGTCACCAGGTGGTGGCGCCGCATGCGTCCAACCGGCGTCGGTTTCTGGCGCGGGCGGCGGAGGGCGCCGTCGCCGACAACGCGTCACACCACGGGCGTCCCGACGAACCGCTGCTGTTCGACAATGGCCACGGCGGCTTCTCCCGCGATGGCTCCGAGTATGTCATTCGCATCGGCGGCCCCGCGGCGGCGGCGCTACCGCCGCTGCCCTGGACCCATGTCATCGCCAACGAGTCGTTCGGTTTCCTGATCTCTGAAACCGGTGCCGGGTGCACCTGGGCCATCAACAGCCGGCTGAACCGGCTCACCCCCTGGTACAACGACCCCGTTGCCGATCCCCACGGCGAAGCGATCTACATCCGAGATGAGGCGGCGGGGACCTTCTGGTCGCCGCTGCCCGGCCCCGTTCGACCTCGCCCGGTTGCTGCCGTCGATGGCGGCGTCAATGCCTGCGAGGCACGTTACGGCTTCGGAACGTGCCGCTTCATCCATGCCGGTGCAAACCTCCATCAGGAGGTCACTCTGTTCGTCCCGCGCGAGGATCCGGTCAGGGTGACCCAGATCCGGCTGCGCAACGACGGCGACCGTGCCCGCACCTTGACCGTCTTCGTCTACTATCGCCTCGTCCTTGGCGGCGACTGCGCCGAGACCGCTCCCTTCGTCTCGACCCGCATCGATTGCGAACTCGGCGCCACCTTCGCGCGCAATCCGTTGCGCCAGGATTTCGCCACGCGGGTTGCCTTTGCGGCGGTCGCCGAGCCCGATCTGGCGGCCGTTTGCTCCTTCACCACCGATCGGGCGGCATTCATCGGCCGCAACGGCAGCCTCCGCAGCCCGGCAGCAGTGGTGGCAGACGCCACGCTCGACGGACGCGACGGCGTGGGGCTCGACCCGTGCTTCGCTCTCCAGGTCCCGGTCCGGCTCGAAGTGGGCGCGAGCACCATCTGCACTGTTTTGCTCGGCGAAGCGGACGACGAAGCGGCCTCCCGCGCCCTCGTCTCCCGCTACCGGGAACCCCACGCCGCGCGGCGCAGCCTGGAGGCGGTGACCGCCTGGTGGCGGACCCTGCTCTCGATGGTGCGGGTGGCGACGCCGTCGCCGGCCATCGACGTGATGATAAACGGCTGGCTCCTCTATCAGACCCTGAGTTGTCGCATCTGGGGTCGCACCGCCTTTTACCAGTCGGGCGGCGCCTTCGGGTTCCGCGATCAGGCGCAGGACGCTGCCGCGTTCGTACACACCCGGCCAGACGTCACCCGACGGCAGATCCTGCTGCACGCTGCGCACCAGTTCGTCGAAGGCGACGTCATGCACTGGTGGCACCCGCCGCAGGGCCGCGGCATGCGCACACGCTTTTCCGATGACCTGCTCTGGCTGCCGTTCGTGACCCTGTCGTACTTGAAGGCGACCGGCGATCTCTTGATCCTCGACGAGATCGCGCCGTTCATTCGCGCCCGTCCGTTGCAGCCTGGTGAGGATGAAGTTTACCTCCGCCCCGAGGACTCCGGCGAAGCGGCGTCCCTCTATGACCATTGCTGCCGCGCCCTGGACCGCTCGCTGACCAAGGGCGCGCACGGCCTGCCCCTGATGGGGACCGGCGATTGGAACGACGGCATGAATCGCGTTGGCCGCGAGGGCCGCGGCGAGAGCGTCTGGCTCGGCTTCTTTCTCTATTTCATCCTCGCCCGCTTTGTTCCCCTGTGTCGACGCCGCGGAGATCATGCGCGGGCTGACGACTATGACGCCTACAGAACGCATCTGGTCGAGGCGCTGAATGACAGCGGGTGGGATGGGGCGTGGTACCGCCGCGCCTACTACGATGATGGCACCCCACTCGGTTCCGCCGAGGGGGACGAGTGCCGGATCGATGCGCTGGTGCAGGCCTGGGCGGTGATCTCCGGCGCCGCGCCCCCCGGTCGCGCCGAGCACGCGTTGGATGCGCTCGAGCGACATCTCGTGTCAGAACAAGATGGGTTGATCCGCCTGCTTACGCCGCCGTTCGACCGCTCCCCCCGGGATCCAGGCTACATCAAGGGCTACGTGCCCGGCGTCCGTGAGAACGGTGGGCAATACACCCACGCGGCGCTGTGGGTGGTCCAGGCCCTGGCCGAAGCCGGGCGCAGGGAGCGCGCCGCCGCGCTGTTGGAGATGATCAGCCCGGTCACTCATGGCGGCAGCGCCGAGGCCGAGGCCCGGTACAAGGTCGAGCCCTACGTCATCGCCGCCGACGTCTATGGCACCGAGCCCCACGTCGGGCGCGGCGGCTGGACCTGGTACACCGGGTCGGCGGCCTGGATGTATCGCGTGTTTCTGGAATCGCTGCTGGGAGTCTGGATGGAGGAGGGAACAACACTCGTTGTTCGTCCCAGGCTCCCGGCCGTCTGGTCCGGCGCCAGCGTCGACTGGACGCTGCCCGACGGGACCGTCTATGGGATCACCCTGCGCCATGGCGGTGAGCGGCGCTCGCAGGTGCGGTTCGCGACCATCGACGGCACGCCTGCTGACATCCGCGAGAGTGCCGCTCGCATTCGGCTAACGCGCGACGGCCGCCACCATGAGGTCGTTATCGACCTCGGCTGAACCGCCACCGAAGTGTGTCCGATGCTTACCGGGTCAGGTTGGCGCCGTTGCTGCGGATCACTTCAGCATAAAAATCCGTGCTCGTCTTGGGCGTCCGCCGCAGCGTGGCACGGTCCACCTGGACGATGCCGAACCGCTTATCGTAGCCGCAGTTCCACTCGAAGTTGTCCAACAGCGACCACACGAAGTACCCGCGCAAATTCACGCCGGCGCCGATCGCCGCCCGTGCGGCGAGAAGATGTGAGCGGAGGTAGTCGACCCGGAGGGGATCGTCGACACGCCCGCCCGCCGGCGCGGGGTCGGCGAACGCGGCGCCGTTCTCGGTGATATAGAGGGGAACTTCGCCGTACCGGCATCGCACCCACACCAAAATATCGCGCAGCCCGTCGGGATAGATCTCCCAACCCATTTCCGTATGGGGCGCCCCCGTCTGCACGACGGCCGCTGCGCCCAGTGGCTCCACCATCGGGTCGAACCGGGTCACGGCGCGTGAATAGTAATTGATGCCGAGAAAATCGACTGGTTCGCGCACGCCCTCGGCCTCTGCGGCGGTGGGATCGATCCACGCCGGGCCAAAGGCGTCGCGCAGGTCGTTCGGGTAGGTTCCAAAGAAGATCGGGTCCAGGTAGTGGCGATTGATGTACGCGTCGGACCGACGGGTTGCGGCTAAGTCGGCCTCATTGGTTGTGAATGGGAATTGCGGTATCAGATTGACGGTGATGCCGATACAGTTTCGGCCCACACCGCGATAACGCCGAACCGCGGCGGCATGGGCGCGCAGGAGAGTACGCCCGGCGGCGAGCGCCTCGCGCGGATTGCTGCGTTGCGGTGGATGGCAATCGTGCATGTAGCCGGCGTCGACGATGACCCATGGCTCGTTGACGGTAATCCATAACGGCACCCGGTCGTCCAGGGCTCGGAACAGGACTTCGGCGTAGTCAGCGAACCATTCGACCATGTCCGGGTTCAACCACCCGCCGGCGTCATCAAGTTCGGCCGGCAGATCCCAATGGTGCACGGTTGCCATCGGCTGAATGTCGTGCTCTAGCAACCGATCGACCAGACGCCGGTAGAAATCGAGTCCCCGTTGGTTGACGGCGCCGCGTCCTCTGGGCAGCACCCGGCTCCAAGACACGCTGAAGCGATAGGCCCGCAGGCCGATGTCACGCATCAGCCGGATATCGTCATCGGCCCGGTGATAATGATCGCAGGCGAGATCGCCGGTGTCGCCATTGGCGACGGTTACGCTCCGATGAGTAAAGCGGTGCCAGTTGCTGGGGCCAGCCCCATCCTCCAGTGGCGAACCTTCGATCTGATAGGCGGAGGTGGCGGCACCCCAGAGAAAGTCGGCGGGAAACGAGGCGCTGTCGTCGGTCATCGTCGGTTCGCCCCAGACTCGCTCGCCCCAGACTCGCTCACCTCAGACTCGCTCACCCCAGACTCGCTCGCGCCGGTTTCCTTCGTCTTCGTTTGTTCGCTTTCGAGACCCGGATCGGCCTTTGATCCCAAGCCGGCGGTCGGCGGCCGGTCACATCCAGGGCCTGCGCCCTCCGGCCCGAAAAAGGATTCGAGCGCGAGGAGCGGCAACACCGTGCGGCCGATGGGGTCCGCGGCGAAGTGCTTGTGCACCACCCCGCCGCTAAGGTAATTGGCGATCGAGATCAGGATCATGCCCTGATCCAAGGCTAGGTAGCGGTAGACGACCCGTCCCGAGATTGGGTCCGCGGCATCGTAGAAACCGTATTCGCCATAGATGTCGTAAAGATCGACGAGCCGGCGCAGGTTGGCGATCGCTTCGGTGGGAAATGTGCTCAATGCGAGGGCCGAAGCATGCGGCGTCACCAGTCCATCGCCGTATCCAAAGGCGCCAAGATACCAGACACCATACTCTCCATACCCGGCGTGGGAAACGGAGGCGCTCGGCGACATTCCCCACACCGGATAGTTCAGGTGCTTGAGAGCCCGCTCGATTTGGAACGCGGTATGAACCCGGTTGTTGACGCCGAGGCTTCGGGGCGCCGCCGAACTCTCGTGCACAAGCAGGCTCGGCATCAGCGCCTCGAACATGCTGCCGCCCCATGACGGGACGTAGCGGCAGCCATCCCTCTCATAGTACCCGCCGATGACGGAGAATCGTCCCGCCGGCTTGCGCACCCGATTCCGCGGAGCCAGGGATTGCCATGTCTCGTCGGCCGGCAGCGTCCGCATCATTTTGAACCAGTGCTCTGCCGGGACATCGCCCTTGCCGATGGCGACAAGGCTGGCAAGACGGGCTTCCGTATAAATGAGCCCGTAATGGTACTCGGACGGCGTCTCGATGTTGACGTAGTAGCCCTGCGACAAAAGCTGCTCCACGTCGTCGTACAGCCACCCGAAGTCGGCGCGCTCGATCAGGGGTGTGATGCGCTCTGTGAGCGCCGGTTTCGCCGTACGCATCACCGCGAGCGCGGCGATCAGCCACGCCGAGTCGAGGGAGGAGATGAAGTTGCTGGTCCGCTCCAACGAGGTGGTATCATAGTAATTGTAGAGAAAGCCGTTGTAGCTCTCCAGCGTCTCCAGGGTGCCGAGGACGCGCTCGACGCGGGCCAGCGCCTCGTCCGGACCGATGAAGCCAAGCTCTTCGGCGACCAGCGTGGCCAGAAGGTAGACGGCGATATTGGTGGGGCTGGTATAATCACGGACCGAGACTGCCTCGGGGCCGTTGGGGGTCTCCGCGCCAGAAGCCAAGACCACCGTATCCACCGGAAGTCCGTTGTCACGGTGAGCAAAGGCGTCAAGCCCGAGCCAGGTGTCGCGGGCGACACGGCGCAGGAAGAGGTCATCGTCAGCCGGCAGTTTGTCCTTGACGATGACTCGCTCGGGCCAACGGCCGAGCCGCCCGCGGATCTCGCGCTGAACGGCGCCGGGATCGTTCAGCGCCGTTTCCCACGCCCGCTTGCGCACAGGCTCGACGGGGTCGTGCGCGGACGGTCCCCCCTTCCCCGTTCGGACCAGGGCGATGTCGTCGACCAGAATGGCGCCGGCCGAAACGGGCGAGCGGCGCGAGTCGAGGGTGATCACGAACCGGGTGAGGTCGGTCCACTCGCTGATGCCGTTCATCGCTTTGAGCGGAACCCGGACCTGCTGCCAGCCCTCCTCGATCCCGCTGATGACAAAGCTGCCGCTCTGGATCAGCCCCGGCCGTGCTCCATGAGGGCGCCAGAATCCGATTTTGACGGCGCGCGGGAAGCCGGCGGTTCCCTCGCCCCGGATCCGCAACTCGAGGTGGTCGTAAACAGTGGCATCGATGCCGCCCAAAGCGATCCGCACCCCGCCCTCGCCGCGCTCTGTCTGCGAGAAATGGTGAGAAATCCGTAAGGCTTCCCCGCGGCCGTTGCCCAGCACGGCGGGCACCACCGCGGCTTCGACCCGCATCGCCGGATCGTGATTGGTCCAGATCTGCAGCGGCGGCGATGGCCCCTTCCAGGAGGGTCCTTCGAAATCGGCGAGGACAAGGCGCTTCTCCACCGCCCGGTGCTCATCCCTGGTATCGGTCCCGATGGAGGTCGCAGCGACGCAGCCTGCAGCACCGACAACCAGAGCCGACAAGGCTACGACTCGAAAGCGGAAGCGCCGGCCGTGCCCGCCGATGCCGGTCGCGTGCCAGCGAGTCCGGACTGCGCCCCCGGCAGCCGCCTCAAATTCCGTTCCTTCGATTGTTCCCATCGGCCGCGCCAGCTTACCGACACCAAGGGCTGCAACGCCGGCGCCGACGAGAACAGCATGATTGCGCCCATTGTGCGACGCAAGTGGTTTTGATTTGCAGAGCGCTTTCACGGCGACTGGAGGGCACCAGGGGATCGCGATGGGGCAGATGGGTTTCATCGACGTGGCGCTACGCCGGGCTGGATGCGGAGGGGGAATAAATCCACTCGTGAAGCTGACCGCGATGGTCGCCTGGGAAGACTTCCGGCCCCGGCTTGAGGGCATCTGGCGACGTTCGCCGGCTGACTGGAGTACCAGCTGCGAGACAGGCTGTCGTTCATGCGCTTTCTAAGGTTGGGTCTGGAAGACCCGGTGCCGGACGCGACGACAATCTGGCTGTACCGCGAGCAGCTGGTCCAGGCGGCGGCGATCGAGGCGCTGTTCGCCGCGTTCCACGGCTATTTGGAGAAGCGGCATTCGCCCGCACCGCAGGCATCGCCGGGCGCAGAGCCCTCTGTCTGGACGACGGGATGCGCGGCTGGCAGACGGTCGTACGGAACAGTTCGCCGCAGCGCGCGGCCGAAAAATCCGTACGATGTCAATGCGCAGGTTCGATGCCAGATTCCGTCGCCCATCCGAGCGAAGTTCGAAAAGTACGGATTTCCCACGCCGAATAGGCGCGTTAAATCAATGCGTTAAAAATCCGTACTGTTTGGGCGAAGTCAGGAGCTTTGGAGCAGACGGGCCCGAGAGTGAGGAACTTGGCCCTTCCGGGCGCCTGCGAGGTCGCCAGCTTTTCGGCCAGAAGTGCGCAATTCCTGGCGTTTTTCGGCGCTGCGGGCGGCTACGGAGACCTTACGGCGCAAGCGAGTTGGCGGAGGGAGTGGGATTCGAACCCACGACACCTTTCGGTGAACACGCTCTCCAGGCGTGCGCCTTAGACCGCTCGGCCATCCCTCCGTTGGTCACGCGCATCGGCGGCGGCTCCGTTCGCGCGTGAACCTCGACGTTACTCAGATTGTCGGCGCACGGCAACGCCCGCACCATACTGCTTTGATCGTTCCCCGCCGCGCGGTGAGCACGACGGCCTCGAAGACAGGCGCTCGCCCTCGAATTACCCCACCGGTGTGAAGTAAATTAGGGTCGGTTGTCAGTTTGAATAGGACCTCCTCCCTGTCAGCGGTGAGGGTCTCGTCATCGGCGGAGCCGTGTGCTACGGTGACTCCACTCCGGCGGCGGGAGGGCTGCGCCAGGGAAGCCGGGCTCGCCCTGGGTTCAAACCCTCGTTCCTCGACCGCTCTGCGATGATCTGAGAAGGGACGCTTCGGCTGCTGATGAACCCGCAAAAACTCCGACATTCCTCGCACCGCAACAGCGACAATGCTGATGCGGCTTTCTTCAAGATCTGGCTGCGGCGCCCCGGCCAGCTTGGCGCCTGCCTGCCGAGCAGCCGCGGGCTAGCGGCAGCGGTTGCGTCCTGCATCGATGTCCAGGCGCCCGGCATCGTCGTCGAGCTGGGCGGCGGAACGGGCAAAGTGACCCAAGCGCTGCTCGATGCCGGGGTGCCGGTCGGCTCGCTCATCGTGCTTGAGTGCGAGCCTGCGTTGTGCGACGTTATCGCCGCCCGCCTGCCGGATGTTCGCCTCCTGTGCGCCGACGCGCGCGATCTCAAGGCGATCTTGCACCAGCACGGGATCGCCGAGCCGGTCAAAGCCGTCGTCTCCGGCCTGCCGCTTCTGTGCATGAAGCGGGACGACTGCCAGCGCATCCTGAGCGCCGCCTTTGACATCATGGGCGAGGGCGGCGATTTCGTGCAGTTCACCTACGGTCCGGCGTCACCGGTCCCGCGCGAGGTCTGCCAGCGGCTGGGCATCAGCGGCCGGCGCGCGCGTTGGATCGTCTCCAACCTGCCGCCAGCGGCAGTTTGGCACTACCGCCGCATGACGGCCGCCCGCCGGCGATGAACCGTGGCCCCCGCCCGTGACGACGGCCGCCCGCCGGCCGTCGGGAACCGATCGAGCGGCCTGAGCGAATGTCCGTCCTGCACTCATTCCTGGTGCCTATCCATCGCGAAGGGTGGCGGTTCATCGGTGTCGCCGCGGCCGGTGCGGCCGGACTCGCGCTCCTGTCGCCGGCGGCGGGGATTTGCGGCGTCATTATTACGGCCTGGTGTGCGTATTTCTTTCGCGACCCGCCGCGCATGACGCCCACGCGCCGCGGCCTCATCGTCAGTCCCGCCGACGGTCTGATCGTCGCCGTCGGGCCAGCGACGCCGCCCCCCGAACTTGCCGTCGAGGGATCGTCCTTCACGCGCGTATCGATCTTCATGAGCATCTTCGACGTCCACATCAACCGCGCCCCGGTCGATGGCCGCATCGTTCGCACCGCCTATCGCCCGGGCCGCTTCGTCAGTGCCGCCACCGACAAGTCCAGCGACGACAACGAGCGGCGCTCGTTCCTGATCGCCGCCGACGACGGGATGGCAATCGTCGTCGTTCAGATCGCGGGGCTGATTGCGCGCCGCATCTGCGCCTGGGTGATCGACGGCGATGCGGTGCGCACCGGCCAGCGGATCGGCATGATCCGCTTCGGCAGCCGTGTCGACGTCTACCTGCCCGCGCCCGTCGCGCCGCTGGTGGCGGCCGGCCAGCGCAGCATCGCCGGCGAGACGGTGCTGGCTGATGTCACCTCCACCGAGGGGTCCCGAGCGGCCGAGTGCCGGTAAGGGTCGACCGATGCAGATTCGCCGTCGCCAGCCGCTCAAGGTCCTGCACATCAACCGGATGATCCCCAGCATCCTGACCCTGCTGGCACTCTCGGCCGGTCTCAACGCCTTGCGCTTTTCCTTGCAGGAGCGGTGGGAACACGCGGTCCTGGCGATCGTTGCCGCAGGCGTTTTCGACGCTCTCGACGGCCGGATCGCGCGCATGCTGAAGGGAACCAGCAAGTTCGGCGCCGAGCTGGACTCGCTGTCCGACTTCCTCTGCTTCGGCGTTGCTCCGGCCATCACCCTTTACCTCTGGGCCTGGGCCGACAGCGGGCGCTTCGGCTGGTTCCTGGTCATGTTGTTGTGCACCTGCTGTGCCCTGCGGCTGGCGCGCTTCAATGCCGATCTCGGCGACGAGCAGCCGGCCTGGAGCCAGAACTTCTTCGTCGGCGTGCCGGCCCCGGCCGGCGCAGGCATCGTCCTGCTCCCCATGGTGTTATGGTTTCACTTCGAAAGCGATGTGCTGCGCAAACCGGTGCTGGTCGGCGTCTTCATCATCGTCGGCTCGCTGCTGCTGGTCAGCCGCGTGCGCACGTTCTCGTTCAAGAAGATCCGCCTCACCCCCACTGTCATTCTGCCGACCATGCTGGGGGTCGCCCTGTACGTCGCGATTCTCGTGAGTTCGCCCTGGATCACGCTGGCGCTGACCCAGATCGCCTATCTCGGCTCGCTTCCTTTCAGCATCCGCCTGCACCGCCGCTTTCTGCGCCACGAAGCCGCGGCCGGGGCGCCGCCGGCACCGTGAGCGCGGCAGCACTTGCCAAGCCGATGCGCATCGTCGGCGCCGGTCCCGGACGGGCGTGATGCCGGCAGATCCGTGGCGGCTTCACGGCGGCGCGATCGCGGCTGCGGCCCGGAGCTTCGGCGTTCCGGTCGCGGACTGGCTCGATCTGTCAACGGGCATCGCGCCCCATTCCTTCCCCGTCCCGCAGCTGCCGGCGCAAACGTGGCACTGCCTGCCCGATGCGGCCGTCGCCGCCCGCCTGCAGGCCGTCGCCGCGGGACACTACGGCGCACCGGGGCCAGCGTATGTGCTGCCGGTCGCGGGGACGCAAGCGGCCATCCAATGGCTGCCGCGCATCCTCGACCCGGCGCAGGATGTTGCCATCCTGGCCCCGACCTATGCCGAGCACGCGCGCGCGTGGGCTGCAGCCGGTCATCGCGTGCACCCAGTCGCGCGGGCCGATGATATTCCGTCGGCCTGTCGCACGGTCGTGATCGTCAACCCCAACAATCCGGACGGCCGGGTCGTTACGGTACCGCAGCTGTTGGCGCTGGCGGAACGCCGCTGTGTCGTGGTTGACGAGGCCTTTGCCGACGTGATGCCGGAGGTGAGCGTCGCCGGCCGCTGTGACCGCGCCCCGTTCATCGTGCTGCGCTCGGTGGGCAAGTTCTTCGGGCTTGCCGGCCTTCGGCTCGGCTTCGTGATTGCCGAGCCGGCGCTCATCGCGCGCATGGCGGCGGCGCAAGGACCCTGGGCCGTCAGCGGGCCCGCACTCGCAATCGGCATCGAGGCACTCGGCGATGCGCAGTGGATCGCTGCGGCGCGCGACTCACTCAACATTGCGGCCCGCAGGCTCAACACGCTGCTCGCGGCCGCGAGGCTGGCGGTGATCGGCGGCACCGATCTGTTTCGCCTCATCACCGATGCGGATGCGGCCGCCCTGTTCGAACACCTCGCGCGAACCGGCATCCTGGTGCGCCCGTTTGCCAACCAGCCGCACTGGCTGCGGTTCGGGCTCCCTGCCGACGATGCGGCGTTCGCCCGCCTGGAGACGGCGCTCAGCGCGTGGTCGGCGACGACGCTCCCTCTGTTGCGAGCAGTCGACACGTGATATTCAACCCGCTCGCCTTGGACAACCGCCAGCGCGCGCGCGAACAACGAGACCCTGCATGAACTCGCTCTCCGATACCCTCATCCGCGAAGTCGACGAGGACCTGCGGCGCGATCGCCTCGCCCAACTGTGGAAGAGGTACGGCTCGCTGTTGGTCGGGCTGGTCATCGTCCTCGTGCTGGCCGTTGCCGGCTACCAAGGCTGGCGCAGCTACCAGCGCAGCGCCCACGCAGACGCGAGCCGGCGTCTGGCCGAAGCAGCACGGTTGGTCGCAACCGACCCACCGGCGGCGGCACAGGCATTCACTGAGGTGGCGGAAGACGGGCCGAGCGACATTGCGCTCCTGGCGCGGCTGCGGGCGGCGGATGCAATGGTGCGACACGGAGATCGTGCCGGCGCGCTCGACGCCTACCAGAAGCTGGCGGAAAGCACGAGCGACCCCCTTTATGGCTCCCTCGGCACCCTGTTTCGGGCGATCCTCGTGCTGGAGCAACCGCAGGCCAATCTGGCCGCGCTCGAAATGGTAAGCGCCGAACTGGCGCCGCTCACGGCTGCCGACCAGCCCTGGCGCTACACGGCGCAAGAGATCCTGGCTGCCGTGGCCTTCGAGCGCGGTGACCGCGCCAAGGCCAAGGAAATTCTCGATGCGATGCGGAACGATCCGCTCGCTCCTTCGGAAGCGCGGGCGCGGGCCGGCCAAGTGCTCACGCAGTCGGGCATGGAAGATCGATAATGCGGTACCTTCGGTTGATTGTCGCGGTCGCGGCGCTGGGTCTCGTCGGCGGCTGTGAGAGCTGGTTCGGCAAGAAGAAGGAGGAGGCGCTCCCCGGCACCCGGGTCTCGGTGCTCGCGCATCAGACGGCGCTGCGGCCGGACCTGCAGGGATCGCTGGAGCCGATTGACCTGCCGCCGCCGGAGAACAACCCGGCTTGGCCGCAGGATGGCGGCTCGGTCGATCGGCCATTGTACCATGTCCGGCTTGGAAGCGCCCTGCAGCCCGTCTGGTCGGTCAGTATCGGCGAAGGGGTTGCCAGCAACCGGCCGCGTCTGCCTGCTCCGGTGGTGGCCGACGGCCGCGTGTTCACGATGGACTCAGAACAGCGCGTCCGCGCGTTCGACGCCGGCTCGGGCAAAACGCTGTGGGACGTCGACCTTACCCGCAAGCAGGACGACGACGCGCTTTCGGGCGGTCTTGCCTTCGCGAACGGCGCTCTCTTTGCCACCACCGGCTTTGCCAAGGTGTTCGCGCTCAATGCGTCATCCGGGAAGGAAATCTGGAGCCGCAGCGTTGGCGCGCCGATCCATGGCGCGCCGTCGGTCGTGCGCGGCCGGCTGGTCGCGATTACCGTCAACAACGTCCTTTACGGCATAAACGCGGCGGACGGCCGTGATCTGTGGCCGCCGCACCCGGCGTTGTCGGAGGCCGCGGGCCTGCTCGGAACCGCGAGCGCGGCCATCACCGAGGAGAGCATTATCGCGCCGTTCTCCTCCGGAGACCTGGTGGCGCTGCGCGCATCCACAGGCCGTGTCATGTGGTCGGAATCGCTCGCTCCCGGACGGCGCACCGATGAGCTGGCCTCGGTGTCGCACATCCGCGGCCGCCCCGCCGTCGATCGCGGCCAGGTGATCGCCGGCAGTTACGGCGGCATCCTGGTAGCAATGAACGCCGCCACCGGCGATCGGCTGTGGGAGCGGGATATCGGCTCCCTCAATGGCGCCTGGCTGGCGGGGGAGTATGCCTTTCTGGTGACGAGCCAGCAGGAGCTCGTCTGCCTCACACGCGACAAGGGGACGATCCGCTGGGTCGTCAAGCTTCCGGTCTACGCCAACGAGAAGGAGCAGAAGGATCCGATCGTTTGGGCCGGCCCTGTGCTGGCCAGCAACCGGCTGATCGTGATCGGCTCCGGCGGTAAGGCGCTGATGCTCTCGCCCAGCGACGGCCGCGAGGTCGGCAGCCTCAAGCTTTCCGCCGGCGCCGGCCATATCCCCGTCATCGCCGACGGCCGCCTTTACGTCGTCAGTGACGACGGCAAGCTGACGGCGTATCAATAACGGCGCCGGAACAACCGCTCGATCAGCCGATGTCCCTGCCGGTGGTCATCGTCGGCCGTCCCAACGTCGGCAAGTCGACGTTGTTCAATCGCTTGGCTGGCCGGCCGCTCGCGATCGTCGACAATGCGCCGGGTGTCACCCGCGACCGCCGCGAGGCCGCGGTCCAGCTGGGTGACCTCGCGTTCACGGCCGTCGATACCGCCGGCTTCGACGGAACCGCGGGGGACGCGCTTGCCGGCCGGATCCAGGCCCAAACCGAGCGCGCCGTGGCGACGGCGAAGGTGGTCCTGATGCTTATCGACGCCAGGGCCGGCGTCAGCCCGCTCGATCATGACCTCGCCGGCATCCTCCGGCGTGCCGGTCTGCCGGTGGTCCTGGCGGCCAACAAGTACGACAGCGGCGCCGGCGAGGCAGGGCTCTTGGAGGCCTACGGCCTTGGCCTGGGGGAGCCGGTGCCGTTGTCCGCCGCGCATGGCGAGGGCCTGCACCTCCTCCTCGACGCACTCAAGGACGCCGCGGCCGAGGAGATCAGGCACACCGCCGAGGCGGGTGCGGCGGACGCGAGCGACACCGCAGCGGGTCCGAAACCGATCCAGCTTGCCATCATCGGCCGCCCGAACGTCGGCAAGTCAAGCCTCGTCAATGCGCTCCTCGGCGAGGAGCGGATGATCACCGGCCCTGAAGCCGGCATCACCCGCGATGCGGTGCCGATCGCCTGGCGTTACGCCGGCCGCGCTATCCGCCTGATCGACACCGCCGGTCTGCGCCGGCAAGCCAAGGTCGAGGACCGGCTGGAGAAGCTGGCCACCGCCGATACGCGGCGCGCAATCCGCTTTGCGCATGTCTGCGCGGTCGTCATCGACGGCAGTGTTGGCCTTGAGAAGCAGGATCTGACGATCGTCCGCTGGGTGAGCGAGGAAGGCCGCGCGCCGCTGCTCGTCGTCAACAAGGCCGACCTGATCCGCGATCGCCGGGCGAACGCCGCCGATCTCGCCCGCCGGATCCAAACCTCGCTCGCCCAGGTGCGCGGCCTTGCGCCGGTTTACGTCTCCGCGCTCAGCGGCCAAGGCGTCGGCGGCGTTATGGCGCGCGTGCTCGCCGCCTATGAGAGCTGGAACCTGCACGTCGGCACCGGCCCACTCAATCGCTGGCTCAAGGAGATGAGCGAGAAACAGGCGCCGCCGATGGTCGGCGGCCGGCCGTTCAAGCTCCGCTACATGGCCCAGGTCTCGACGCGTCCGCCGACCTTCGCCGTGTTCGCGAACCGGGTAGCACCGCTTCCGGAGAGCTATCTCCGCTTTCTCGCCAACGGCCTGCGCGATCGTTTCGGCCTCGGCGGCGTGCCGCTCCGCTTCGTGGTCCGCCAGCCGCGCAATCCCTACGCCGAATAGGACAGCGCACGCGCAAGCCGGCCTTAGCAGAAGCCGGCGGCAAACCGCAGCGACTTCACCCGCACGACGTTCGGCAGGGCGCGGATCTGGTCGAGCACCGCCTCCGACGGCGGCTCGTCGACCTCGAGCAACGCAATCGCGTTGCCGCCGGGGCGGTCGCGGCCGAGGTGGAAGGTCGCGATGTTGATGCCGGCATTGCCCAACACCGTGCCGAGGCCGCCGATCAGGCCCGGTCGGTCGATGTTGGTGACGAACAGCATCGAGGGGTGCAGCTGTGCGTCCATCGGAATCCCCTTGATCTCGACGATGCGGGGTTGATCGCCGTTGACCAGGGTGCCGCGCAGGGTTCTGCTCTGGACTTCCGTCACCACCGTCAGGCTGACGCGCGTCTGCAGGGAGCCTACCTGCTCGCGCTTGACCTCGCTGACCGCGATCCCGCGCGCGAGCGCGAGGCTGGGTGCGTTCACCATGTTGACGGAAACCATCAACGGCGCCAGCAACCCTTGCAGAACGAGCGCGGTCAACGGCTTCACGTTCAAGGCGGCAGCGTGCCCCTCATACTCGATCGTGACCGCGCGCACCGCGCTCTCGATCAACTGCCCGGCCAGGCTGCCGAGTTGCCGCGCCAAGCCCATGTAGGGGCGCAGCCGCGGCATCTCCTCGGCGCTGACCGAAGGCATGTTGAGGGCATTGACGACGCTGCCCTTGAGCAGAAAATCAGCCATTTGCTCGGCGACCTGCAGCGCGACCTTCTCCTGCGCCTCGACCGTCGAAGCGCCGAGATGCGGCGTCACGACCACATCGGGCATCCCGAACAGGATGTTTTGCTTGGCCGGCTCCTGCGCGAAGACATCAAGGGCGGCACCGGCCACGTGGCCGGCCTCGAGCCCGGCCTTCAAATCGGCTTCGTTGACCAGCGCGCCACGGGCGCAATTGACGATCCTCACCCCCGGCTTCATCTTGGCGATCGTCTCGGCGTTGATGATGCCGCGGGTGGCTTCGGTCGCCGGCGCATGCAGGCTGATGATGTCGGCGCGCTGGAACAACTGATCGAGATCGACCTTCTCGACCCCCAGCGTCTCCGCCCGGGCCGGCGTCAGATACGGATCATGGGCAACGACGCGCATCTTGAGCCCCTGCGCCCGGTCGGCAACGATGCTGCCGATGTTGCCGCAGCCGATGATGCCGAGCGTCTTGCCGGCGAGTTCGACGCCCAGGAACTTCGACTTCTCCCACTTGCCGGCATGCGTCGACGCGTTCGCCTGCGGGATCTGCCGCGCGAGCGCGAACATCATTGCGATCGCGTGTTCCGCGGTCGTGATCGAGTTGCCGAACGGCGTGTTCATGACGACGATGCCGCGTGCCGTGGCGGCTGCAACATCGACATTATCGACACCGATGCCGGCGCGGCCGATCACCCGCAACAGATCGGCGGCGGCGATGATTTCGGCCGTGACCTTGGTCGCCGAGCGAACCGTCAGGCCGTCATAGGCGGCGATGCAGGCCTTGAGCTCGGCCGGGCTGAGATCGGTCTTGACGTCGACATCGACGCCGCGGGCGCGGAAAATATCCGCTGCCTGCGGGCTCATGTCGTCCGAGATGAGAACCTTGGGCACGGGAGGGACCTCTTTTCAGGACGCTGCGATTTCACTGTTGACGACGGCATAGGCCCAGTCGAGCCAGGGGAACAGCGCCTGCAGGTCAGCCGTCTCGACAGTGGCGCCGGCCCAGATGCGCAGTCCCGGCGGTGCATCGCGATAGCTGCCGATGTCGTAGGCGACCTTTTCGCTCTCAAGCAGCGCCGCCAGCCGCTTCGCCGCCGCAGCTTGGGCGTCAGCCGGCAGTGCGGTGAACGCGGGATCGACCACCTTCAGGCAGACGGAGGTGCGCGAGCGTGTCGCCGGGTCCTCGGCGAGGAAGCCGATCCACGGGCTTGCTCCCACCCACGCCTCGATCGCCGACGCATTGGCAAGGCAGCGGCCGACCAAACCGGCAGCACCGCCGACCGAACCCGCCCACACCAGCGCGTCGAGCGCATCCTCGACCGCCAGCATCGAGGGCGTATTGATGGTCTCGCCAACGAACAAGCCCTCGATCAGCTTGCCGTTTTTTGTCATGCGGAAGAGTTTCGGCAGCGGCCAGGGCGGCGTGTAGCTCTCAAGCCTCGCCACGGCGCGCGGCCCCAAGGCGAGCATGCCGTGCTGCGCCTCGCCGCCCAGCACCTTCTGCCAGGAATAGGTGACGACATCCAGCTTGTCCCACGGCATTTCCCAGGCGAACACTGCCGACGTCGCATCGGCAATGGCGAGGCCCTTGCGGTCCGAAGGGATCCAATCGGCGTTCGGCACGGCAACGCCGGACGTGGTGCCGTTCCAGGTAAAGATGATGTCGTTGTCGCCCGTGACAACCGAGAGGTCCGGCAGCCGGCCGTAGTCGGCCTGGATGGTGCGCACGTCCTTGAGCTTCAGCTGTTTCGTAATGTCAGTCAGCCATTCCTTGCCGAAGCTCTCCCACGCCAGCACGTCGACGCCGCGGGCACCCAAAAGCGACCACAGCGCCATCTCGACCGCGCCGGTGTCCGAGGCCGGCACGATTGCAAGGCGGAAATCGGCAGGCATGCCAAGGAGCGCGCGCGAGCTGTCGATGACCGCCTTCAGCTTGGCCTTGCCCGCCTTCGATCGGTGCGAGCGGCCGACGCAGGCATCGGCAAGCGCGCCTGCGCTCCAGCCGGGGCGTTTGGCACAGGGTCCGGAAGAAAAGCAGGGGTTGGCCGGACGGACGTTCGGCCGCAGAGGTGTCGACATCATCAGCTCCCATCCTTGCAGATGGGTCGCGATCCGGTGGGGGATCGTGGCCCGGCCGTCTTGTATGGTGCCGCACCCGCCGCGTCAACGGGACAGTGGCGCGAGCGGCGTCGGCCCCCAGGTGGTTCGCAACAGATGCCGCGACAGTGCCATCAACAGCGCGACCATGAGATCGATCTTGTCGGGGCTCTTGCCGCGCGCCGGCTTGATATCGCCGTTGGCACTCATCTCGACCGCCGTGTTGCTGGCGCACCAGCGCAGCACCGGGTGGCCGCCGTGACGCAAAGTCCCCTCCGCGGCGAGGCGCTCGAGTTCGCGCATCGGCGCGTTCATCACGGTCGGCGTCTGCGGCACCGGAACGCAGGTGAAGCCGTCAGCGGTCAGCTCGTTGATCAGCATCGAGGCGTTCCAGCGGTCGTACGCGATCTCGACCAAATGATAGATCTCCGAGAGTTCACGGATCTTGGCGAGAATCGCGTTGTAGTCGACGACATTGCCCGGGGTGGCAAGCACGTAGCCTTTCTCGTGCCATTCCAGGTAGGCGGCGTTCTCCCTGCGCGTGCGCTCGACGAGCGTCGTTTCCGGGCAGAATGCGTAGGGCAGTACGGTGCAGCCGCCATCCGGGTCGGGAAACACGAGGACGAGCGCCGTCAAGTCGGCGGTCGAGCTCAAGTCGAGCCCGGCATAGCACTCCCGCCCCGCAAGGGCCTGGACCTCGACGGGGGCATCGCCGCATGCATCCCACTGTTTGACGTCAAGCCAGATCGACGACTTCTCGCTCCAGATGTTGAGATAGAGGCGCCGGAAACTGCGAATGAAGCCCGGCGTTTGCAGGGCGCGGGCACATTCCTGGCGCAAGAAGTCCTCCGCTACCGAGACGCCAAGGCCGGGATGGGCATCGGCCCACACGCGCGGGTCGGTCCAATCGGCCTCCGGCTCGGCACCGAAGATCGCCACCAGCCAGCTTGGATCTTCGATCAGGCCATCTTGGATCTTGCGCGCGTAGTTATGGAACTCCCAGGCCAGCGAGGTCGGATCCCAGCCGGCGGTCGTCAGATAGAAAACAAGCGGATCCTTGCGGGCTGCCATGCTCGTGACCAGAGCATCATGCAGTACGCGTGACGGCTGCAGATGCAGCTCGTCGAAGATCAAACACGAGATGTTCTCGCCGTGTTTCTGCTCGGCGCGGGACGAGACGATGCGCAAGTGCGCGTCCTTGTACGCGATCACGTGCTTGTTCACCCGGCACAGCGAGGACAGATCGGGATCCCTTGCGATCATTTCGGTCGCGATACTGAAGCAGATCATTGCCTGCTTGGTATCGGCCGCGGCGATGACGATCTCGGCCCCCGGTTCAGGATCGACGACGAGCATGTAAAGACCGAGAGCGGCCGCGAGTGTCGTCTTGCCCGATTTGCGCGGCGCCTCGAGCCAGACGTAACGGTAACGACGTCTGGCGTCGGCGCGCTGCCAGCCGAACAAGTTGCAGACGAGCTTGCGCTGCCAGGGCGCAAGCCGCAGCGGCTGGCCGGTCAAGGGACCCTTCACATGGCTGCAATATTCCTCGACGAAAAAGAGGACCTGCCTGGCAAGAGCCTCGCTATAGGTGAAGGTCTCATTTGAAGATCGCTCGGCGGCCGCCGCCCGCGCCGACATCGTCAGAGCTTGGTGTCGCGATGCCAAGGTGCCGGGCGAACTTGCGAACGGCGCACCACGCCTGCTCCGAGTCTTGAGCGGCAGGATGGCGCCGCCGCATGACGGAGCCTCGACTGGTCTCAGTTTCATAGTAGCGGCCCTCTCGGAGTAGCGTTTCTTCGGCGCGAATGGCTCTTGCAACAGCCGTGCAGTAGCCCGCCAGCAAGGCGCGGCGGGCGGCCGTCAGCAAACCATCGGCTAGAAGATGGGAAGCAACACGCTTCCACTCCTCGACGGCGATGTCATCGGTCAGGTAATGCGGCGGTTCCGTGCCGTCTTGTTGCGGACCTTTCGGTGCGCGTGGATCAACCGAGATCGCTCCTCGGTGCTTTGCGCGGTTAACGCCGTACGTGAAGTCTAGGCCTTTCTTGAGCATATTTGATCACCCCATGGCGTGTCATTTTCGTTTCTTTTTCGCGATTTGCTGTTTTTTCGTCATTTGTATCGGTTGTCGCGTTGCAACGAGATGCATTGATGACCAGCGGTCGCCCCTCTCGAAAGCGAACAGATGCCGCCGCCACCCGTTTTCGCATCGCCGTCGAAGGCGTGCTCTGTCTCCTTTCCGGCTGCATGCCCTGCCGACAGGGTCATTGGACTTGAGGCGGAGACGTCCCGCCCACCATCCAAGGTTGCCGCGCGAGGGCATCCGTTCTCGGTGCCCCGATCCACGTTTCCAATCTTGAGCAACCCCGTTTGGGTGATATAAGCACAACCTTATGACCGGCACAACGCAATCATTGGCCGCAATGATTGTTCGCAAACAGGGCTTTAATTCAGCGGCGTGCATCCTGCCGCGAGATACAGCCAAATAGTGTGCGGCGGAGGGAACGAACAAAAGTCAATACAGGAACCGAACGCGAATCGTCCCCTCGATCGCGCTCAAGTCGCGGCGAACGCCCATCCCCTCCACCAGATCGCCTCCGATATCGCTGACGACGTAGCCGACGTCGGCGTCGGTGCGCAGATACTGCCCAGCGATGTTCAGCTCACGCGCGGAAAAGACCTGGTTCACCGCCGCCAGCACACCCGGGACATTGCGATGAATGTGCAGGAAGCGGGTCATGCCAGCCTGCACCGGCAACGACACCTCGACGAAGTTCACGGCCCCGACAGTGGACCCGTTGTCCGAATAGCGGACGAGCTTCTCCGCGACCTCGCGGCCGATGCTGGCCTGCGCCTCCTCAGTCGAGCCGCCGATGTGTGGCGTCAGGATGACGTTGGCAATTCCCTGCAGAGGCGAAGTGAACGGTTCGTCATCGCGTGCCGGCTCGCTCGGAAAGACATCGACGGCCGCACCCGCGAGATGACCGGTACGCAAGGCCGCCGCCAGCGCCTCGACATCGACGATATCACCGCGGGCGGCATTGATCAGCACCGCGCTGGGTTTCATCCGTGCGAGCGCGCGCGAGCCGATAATGCCGCGCGTCGCCGGCGTCGCCGGCACGTGCAGGGTGACAACATCGGCCTCGGCCAGGAGCGCATCGAGGCTCGGGCACGGCTGCGCATTGCCGAGCGCGAGTTTGTCGACGATGTCGTAATAGCGCACGAACATCCCCAGCCCCTCGGCCAGTACCGAGACTTGGGAGCCGATATGGCCGTAGCCAACGATGCCAAGCGTCTTGCCGCGGATCTCGCGTGCGCCGGAAACATCCTTGCGCCAATGGCCGGTCGCGGCCTGCGCCGATTTCTCCGGCACCCGGCGCGCCAGCATGATGATCTCGCCGATGACGAGTTCGGCAACCGAGCGGGTGTTCGAATAGGGCGCATTGAAGACAGGAGTGCCCCTGAGCTTGGCCGCCCGCAGATCGACTTGATTGGTGCCGATGCAGAAGCAGCCGATGCAGAACAGGCGCTCGGCGGCGGCGATCAGCGGTGCGGTCAGCTTGGTCCGCGAGCGGATGCCGACGATGTGGGCGTCGGCCAGCCGCGCTTGAAGGGCGGCGCCGTCGAGCGCGCCGGGCACAAGCTCGACGTTCTCGTAGCCATGGGCACGAAAGACATCCCGCGCGCTGGCGTGAACGCCCTCGAGCAAGACGATCTTGATCCGCTCTTTCGGCACCGAAAGGCGCGCCACCGCCGCTCTCCCTCCGTTGACGGGCGCGGCGTCAGCGCGCCGCCGCGTTGATCGGGCTGCAGCCGCCGGATGCCAGCCGGGCGCCGGCCGGCGCCGAGCGACTTCGCCTTATGCCCGCTGCGCCAGCGGCTTATACGACCTGCGCGTCGGCCCGGTATAGAGCTGGCGCGGGCGGCCGATTTTCTGTGTCGGATCCTCGATCATCTCGTTCCATTGCGCGACCCAGCCGACCGTTCGCGCCACCGCAAACAGGACTGTAAACATCGACGTCGGGATGCCCATCGCGCGGAAGATGATGCCGGAATAGAAGTCGACATTGGGATAGAGCTTCTTGGAAACGAAATAGTCGTCTTCCAGCGCAATTCTTTCCAGCTCCATCGCCAGTTCGAGCAGCGGATCGTCGCGCATATCCAATTCGTTCAGCACCGCGTGGCACGATTCCCGCATGATGCGCGCCCGCGGATCGTAGTTGCGGTACACGCGGTGACCAAACCCCATCAGGCGAAACGGGTCATCCTTGTCCTTCGCCCGGCGGACATACTCGCCGATACGGCGCTTATCGCCGACCTCCTCCAGCATGCGCAGCACCGCCTCGTTCGCACCCCCGTGCGCCGGTCCCCACAGGGATGCGATCCCAGCCGCAATGCAGGCAAACGGGTTGGCGCCGCTCGATCCGGCAAGGCGAACGGTCGATGTCGACGCGTTCTGCTCGTGATCGGCATGCAGAATGAGGATGCGGTCCATCGCCCGCGCCAGCACCGGGTTGACGCGGTAGGGCTCGCACGGCACGGCGAACATCATGTGCAGCAGGTTTTCCGCGAAGCGCAGATCGTTGCGGGGGTAGATGAACGGCTGCCCCAAAGAGTACTTGAACGCCCACGTCGCCATCGTCGCCATCTTGGCGATCATGCGATAGGACGCAACCATGCGATGGCGCGGGTTCGTGATGTCGGTCGAGTCATGGTAGAACGCCGACATGCCGCCCACCATGCCGACCATGACTGCCATCGGGTGGGAATCACGCCGGAACCCCTCGATGAACTTCGCCATCTGCTCGTGCAGCATGGTGTGGTAGGTAATGTCGTGCTCGAACTTCCGCTTCTGATCGGCGTTCGGTAGGTCGCCATACAGCAGGAGATAACACACTTCCATGAAGTCCGAGTGTTCGGCTAACTCCTCGATGGGATAGCCGCGGTACAGAAGGACTCCTGCGTCGCCGTCGATGTACGTAATGCTCGACTCGCAACTGCCGGTCGACGTGTAGCCAGGGTCAAAGGTGAAGTAGCCCGTGTCCTGGAACAGCTTTCTGACGTCGATGACGTCAGGCCCTGTCGATCCGCTGAGGATCGGCAGTTCAAATCGGCGCCCTGTCACATTATCGATAAGGGTAATGGTTCTGTTTTTTTCAGCGGCAGGGACGTTCTCTTTGCTCATTGCTTTCACATCCTCGCGACGCCAGCCTGATGATACAAAAGAGCCAGATGATACAAGAGAGGTAGATCGCGACGCGCCCCGCTGCGAGCTGTTTTCCAGCCGGTCAAGGCGCTTCGGCTCACGCCACGCCTTCGACGCGCACGATCGTTTCCTCTCGACCCAGAATCTCCATCAGCTCGAACAGGGGCGGCGACACCCTGGAACCCGTCACGGCGGCCCGCAGCGGCTGCGCAACGTCCTTGAGCTTCCATCCTCGCGCTTCGCACGCTTCCCGCGTTGCGCCCTCGATTGCCGCCGCCTGCCAGGGCTGGATCTGCGAGAGGAGGCTCACCACGACGCCGAGGCGCGCGCGCGCATCCGCCGTCAACAGCGCAGCCGCGCCCGCGTCCGGCGTCACGGGGCCGTCAACGGCGTAGAAACGGGCATTGGCACAGAGCTCGTTCACGGTCCTCGCACGCTCGCGCAGGCTGTCCAATCCTTTTTTTAGGCGTTCTTCAGCGGTCGGAGCAAGCGTTCCGTCGCACCGCAGCGCGAGCTCGCCCAGCACCAGGCGAACGATCTGATGCGGATCGGCGCTGCGCAGATAGTGGGCATTAAGGCTGGTCAACTTCTCGCTGTCGAAGCGCGCCGGCGAGCGTCCGATATGGTCGAGATCGAACCACGCGATTGCCTGCTCGCGGCTGATGATCTCGTCGTTGCCGTGGCTCCAGCCCAGCCGGAGCAGATAGTTGCACATCGCCTCGGGCAGGAATCCCTGGCGCCGGTACTCGTCCAGGCCGACCGCGCCGTGGCGTTTCGAGAGCTTCTGCCCGTCAGCACCATGGATGAGCGGAATATGAGCGAACTGCGGCACCGGCCAGCCGAAGGCCTGATAGAGCTGGTACTGCCGAAACGTGTTGGTGAGGTGATCGTCGCCGCGGATGACATGCGTGATCGCCATATCATGGTCATCGACGACACAGGCCAGCATGTAGGTCGGCGTGCCATCGGCGCGAAGCAGCACCATGTCGTCAAGCTGCTCGTTGGGGACGGTCACCGTCCCCTGCACAAGGTCATCGATCCGCGTATCGCCCGCGGATGACGCTTTCAGGCGGATTACCGGCGGCACGCCCGCAGGTGCTTCCGAAGGATCGCGATCACGCCAGCGTCCATCGTAGCGGACCGGGCGGCCCTCGGCGCGCGCCGTACGCCGCATCTCGTCGAGCTCTTGCGGCGTGGCGAAACAGAGGTAGGCCTTGCCGGCCGCGAGCAGCTGGCGCGCCGCTTCCGCGTGCCGGGCTGCGCGCGCGAACTGGTAGAATGGCTCCCCATCCCAATCGAGGCCGAGCCAGCGCAGCCCGTCCAGAATCGCATCGACCGCTTCCTGCGTCGAGCGGGCGCGATCGGTGTCCTCGATCCGCAGCAGGAATCGCCCGCCGTGGTGACGCGCGAACAAATAGTTGAACAGCGCCGTGCGCGCGGCGCCTATATGCAGAAAGCCGGTCGGTGAGGGTGCAAACCGTACCGTTACCGCCATCTCATTCCGTTATCGTTTCCACCAGCCGAAGCACGGCGCGGTTTCCTCGCCTATACGAAGATCCCGTACTTAACCTGGACTCGGCAACTTTGAAAGGCCGCGCAACCGGCCATCACAGGGCGCCCCTCTCATCGCTGGACGTTCAACCGTGCCGATAGCGCTCCTCCTCCTCTTCGTACGCCGCGAAGCCGACGATCCGGCGCAGTTCGTCGAACGGCAGCAGGCGTGCGGACGGATCACAACCGCGGCTAAGGTCGCCCAGCGCATCACGCATCGCGCGAACGGCCGCGCTCAACAGCGTCAGCGGATAGGCGGCAAGGGCGAAACCCAGCTCCTGCAGCCGCTGGGGCGGGAGGATCGGCGTCGTCCCCCCCTCGAGCATGTTGGCGAGATGGCGGCCGGGGACCTCGCGGCACAGCGTCGCCATCTCCTCGACCGAGGCCGGTGCCTCGATGAACAGGATGTCCGCGCCGGCCTCAGCGAAGGCCTGCGCCCGCGCGATCGCCTCGCCGAGCCCATGCGTCGCACGGGAATCGGTACGGGCGACGATGAGGATATCCTGGCCCTCGTTGCGCGCATCGACCGCGGCCCGGATACGCGCCAAGGCCTCCGCCCTTTCGACGACCGCCTTGCCGCGGGTGTGGCCGCATCGCTTCGGCCAAACCTGGTCTTCGATCATCACGCCGGCAAAGCCCGCCGCTGCGTAGCCCTGAACCGTCCTCTTGACGTTAAGGGCATTTCCGTAACCGGTGTCCGCATCGCCAATCACCGGCAACTGCACCGCCTGGCAGATCGAGCGGCCCTGATCGAGCGCTTCCGCGTAACACAGCAAGCCGGTGTCCGGCATTCCCAAACGTGTGGCGGCGACCGCGAAGCCGCTCATGAAGGTCACGCCGAACCCTGCCGCTTCGATCAGCCGCGCCGACAGCGCATCGAAGCAGCACGGCATCGGCAGCAGCCGTTTCGGGGCAAGCAGCTCGCGCAGGCGGGCAGCCGGGCTTGGTTTCATCGGCGATCCGCGCAGCCGGCCTGGCTCGCCTGCCTGCACCGACGCCACGCTCCCTGCCCTCAGCTCACGCCAAAGTTTGCGCCGCGGTGCGCAGCTTGAACTTCTGGATCTTGCCGGTCGATGTCTTCGGCACCTCGGTGAAGATCACCCGCCGCGGGCATTTGAAATGGGCCAAGTGCTCGCGGCAAAAGGCGATCATGTCTGCTTCCGTCACCTGCGCATCGGGTTTGAGCTCGATGAAGGCGCACGGCGTTTCGCCCCATTTTTCGTCAGGCCGGGCGACGACGGCGGCCAGCAGCACGGCCGGATGCTTGCAGAGGAC
The DNA here is from genome assembly GCA_049291695.1 of Defluviicoccus sp. Classification (GTDB taxonomy): domain Bacteria; phylum Pseudomonadota; class Alphaproteobacteria; order Rhodospirillales; family Defluviicoccaceae; genus Defluviicoccus. The sequence continues at coordinate 38,875 of JBATPX010000063.1, forward strand.
GTTCTCGACCTCGATCGAGGAGATGTTCTCGCCGCCGGAGATGATGATGTCTTTCGAACGGTCCTTCAGCTGAATGTAGCCGTCCGGATGGCAGACGCCGAGATCGCCTGAGTGGAACCAGCCGCCCCTGAGTGCGGCCGCGGTCGCCCGCTCATCCTTGAGGTAGCCCTTCATCACCACGTTGCCGCGGAACATGACTTCGCCCATCGTCTCGCCGTCGTGCGGCAGCGGCGCCAATGTCGACGGATCGAGGACGGCCAAGTCTTCGAGGTTCGGATAGCGGACCCCCTGGCGCGCCTTCAGTGTCGCCTGCTCTTCGATCGCAAGCCGGTCCCACTCCTCCTTCCACGCACACACGACCGACGGGCCGTACGTTTCGGTCAGGCCGTAGACGTGGGTGACATGGAAGCCCTGCCGCTGCATGACTTCGAGCGTCGATGCCGGCGGCGGTGCCGCGGCCGTCATGACGTTGACCTGGTGCTCGATGGCCGGCCGGCGGTCAACCGGCGTGTTGGCAACCATGTTGAGGACGATCGGTGCGCCGCAGAAGTGCGTGACCCGCTGTTCGCCGATTGCCTGCCAGATCGTCTCGCCGGTGAAGCCGCGCAGGCAGACATTGACGCCGGCAACGGCGGCGAGCGTCCACGGGAAGCACCAACCGTTGCAGTGGAACATCGGCAGCGTCCACAGATAGACCGGATGCGGCGGCATCTGCCACGAGAGCACATTGCCGATCGCGGTCAGATAAGCGCCGCGGTGATGATAGACGACGCCTTTGGGATCGCCCGTCGTGCCCGACGTGTAGTTGAGGCTGATCGCATTCCATTCGTCCGCGGGCGGTTCCCAGGCGAAGTTGGGGTCGCCGCCTTCGATAAACGCCTCGTACTCGCATGCGCCGGCGAGCGCCCCTCCCGTCACGCAGAGCGCGTCGTCGATCTCGATCACGAGCAGATCACGGCTCAGGTGCCGGAGTGCTTCGCCGATCGGGCCGGCAAACTCGCGATCGGTAATGAGCGCCTTCGCCTCGCCGTGCCTGAGGCAGTAGCCGAGGGCGGTGGCATCGAGGCGGGTGTTGAGCGTGTTGAGGATAGCGCCCGCCATCGGTACGCCGAAATGCGCCTCGCACATCTCCGGCGTGTTGGCGGCCATGACGGCGACGACATCGCCGCGGCCGATACCGCGTTGCCTGAGCGCCGAAGCGAGTCTGCGGCTGCGGGCGTAGGTCTCGCTCCAAGTGTAGCGGCGGGCGCCGTGGACGACCGCGAGGCGCTGCGGATAAATGAGCGCCGCGCGCTGGATGAAGCCCAGCGGCGTCAGCGGCTGATGATTGGCGACATTCTGGTCGAGGCCGGTCTCGAACGGATCGGCGACTGACGTAACGGCGGCTTGGTGTGACATGAAACCTCCCTGTGTCGGCGTTCTTTCGTTGACGCGCCCTTCAGGCGAGCGCGATGCGGCTAGGCACCCCTGCGGCACGCAGCTACCGGCTCCTACAACCAGCCGCGCCGCTTGAAAAGGACGTACGGCAGGATCGCCGAGGCAACGATGCAACCGAGCGCGGCCGGGTAGCCCCACGGCCAGCTCAGCTCCGGCATGACTTCGAAGTTCATGCCATAGATGCTGGCGATCAGCGTCGGCGGCATGAACACAACGGCCACCACGGAAAAGACCTGCATGATCGCGTTCTGCCGGATGTTGATCATGCCAAGCGTCGCATCCAGCAGCAGCTGCAGCTTCTCCGACAACCGCTCGACGTAGGCAGAAAGGGACAGGACATCGCGCTGGAGGTCCTTGATCCGCAAGCGCACATCCTTGTTCCCGGTCTGCCGCAGATTGGCGTCCAGGAACGTCAACAGGCGGGAAACCGCGACCAGGCTCTCATCCACTTTCGAGCAGCGGATCGAATTCAGTCCGATCTCCTCAAGCTGGCGCCGATGGTCGCCCGCCCGCGGGATTTCCTTGTCGAAGCGCGCAAAAATCGCTTTCGACAACAGCCCGGCGGTGTTGTCGACCATCTCCAGCGCGTCGGCGAGGCGATCGATGATCGCGTCGAGCAGGCCCACCAGGGTCATTTCAGCGGAGACACTGAGCTCCGGCCGCGCCTGCAGCCGGGCCGGGAAGATGCGAAACGGCTGCGGCTCCGCATAGCGCACGGTGATGAGGGTGCCGTTCACGAGGATGAAGGTGATCGCATGCGTTTCCGGCACCGGCGTTTCGACGTTGAACAGAATGCTCGCGGTCATCACCAGCGCTGCCCCCTCGCGATAGAGGCGGCTTGACGTTTCGATCTCGCGCATTTCGTCCGGCGTCGGCACGTCAATCATCATCGCCGCCTCCACCAGCGCTTCTTCGGCCATCGTCGGCTCGTACAGGTCGATCCACAGCGGCCGCTCCGGCAGCGCCGCTTCCGCAAGGATGCACTGCGCGACGATGGTGCCTTCGTTAAGCGAATAGACCGTCAGCATGGAGCGCTTATAGCAGCCGCCAGCACCGGCAAGAAGACTTTCACGGCTGCCCGGTCCCCGTTCGTGGGACAGCCGCAGCGCGGCCTGCTGCATTGCTGATGAGCGAAAAAACTGATCGTGTTCCGCCTGCAAATCAACGAGGTAGGTCGGAATAGCCCCTGTGGGGGCGTATTCCGACGCATGCCGGCGTCAGCGCCGAACCAGCTCCACGAGTATCGAAACAGTGCGGCACACGGCGAAGCGCCCACGAGTGTTCAATGTCAAAAGATACCTCACCGCGCAGCAGGCATTCGTCGGAATACGCCAAGAGGCTATTCCGACCTACCGCGCTGCCAATACGCTGGTTCTTTCGCACGGGGGTACTGAGGTGGATAGGACTGTCCTGTGTCGGCGCCTTGCTGACCACGGATTTCAGATCCGATCTTTTGATCCGGTGCTCGCGGCTATCTGCCGTTTTGCCACAAATCCAGCATGTCACGTTCTGCGCCTCATATCGTCTGCTCCTTTCGTTGCCGCGTTGAGGCGCGGATGACGGGAGTCTTTGCTCGATTAGCCCGCGTAGGGCAACGCCCGTAATCCGTCGGATGGGTTCGATGCTGCACCACCCCATGCGGCGGATTACGCTCAAGCCAATCCGCCCTCGGCGCTCACTTCAAGCAATCAACCCGCACGGTGATCGCGCGGGCGCGGGCGGCGATGTCCTCGGTCGCAAGCGCCCTGCCAGCAGGCTGGGTGGCAAACGGCACCCCCTGCGCTTCGAGGAAGTTGGTGGCCACGCTCGCCTTGATCGCGAAGTTGACGTTCTGCGGGATATCGCCGATCGCGCGCGCCGTCTTCAGCGCATCGAGCTTGCCGACGATCACGCCGACCACGCCGCCCGACGCATCCAGGAGTGGCCCGCCGCTGTTGCCCGCCTGCACCGGCGCCGAGATCTGCATCAGCCGGCTGTCGTCGCCCAGGCCCGCCAGCGCGGTCACGTGGCCCACCGTCGCATTGCCGGTCGATGCCAGCGCACCGGCCAGCGGGAAGCCGTAGGCGAGCACGCTTTCCCCCTGGCGCAGCGGCGCGCCGGTGCGAAACTGTGCCGCCGCCGCCGGATCCGTCTCCGCCTTCAGAAGCGCCAGATCGTCGGCGGCAGCACACGCCAGCACGCTCGCGCCGATCGCCTCGCCCCCCGGCGGCTGCACCCGGAGCCGGCGGCAGCCCTTGACCACATGCGCGTTGC
>JBATPX010000064.1:0-3655 GCA_049291695.1 Defluviicoccus sp.
ACCAACACGCGTGCCGTCCGGCTTGCCCATGCGTGGCCGCTTTCATGAAAACGGCTGACCGCTTTCAATGAAAACGGCCGGCCGCTTTCGATGATCACAGCTGACCGCTTTCAATGATCATGTGCAGCAGGCCCGTGAAGAGTCTCGCCGGCAATGAACTCCTGCGCCACCTGGCGCTTGAAATCGATGCTGTAACAACGGTGCTTGGCCATCGGTCTTCTCCATCTGAAGGCCCGGCATACACGGTGAATTCACAACGCTCAATCTGTCCGGTAACAGGGGCGCACTCCAATCGGGGGTCCCTTTTGCATGCCGATTGACAGCAAGGTGATCATCGCGCCCGATGGCAACGACGCCTGGGCGCCGGCGAAACCACGACCGGACGAGACGCTGATCCGCGCGCTGGCCCGCGCGCACCGATGGAAGCGGATGCTGGAGGAGGGGATCCATGGTTCCGTGTCCGAGATTGCCGAGGCGGAGAAGATCGATCGCAGCTACGTCAACCGCCTCCTGCGGCTCACCCTACTGGCGCCGGACATTCAGGAGGCGATTCTCGACGGCCGACAGCCGAAGGGGATGCAACTCGAGGAACTGACGCGGGCGATGCCGATGGAGTGGGGGGAGCAGCGAAGACTCTTCAGGCGACAAACGCCCGCCGATGCGAACAATCGCCATTGTGACACCACGTGACGGGTCTTGCCCAACTTGCCCAATGAGTCGCGCAGCGGGCGGTCGCAGTGCCCAAGCTCGGGTATCATCGGGCGTGGGGGCTCGCTCAGGTGCGCGCGCCCCTTCATTGATACGCCAGACGTCATGGATCTCTGGCCCTCTCTTTTGAAGAACGGCCCAGAGATGGCGTCGGCCATCAGTTCCCGAACCGAAGGCTCGACCCCGCGCAACAACCTCTCTGGAGTGTGAGTGCCCAGTATCGATGAGGAACGTATTACTGCGCTGGGTCTTGCTACAGCTGAACCGATCTTGAGGATCTATGCCGCGTTGTGGGTGGATCGGGTGGGCCGCAGACGCGGTTTGGGGACAGCCCTTTCGCCGTCGAGCGCCGATGTATGTTGGCTGTCGGGTGTCTGTCGGCCATCGGGCCGGTCGGTGTCGAGGGCGTCAAGCAGGTCATGAAGCGTTGCAAAAGACATGGTCTCGCTCTCCTAGTCATGAAGCCGAAAGTCGTCTGGTGGATACGAAGTGCATGCCCATGTCACGGCGCAGTCACATCAGGCAGGCTTCCACATAATGTGCAGCCTAACCTAAAGTTAAAACATCAACGACACATTAATATCGCTCGCCACTCCTGGCATTCGCACGTGCAAAAAATCCATTAATTGTTGAGGTTGCTCGGAAGTTTAACTACTGGAGACGAATGATATTATTGCAGTGCCGCAGGAATTTTATGAGCTGTAATGGCCTATCTGCCACATGCTCCTTGCCCCGGATATTCCTAACAGGCTGCTGAAATGGCCCCCGATTGATTGGGTGTATGGTGGTTGGATGACGTCGTTTGCGTGTTGTTGTTGGCGGCTGCATCGTCCATCTGGGCATTTTCGGCCCCGACGTGCCGTTGTGGACGCACTCTGGCTGTCACTTCACCGCTCCCAGCAGCTTTGGCAGCCGGACCAGGTTGTAGGCGGCCATGGCGAGGGTGAATTTCCAGTCGACCTTGGGCAGGCCCCGGTGGCGCAGCTTGCGCATGCCAGCGACGGTGTTGGCCCAGCTGTTTCCGGCCGAGCAGGTACGCATCGTTCGGCTGCTGGTCGAGCGGGTCGATCTCGCTCCCACCGGCCTTCGCGTAAAGTTGCGCGCCGAGGGGCTGCAGACACTGGTTGCGGAACTGCGGATGAGGACAGCGGCATGAACGCGAAGCCCGATACGCCCCAAGCCAACTGGCGCCTCGGGGGCACCACCATCGTCGTCGACATTCCCATGCAGTGGAAGCGCCGCGGCGGCCGCAAGGTGATCATCGCGCCCGACGGCAGCGACGCCTGGGCGCCGGGGAAATCGCGGCATGATTAGACCCTGATCCGGGCGCTCGCCCGCGCGCACCCGTGGAAGCGGATGCTCGACGACGGAGCGAATGGTTCTGTGTCCGAGATCGCCGAGGCGGAGAAGATCGATCGCAGCTACGTCAACCGCCTCCTGCGGCTCACCCTGTTGGCGCCGGACATTCAGGAAGCCATCCTGGATGGGCGACAGCCGAAGGGGATGCAGATCGAGGAGCTGATGCGGCCGATGCCGATGGCGTGGGGGGAGCAGCGAGAACTGATCGCAGCGTCGCATTCGTGCAAAGGCCGCCAATGATCGGAAAGCCGCTCGGCTAAGCCTGCTCATAAACGGCCCACCGCGTGCACTTGGCCACAAACCCGTCTTCTGTCCATGGCCACGGGCCAGTCTCGGAGTGTTGGTCGCATCATACGGGGGAAAAATGCCGCGGCCCAAGTGATTGTGTTTTTCCCCACTCGCGGTACTCTCTGCGCAAAGAGAGTGGATCGGCCTTGGCGCTCAACCTTTCCAAAACGGTCGCGGACTATCTGAAGCAGCGGGCGGAGCAGAAATGCACCGCGCGGCAGATCGCGCAGTGGGTGTTCGAGACCTACCCGGCCGACTGTCAGGAGAAGATGGCGAAAAGCACGGCCATCAAGACGGACGCCGAGCTGAAGCAGCAGTCGGTCGCCGAGATCGGCTCACAGCGCCCGCAGCTGCAGAAAAAGCATCCGCAGATCAAGGCAACCGAAGGGCGACCGCGGCAATACTACTGGAGCGACAAGACCGATCAGGCCGAGGTCAGCGAAGCGGAGAGCGAGGAACCGGAAGGCGGCCCCGAGACCGTCTCGGCGATTACGCTCAAGGAGTACGATCTCTATCCGCTCTAGTCGAAGTACCTATGGGATGAGTTCAAGATCTGTTCGAAGCGCATCGATGAGAAGCGAGCGTCGAACAAGCAGGGCGCCCAGGGCAACAAGTGGCTGTTTCCTGACCTCGTCGGGATGGAGAACCTCGCCGAGGACTGGCACCCGGACATCAAGACCTGCCTCAAGGAGTATGCCGACAAGAAGACCAAGCTGTGGTCGTTCGAGGTAAAGCTGCTGCTTAATCGCTCCAATGTCCGCTCGGCGTTCTTCCAGGCGGTCTCGATCTCGTCGTGGGCGGATTTCGGGTACTTGGTGGCGGGAGCAATCGAGGGCACGGCGACGATGAGGGAACTCAGGATGCTCTCCGGGCTGCACGGCATCGGCTTCATTCAGCTCGATCCCGAAAATCCCTCGGAAAGCCAGATCCTGATTCCGGCTCGCGAACGCCCGGAGATCGACTGGGCGAGCTGCAACCGGCTCGCCTCGGAGAACGCTGATTTCCAGGACTTCATTAGCCTCGTCTGCCAGTTCTATCAGACGGGCAAGGCAAAGCTGGCCGATTGGGACCTACCGAAGGAACCGTAAAGCCGAGGGCTATCCCAGCGCCGCACGGATCCGCACGTATTGTCCCTGCTTTTCGAACTCGCCGATCCAGATCTCGCGGTCGTCCAGTAACTACTCAGGCGGCTGGCTTTTTCAGGTGGCCGGGGTGGGTTGTGGGGGGCCGGTGAGGAGGTTGCCGATGGCTTCGAGCGCGGTTTTGCCGTGCAGCCTGGCGGTGCCGGTGATGGAGCGGT
>JBATPX010000065.1:0-11512 GCA_049291695.1 Defluviicoccus sp.
CAGACGCCGGATGCCCACTCCGCCCCGCGGGGCGGAGTGGGCAAAACACCCAAACGCCGTGCCGTTCCTAATCGCTCATAAGTGGCCGCTTTGATGAAAACGCTGGCCGGATTCATGATCACGTGCACCCTCGACGAACGGGCACTCCTTGGTGCAGCCTGTCACGGCTGCCTGCTGATCGCCGAGACGAGCTGTGAGCGCCGCAACAACTTCCTCGACCGCGCCCTCCTTATCGAGACGATGGCGGCGAACGGCAGTCAATTTTTCTGATGGTCCGACGTGACGCATCCATCAGCCCGAAGATGGCGAAATTCCGTACCTGGTTTGTTTCGAAGGCCAGTCGCGCTTTCGAACTAAGGGACCAGCGGCCAGCCGGTAACATCTTGAAATCAAACCAAACCCAATCCGGGGACTAAAATGGCGTGGTCCTCAGCTCTCGGAGAAAACGGCCAAAGAGAGAACGCGGAGGGGCCTCGGCGGCGCGGCGTGGTCCTCGGGGCTCCCGCTAAGGCCCTTTGAAACAACGCGTTTTTCGGGCGCCCTGCTCGCCGGAGAGAAATTCAGGGCGGAGCCGGCTGGCTGCCCATCCGTCCCTGATCGAAGGAGCTGGGGCGATGGCCGCTGCTTGGTTGGTGTGCTCTCAGCCTCCTGATTCACAACAGGTCGGGGTAATCGCTCGTGACGCCGATGAAATCCATAACCCGGTAGTCCGCGCCATTTGCTGATCCGTCGTCGATGAACATCTGGAAATAGTCGCCGTCGCTGTCTTTGCCCACCAACAGGGAGGTGGCGTAGCCGTCCGCCGTCCAGGTGTGGGTCGCGACCTTGATGGTGCCCTGCGCCAGCGGGTCCCCTGAACGAATCAGCTTCCAGTCGCCGCTGCCAAATTCGCTCAAGTCGATCTGATCGCCGTTGCCAAAAATGCCGCGTTTATCCAGGCGGTGACCGAAGCGAACAAAAATGGTGTTGTTCTGGCCTGTAACGTACGGCTGTACGTCATCGGTGACGATCTTGAAGACGTCGATGCCGTCAGGGTGAGGATCACGCGGATCAGGAGCTCTATAAGACCCAATCAAGCGGTCGAGCGTCGGCTGGCCAACCAGCGTATCGTTGCCCCCACCGCCGACCATCGCGTCGACCCCAGGGCCGCCAATCAGGAGGTCCGCCCCACTGTGGCCGTACAGCGTGTCGTCGCCGCGTTCGCCCCAGATCGTGTCGTTGCCGGCGTCGCCCGAGGCGGTATCGTTACCGGCGCCCGTCCAGATCTTGTCGTTGCCGGCGCCGCCACTGACCGTATCGTTTGGGTTGACGCCGTTGTCTTGCCAGTTCTCATCGAACCCCTCATCATTGTCGAAAATGTCGTTGCCGTCGGCGAGGTCAACGCTCGTTCCCGTATCGTATCCATAGACGAGATCGTCGTGATTTGAGGTGATGAACTTTTCGATGCCGGCGAACGTGTCATCCTCCCGCTTGAACGAACCGCTCGTGGCATCGAAGCGGAAATTGCCCTCTGACTGGTTTGCGGTGCCGGCCTCTTCGCCGACTCCCCATTGGTCGGTCGGGCTCAGCTGAAGCTTGATCGCGGAGTCGCTGGTCCGGTAATCAACGGTATCGAAGCCGTCCCCGCCAATAAAGGAGTCGGCACCGCCGCCGCCGTCCAGGGTGTCGTTGTCAGCGCCGCCGTAGAGCGTATCCGCGCCATCCTCGCCGCTCAGCAAGTCCTTTCCGGCGCCGCCGCTCAGGGTGTCGTTGTCAGCGCCGCCGTAGAGCGCATCCGCGCCATTCTCGCCGCTCAGCGAGTCCGCTCCGCCGCCGCCGTCCAGGGTGTCGTTGTCAGCGCCGCCATCCAGTTCGTCGGCACCAGCCCCGCCGTCGAGCCGATCGTTGCCGGGCCCACCGTCGAGCCCGTCGTCGCCGGCCTCGCCATCAAGCTCGTCGTCGCCGAGGCCACCACGCAACGCGTCGTTGCCACCGCCGCCGACGATGCGATCGCCGGCGCGTGAGCCGATCAGAGTATCGTCGCCATCCTGCCCGAAGATCCCCTCGATCGCCGGATCAATCGTGACGTTGGTGAAGTCGAGTGTTACGCCCTCCGGTGCACCGACGATGCGGATAGAACCTTGAACCGGCGCGACGAAGATATCCCCCACTCCATGCGTATCACCCGGCACGGAGTTCGAAGCGTAGCTCCCGAAGGCGACGAACCGTCCGTCGGCGCTGATAGAGGGCGGGTCACTCCTAAGAAATCCCGCCTGCTCGCCCGCGGAATTGATGCTGACGCGCTCGGTCGTGCCGGTCTGCCGGTCGTGGACGAAGACGTCATCTGATTCGTTGGTGTCGCCGGGCACGAAGTTGGTAGCTGCGCTGAAGAAAGCGACGAACCGTCCGTCGGCGTTGATGGACGGAAAGTACGAGGAGCCGTCTGCCTGCTTGCCGACGGAGTCGATGCTGACGCGCTCGGTCCTGCCGGTCTGCCGGTCGTGGACGAAGACGTCATCTGTTTCGTTGGTGTCGCCCTGCACGAGGTTCCCGGCCCAGCTCGCGAACGCAACGAACCGTCCGTCAGCGCTGATAGACGGACCCCCCGAACTATCGTCCGCTTGCTTGCCCGCGGAATTGATGCTGACTCGCTCGGTCTTGCCGGTGAGCCGGTCGTGGACGAAGATGTCCCAGGCTCCGTTCGTGTCGCCCGGCACGAGGTTCCCGGCCCTGCTCGTGAACGCAACGAACCGTCCGTCAGCGCTAATGGACGGATCATCCGACCAAACATAAAACCCACGGTAGTCCGCCTGATTACCGGCGGAATCGACGCTCACACGCTCGGTCGTGCCGGTTTGCCGATCGTGGACGAAGACGTCGGCTGGTGCGTTGGTGTCGCCTGGTACGAGGTTCGAAGCGTAACTCACGAACGCAACGAACCGTCCGTCGGCGCTGATTGACGGATCCCCCGAACTACCATCCGCCTGATTACCGGCGGAATCGACGCTCACGCGCTCGGTCGTGCCGGTTTGCCGATCGTGGACGAAGACGTCGGCTGGTGCGTTGGTGTCGCCCGGCACGAGGTTCCCGGCGTCGCTCTCGAACGCGACGAACCGTCCGTCGGCGCTGATGGACGGATCCACCGAATTACCGTCCGCTTGCTGGCCCCCGGAAGCGATGCTGACGCGCTCGGTCGTGCCGGTCTGCCGGTCGTGGACGAAAACGTCCCAGGCTTCGTTGGTGTCGCCCAGCACGAGGTTTCCGGCGTCGCTCCAGAAAGCGACGAACCGTCCGTCGGCGCTGATGGACGGAACCCCCGAATTACCGTCCGCTTGCTGGCCCCCGGAAGCGATGCTGACGCGCTCGATGCCGAGGGCTTTGGGATCTACCCGGATGTGTTCGACCCCCTCGATCGACCGCATCCCGATCCAGGTGTCGGGCTCGAGGGCGACGATCGAGTCGACCGCCGTTTCGCCCGGTCCGCCCCCGTCGACATAGTGGTCGTAACCGTCGCCTCGTCCGGCGACGTAGTAGTTGTCCGAGCCTTCACCGCCGTCCAGCCTGTCGTCGCCGCCCTCGCCATTCAGCTGGTCATCACCAGCGCCGCCATGGATCTCGTCATCGCCGCCGCCGGTCGAGACCGTGTCGTTGCCATCGCCGCCGCTGACGATGTCCCTGCCGGTCTCTGTCGCGCGGTTGTCGAACTTATCGTTGCCGTCCCCGAGCTCGGCCTCGATGCCCGAGTCGGGGCCAAAGACGAGGTCGTCGTAGAGACCGCCCGTGCGCAGGTCCGTGCCGATGACTTTCTCGATGTTAACGAGCTTGTCGCCCTCGGCGTCGCCGCGCTGCGATATGGCGGGCTGATCCTCCGTCCCCGGGATCCCGTCGATGCCATCCCCGTAGGTTGGGCTCAGGAGCAACGTCACCGGGGCCGGGCTGCGGCTGTAGTCGGCGGTGTCGAAGTCCGCGCCGCCATCCAGTTCGTCGGCACCAGCCCCGCCGTCGAGAAGGTCGTTGCCGGCCTCGCCATAGAGCTTGTCGTTGTCCGCGCCGCCGCTCAGCAAGTCGTTGCCATCCCCGCCAGATAGCAGATCGTCCCCGGCCTCGCCGAAGAGGCCATAGTCCTCGCCGCTGTCGTCGCCCGGTCCGCCGTAGAGCGTATCGTTCCCTGGCCCGCCAATGATGATGTCGGGGTCGTCCCCGCCGTCGAGTACATCGTCCCCACCCTCGCCGGCCAGGGTGTCCATCCCCTCGTCGCCGTCGAGGACGTCATTTCCGCCTGCGCCGGCGACGAAATCGTTCCCGGCGAGAGCACGGTACTTGTCCACCCCGTCATCGCCGACGAAGGCGTCATCTCCGGGCGTTCCCTCCGCCTCCTTCAACGCCAGCCCCGCTGGCCTCTCCCGCGGGTTGAGCTCCACTGAAAAGAGCTGTTTGTCCTCCAAAAGCTGGATCTTGGGCGTCCACGGCCCGATCTTGTGAAACAGGCTCACCCCGAGAGTGGATGACAGGGTGATATCAAATACTTCTTGCGCCGCTTTTGAAAAGGGATTCAAGAAGATACTGGCAAGATTCTTGGGCCCGAGATCGAAAATTTCTTGCAGGTAGACCTTTCCATCATCCTCCGTGCCGTTGAGGACATCGTTCAAGTTGAAATCAAGGTTTGCCGCGATGTCGAATATTGTGCCCGCCTCGAGTCCATTCCACCCGACACCCGGGCCGCCGTTGATACCGAAACTGAAACGGATTTCCGGAACGTCGAGATCGTTCAGATCGTCCCGAAGGAATGTCCCGGCGCCTTTGGCAATATCGCCCAATGCCTCAAAGTACTTCGAGCCACTGATGGCATCGACGACTTGCTGTACACCACTTGTATCAAAGCCTATGGCAATATTGTTCAGGTTTGCACCAAATTCTCCTTGGATAAGTACATTGAATATCCAAATGGGAATGTGGTAAAATTCGTCAGGTCCGGGAATTTTTATATCAGCGATCTTAACTTCTGGAAACCGATAATCGATGAGATCGATAGGTTCTGTCCTTCCTTTTTCGTCAGGCTCGGAGAGGAACATGCCCAAGACCGCCAACGGATTTTCAAGGATCGGAAAGCTGAGTCCGCTGGTTGATGCGTCGGCTGCGAGGGTGTCGGCTATCGCGGCGAGCGGATCACCGGCACTCGGCGATGTGTCGCTAGCGCCGACCGAGGTCACAGTCAGCAGCGAATAGCTGAAATCGCTTCCCCCCAGGGTGATAGCTTGTCCGTCGGTCTCATCGAACCCCTTTATGACATCATCGACCTTGAATATGGCGTCGACAAAGTCGTAGATCTTGGCGAAGTTTTCGAGATTCTCGTTCGAGTCTTCACGCTGGAAGAAATCCCGTCCAGCAACCAAAAGCCCGCCGACATAGTCAAAAATACTGCCGGCATACTTGCCATCGCCGTTCGTAGATAGGGAAGCCGGGTCGAAATCGGTAGGTTCCATCGACAGTTCGAGTATTTGTGATGGCGTCAAGCTCTCGCCCGTCTTGACTGGGTTCGGGAGGTATAAATCAAAGCCATCCGGATCAATATTTACTTTTCCGCCGCCCAAAACGCGTACGACGTTTTCCAGGGCGTCGGCTATTTTGTCGTCGGTAACGTCAATATCGATATCATAACTCCGCCCTGTGATCAGGCCGGTAAAGAGGTGCTTGTGATAATGGAAATCGGGAATATCGACATGGACCTTGCGCGGCACGGTCAACTCGGTGGCGATCTGCTTGAAGATCGTGTTGATCGGTTCGATCGCGTCGACGATCGGTTGCAGCGTGGTGCCAAGCGTTTGATCAAGGTAGACCGTCGGCTTGGTCAGTTCCAAGACCGACGCATTGGGTACAGTCCCGCCGCTATTCCAGTTCCAAGCGCCGTGCAGATCGATGCCGATCTCCGGGATGACGCTGAATACACGATCGAGAATCGGGGTCGAAAAATCGGTGCTCGACTGGAAGTGGATTGTCGTGTCGATGTCGCCGGTGACGTCCAGACCGTCGTCGGCGAGCGTCATTTCCAGCCGGAGCTCGGGATCCTCCTTTATGTCTTTGGCGCTGTAAAGGAATGGACCCACCTTGGTACGAGCATCGAGCTCATTGATCGAACCCAGCAGCTCCAGTGTAATCTCGGGCGCGGTGACGGCGAGCTTAGAAGTGGAGGAATAAGGAAGCGTCACCTCGGGCAACGTGATGTCATAGGTAGAGGAGAGGGACAGGCTGCCGTCCGTTTCTAGCTTAAGCGCGGAGCCCAGATTCAATGTCGAATCGAGCGACACATCCGCAAATCGCTTGCTTCCGTGCACGGGATCGAGGGACAAGCGGACACCATCGTCCTGAAGCGTCACATTGGCAGGGGCAAGCTCCTGCAAGGCGGCGCTGAGGTTGGAGGAGACCGCGTCTCTAAAACCGGACGCGAGCCACTGGTCCAAGCCGGAGTCCAATCCGAGCCTCGAAGCCTCGCTCTCGAACTCCGTACCGCTGGTCAGCGGCTGCAGGGCTTGGCGAAGGGCGTTACTCAGGTCCATCGTCTCGTCGTCGAGAGTGTTCTCGAAGGCGCTCCCAATTGCGCTCGAGTCGAGAGATCCGGAGGCGTTGCGAAGGTTTTCCAGAAAACGGACGGCCAAGTCGGAAGCGGTCTCCTTCGGCAGCAGTTGCGAACCCGCCTTCTCGACCAGAAACGATGCGATCTCATCAATAGGCTCATCGAGGACCGACCCGACGAAGCCGAGCAGATGCTGACCCAACTCGCTCGTGATTGCTTTGTAGAGATCAGGAAGCGCGTCATCCGCGTCGGGCGCGACGACTTCGACGGTGCTGCGGATTGCTGAGGAGAGAAAAACGTTGGTTATCCGTGAAATATCAGAGGGGTAGACGGTTGTGCCGGAGGCGGCCTGCACCAAGTGGGAGACGGCATCTTCGAGGGAGTCCCAGGTTGTGGTTTCCAGTGATGGTATCACGGAAAGGAGAACATCGGCGGGATCCTCGAAGGAGTTCGACGCTGCTTGCGCCGCCTGGCTGAGCGCGTGAGCGGTTCGGACAAGGCTCGCGACGACGTGTTGATCGAGCACGGACGAGCCAAGATCAGATGCAGTGATTTCACGCGTGATCAGGTTGAGGCCGGAGTAACCAAGCGCCCGGTTGAGGACCGCGCGGGTAAGATCGGTCGGGCTCGCCCCTCCGAATGCAGATTCCGATTGACCAAGGGCGGCGGCGACAAATGCTTGAGCGTTCGTGCTAGAGGTTGGAAGGTTATCCACTTGGATGGACGGCGGGGCCGTATTGGACCAGAGACCCGTGACATCTCTAAGATTGTCTATGGCGACGTTCATCGCTCCGAAGAAGTCATTCAGGTCGGAGCGTATCGTCGACTTAAGGTCGACCGGATTAGCATATTCTAGGGCAGAACGCAGGAAGCCTTCTTGTGCGTCTGAGATTGAAGACAGATCGAGACCGAGGGATGATGCAGCACGTTGGACGAAAGTTTCTGGGTTAATTTGATTGAGCTGTTCAAGATTCGCGAGAGATGCGTAAGCGTCATCCGCAATATCAGAGAGAACCCCAAAACCAGAATGAAAGTGTTTCTTTAATTGTTCACCGAGAAGCGGAAGATCGTTAAGCAGACTGCTTTCATTTAGGAGGCCCTGAGCTTTAGAGAGAGAAGCGAGAAATTCAACTGCTCGAGGAACAATCTGTTCGGCTTTGCGGATGTTTTCGACGAGCCCGGTGAAGGTGCTGTGAATAGTCATGGCTAGAGATCCCTCATAACAGCCCGTTGACGATGGGTCCGTCGCGCTCACGTTGGCGCGGCGGTAACGGTGACCAGAGGATATCGAGCCCGATTGGGTCGACAGCGAAAAGAACCAACACCACGGCTTCGTCGGCGCGGACAACAAAGAGCAACGCCCGGCCGCGGGCGGCGGCCTCTCTGGGCGTGCCGGCGCCGGGATTGTCGCAGCCGTAGATCAGATCGAAGCCGGCGTTAAGATAAGGCTGTTGCTCGGCACCGGAGCTGCTCGGCGTCAAGCATCGGAAGACGAAGCCGGTTTTCGCCGTAAAACCGGTTACACTGGTGAGGTTGAAGACGTCGTTGCCCGTGCCGCCGTCGAGGCCGTCGCTGCCGCCGTCAAGGTACACGCTCGGTCTTACAGGATTAGCGTAAGCTTCCAAGAAATCGGCGCCGCGTACCATAAGGACGTCGGGTCCCGCATCTCCGAACATCGCCAGAGTGCGCAGCGAACCTCCTGGGAAAACAATTCCGATATACTCCAGCGTATCATTGGCGTCGTGTCCGATCAGCACCTCGCCGTCCTGCGAGCCCGTCAGCGTGTCCGCGTTGTTGGTCCCGAGGACGATGGCCAAGGTCCCCTCCTCGTGAGGGCCGGCGCGGCCGTTGCACCGGCTGCCATCCTGCGGCGGCGACCCCGTGCGGTGGCGCGCCGCTCACTTGATAACCGAAAATGGTACCACTTTTTCCGTGAATTTCTATGCGTATTTTGCGCTTTTCGGTTGAGAGCGGCTCGCAACACCAGCCGGTAGACCTGTCGACTGCCGCTCATCGTCGCATGCCCGCCAGACGCGGATGCAGGCGTCGGGCGAGGCTCGCACGCGCACGCGACGGTACCAGGGCCGGAGTCCCGCGCCGCGAGCGGCTCGGCGAACCAGCGGGCGGGGTGCACGTGCGGATGAACAACCGCTGCGGCGCGATAACGGCACCCGTTACGCGGGGCATGTTGGTAAGCCCTCGGTGGCTTGCTCATTGGAGCAGGATCGTGGCGCGAGGATCCGTCGTGCAGTCTCGCCCGCTTTCTGAGCATCGACAAAGGGGTGGTGATATTCGGCGCTGCGGCGATCGAGGCCAAGGCCGGCTTCCCCGGCGTCTTCGCGCTGCGAATGGACCCAACAGCGGCAGCGGCGACGCGCGCCGCCATCCCAACGGCCCCGCCGTTACCGCGAGGCGGATTTGCACCCTGCGAGACGGCCTATGTACACTGGCCTGACCGATCGAGGTTCCACGTTGGGAGTTGGGCGAATGGGCGAGGACGACAAGACGCACAGCCAGGAGATTCAGGATCGGATCCGCGACCTTGCACACTCGATGTGGGAGTCCGCCGGACGACTGCAGGGCCTCGCCACGGAGTACTGGTTGCCCGCTGAGGAGGAAGTGTTGGCAACCATGCGGGCCGCGGCGGAAAGGCTGACGCTGGGAGAAAAACCGGAGAGGGCTGAAGAACCGGAGACTGAGGCCGCGCCGGCCGCGGCTGCTCCTCCTGCTGCGGCGCCCGAGCCCGTCGAGACCGGCGCGACGCAGGCGGCCAGGACGGAAGAGTCCGAACACCCGAAGCCAAAAGCGGCGAAGCCAAAGAAGAAGTGAACCTGTGTGCGCCGCCCCTCCTTACTCACACCCCCAGGAACGCCCCCGTCACGATCACCCGCGTTTCGATGGTCTTGGCGGCTTTGCCGGCGATCGTAACGGCGAGCCGGTCGTTGGCGTCGTCGGCGGCGAAGACGATCTGGTTTTCCGCCCCGTCGCTGGCGATCACGGTTGGCGCTTTCACCAGCGTCACTGTACCGGCGCTGTTCTTGATGACGCCGTTCGTAAACCGGCACATTTGGTGCGCGCCATCGGTACGGTTCCAAGTGGTCTGGAATGCCTCGAAACAGAAGACTTTGCCGGCCGGGATGGTGAGGTAGTTTGCACCGTCGGTGGTGAGCTCGACGGTGGAGCCGTCGGTGGTGGTGGCGGCCAGCACGTACGTCACCATGCCGTGGCTGGCGGACGTACCGAAGGCGAGCTCGCCGGGGTTGGAGGCGGTCTGCGCCTTGCCCAGCGCCACCGCGTTCGCCTTGGCCACCACGCAGCTCCGGCCGATCGCGATGCCGCTTTCGGCGGAGACGTCGCACTCGGAGCCGATCGCGATCGCGTTTTCGCCGATCACACCGCCGGAGTCGTAGTTGTTGCCGTTGCCGATGGTGATCGAGCGGGCGCCGACGGTCAGCGGCGTGGCGGCGACAGAGTTGCGGTTGCTTGAGTAGCCGATGGTGATCGCGTAGTCGTTGACGGTGACCGCGCCGGCCGTATTGCGGTTGTTCCAGGCGCCCAGCGCAATCGTGCCGTTCCCGACGGTGAGCGGATCGGCGATCCCGGTGTTCTGCACCTCGTTCAAGCGGCAGCCGATGGCGACGGTATAGTTGCCAAGGGTGAGCGGGCCGGTGCCGGCGTGGTGGGCGACCCAGTAGCCGATCAGGGCATTCTGAGAGGCCAGCGAGATCAAACCGTTGTAGTCGGCGGAGATGGCGCGATAGCCGATGAGGGTGTTGTTGCTGGGGGCGGACGCGCCGTTCCGCTGCACGGTGCCGGCGGTGAAGAGGGGCTCGCGGCCGATGAGGATGTTCTGATCGAAGTCGGCATCGGCATTGATGCCGGGATTGACGTTGTAGCCGATGCCGATGTTGCACTGTTGCGACGCGGCGAACTTGGCGTTGAAGCCGATGCCGACGTTGTAGTTGCCGCTGAGCATGGCGGCGTGGCCGATGGCGACGCAATCAACGCCTGTCGCGCTGGCGCTCTCGCCGATCGCGATCGCGGTGGCAGAACTGGCCGTCGCATCGCCGATCGCGATCGCATTCTCTGCCGTGGCGCTGGCGGTCTCGCCGAGGGCGAGGCTGGTAACGCCGCTGGCCGCAGCAGCAGCGCCGATCGCAATCGCCGCGGCAGCAGAAGCCGTGGCGCCCTCTCCGGCAGCGAGCGCATTGACCGCCGAGGCGGTGGCGCTCCCCAGCGTCACCGATCCTGCGGGCGCGTCGGCAATCGCGGTCGCAGCCCACTCAGCAGCGCCCGCCGTCAGAACCACCGTCGTGGTCTGCGAGAAGAGCGCGTAGCTGGGAGCGCCGCCGATCGTTTCCTGGATCGCCGCGGTGGTGGTCTCGAGGTAGGGGATGGGCGCTGAGCCGTTATACAACTGCGCGCGGGACAGAAACACGCCCGACGTGCCGTCGCCGAGATAGCTGGAGGACGCGCCGTCATAGAGGCGAACACGATGCGCATAGGTACCGCTCGCAGACGGCAGGCTGCCAGCGAGCCACAACAGCCGCCATCCGTTGCCCAGATCAGCGGAGGCGTAAGCATCGAGCGTCAGGGTGCCGGCGGCATTGGAGTAGCCGACAACGCCAGTGGCGAGATCGGCGCGGATCTGCACGCGATTGGTGGACGTGCCATCGTCCAGCATCAGATAGATTTCTGACCGGCCGGCCGGCTTGGCGGCGATCGCGGCTACCAGCTTCGTTACGCCTGTGGCCTTGGTGAAGTCCTGGCGGATCTCGTGGTTGCCGGACGTCAAGTCCTCGATCAGCCGATCCGCGTCGAGAATGTTATCAGGCGCGTAGCCGGCATTCGCCTGCACCGAGAGCTTGGCCTTGACCCAGGCCGCGTCATCGAAGGCCTCGCTGTAGGTCAGCAGGTTGTGCGCCGGCATCAGGGTGACGGCGTTCGCGCTGGCATCGACGC
>JBATPX010000066.1:0-2089 GCA_049291695.1 Defluviicoccus sp.
CAGGCCGGTGGCGCGACGCGGGTCGTGCTGACCGCGCGAAGGGCGAGCGTGCTTGGCCTGCTGCCGGCCGGCGTGCGCGTCGTGGTGGTGACGCCTCTAGGCCCGCTCGCGCTCGCAACGGTGCGCGCGATCGCCGATCCGCTGGCGGCGCTGCCGCTGCCGGCCGTAGACGCATTCACCATCACCGAGGTCGAGCCGCACGCGCTGGAGGCAGCGGCGCTGCAGCTCACCAAGACCGCGCGGCTGCTGCCGGCGGCGGTGATTGCCGACATCGTCGGTTCAGACGCCGAGGACCTGGCCGCCTGGGCGTCGCGCCACGATCTGCTCGCGGTCGATGCCGGCGACGTGTTCCAATACCTCGCCACCACCGCGCGCGCCTTGAAGCGGGTGGCTGAGGCACGGGTGCCGCTGGCGGGTGCCGAGGATGCGCTGATCGCGGCCTTCCGCCCCTTGGACGGCGGCTTCGAGCACTACGTCATCAAGTTGGGCGATGCCGACCCGGAATTGCCGGTGCTGACGCGCGTCCACTCGGCCTGCTTCACCGGCGATCTGTTGGGCAGCCTGCGCTGCGATTGCGGCGACCAGCTGCGCGGCGCGATCGCGGCGATCACGGCTGCCGGCGGCGGGCTGATCCTCTACCTCGCGCAGGAGGGCCGCGGCATCGGCCTCGTCAACAAGCTGCGCGCCTATGCGCTGCAGGATACCGGCTACGACACCCTCGATGCCAACGAACAGCTGGGCTTCGAGGCCGATGAGCGCGTCTACCTGCCGGCGGCGCAGATGTTGAGAGCCTTGGGCGTCACTCGCGTGCGGCTAATGACCAACAACCCGGACAAGGTGACGGCGCTGGCGCGGCTCGGCATCACGGTGACGGAGCGGGTGCCGCACGCCTTCCCCGCCAACCGCCACAACGAGCATTACATCCGCACCAAGCTGTCGCGCGCCGGGCATCTGGACTGACGCGACCGCTTACGCCGGCCGCAGGCCGAAGAGGGCGGTGCCGACCCGGACCAGGGTGGCACCGAAGCGGACCGCGATCTCGAAGTCAGCCGTCATGCCCATGCTGAGTTCGGCCAAGCCGTTGCGGCTTGCGATCGCCGCCAGAAGCGCAAAGTGCAACGATGGCTCGTCGTCGACCGGCGGCACGCACATCAGACCTTTCAGCGGCAGCCGGTATTCGTCCCGGCAGCGTGCGATCAACGCGTCCGCTTCGGCCGGTGTGACGCCGCTCTTCTGCGCCTCCTCGCCGGTGTTGACCTGGATGAAGATATCCGGCGTGCGGCCAAGCTCGGCACCGGCGACCGTGATCGCGCGCGCGACCTCGTCGCGGTCGACACTCTCGATGACATCGAACAGGCCGACGGCCCGGCGCACCTTGTTGCGCTGCAAAGGCCCGATCAGGTGCAGCCGAACGTCCGGGTGCGCCTCCTTCAACGCCGGCCATTTGGCGGCCGCTTCCTGCACCCGGTTTTCGCCAAACACGCGCTGGCCGGCTTCGATCGCATGGCCGATGGCGGCGGCACTCTGAGTCTTGGTGACGGCAACGAGCGTTACGGAAGCAGGCTCCCGCCCGGCCTCGCGCGCGGCAGCGGCGATGCGGGCCTTGACGGCCGCAAGATTGGCCTGCACGTCTGATGCCGAAATGCCCGTGTCCGCTTCGCCTGTCGCCATTCGCCGCTCCTGCCGCCTGCCCTTCGCCGCAGCCACGGTAGCAGAGCCCGCCCGCCCGCTCAAATGCACGCGCTGGAGCGCCCGCAGCCTGCCGCCGCGGCTGCTGCTGACCGCTGCCGAGCGCGGCGTGGCCGGAACAGCAGCCGACATTGCGCGCCTTCAGCCCGGCGATGCGGTGATCGTGCGCGCCTATAACCGCCGCGACCGGGCGGCCCACGCCCGCGCGCTGAAGCACCTGTGCCGGCAACGGCGCTTGCTCCTGCTGGTTGCTGGCGATGCCCGGCTTGCGCGCGCGATCGGCGTTGATGGCCTGCATCTGCCCGAAGCGCTGGTGGCGGCGCCGGGCTGGCGGCGGCTGAAGCGGCCGGGCTGGCTGGTGACGGCGGCAGCACATTCGGCACCCGCGATCGCCCGCGCG
>JBATPX010000067.1:0-22259 GCA_049291695.1 Defluviicoccus sp.
GGCTGGCTATGCCAAGCTGTTCGCCCTGCTCGGCCAAGCGCCGGTGGCCCTGGTGACGATGGAGGCGACCGGGCATTACTGGCGCAACCTGTTCGCCGCGCTGGCGGCGCACGGCTACGCGGTGGCCTTGCTCAATCCGTTGCGCACCCGGCGCTTCGCCGGCGAGGATCTGGCGCGCACCAAGACCGACGCCATCGACGCGCTGGGCATTGCCCGTTTCGGCGCTCAGAAGTGCCCGGCCGTGACCCGGCTGCCGGATGCCGCCTCCGACGAACTGCGCGAACTGGTCCGCCATCGCGACCGCCTGGTCGCCGACTTCGGCGACCGTGTCCGGCAGCTCCATCGCCTGGTCGATCTCGGCTTCCCCGAGTTCACCCGCCACGTCAAGAGCCTGGACAGCATGCTGGCCTGCACGCTCTTGGCCGAGTACCCGAACGCGCAAGCCTTTGCCGGTGCTATGCCGCGGCGCCTTGCCAAGCTGGTCTATGACGGCGTCCACAAGGTCGGCCCCGACCTTGCCGCGGCGCTGATCGCGGCGGCCAAAGTCTCGGTCGGCCAGCATCATGGTCCGGCTTACCGCATCCAGGTCCGTCACACCTGCCAGGACCTGGACTTGCTGCGCCGGCGCATTCGGGAACTGGACGGCGACATCACCCGCCAACTCGAAGAACACGAGGTCGGCGCGCTGCTGACCTCGATCGACGGCATCGGCACCAACACTGCAGCCCGCCTCATCACCGAACTCGGCGATCTCGGCCGTTTCCGCAATGCCGCGGCGCTGGCCGCCTACGTTGGCGTCGTCCCCGGCCTCAAGCAATCGGGCAAGCGTCGCGGCCAGAGGGCCGGCCTCTGTCCCATTGGCCACGCCCGCCTGCGCGCCGCCTTGTGGATGCCGCTGCTCGTGGCTGTCCGTCGCAATCCTTGGCTCAAGGCCTTCTATGATCGCCTGATCAGCCGCGGCAAGCTGCCCAAGGTCGCCCTGGTCGCCGCTCTGCGCAAACTGCTTGCTGCCGTCTTCGCCGTCGCGCGCGACCGCAAGCCGTTCGTGCCACGCCTCGGCCCGGCAGCGGCCTGACATCATCCCGTTGTTCGATCGAGAGCCGACATCCCGCCCGACATCCCGCCGTCCCGACCTGCCCGCCGACAGGCCAGCGCGCGCAGCCAAGGTCAAGGATGGCCGAAGGCCACCGCCGAAGGCGGCGCAGAGCGTCCTCGACCGCAGCGAGCACGATGGCACAATGACCGCCGTCGAGGACGCCTCTCCGCAAAAAACGCCTTGCGTAAGGTCACGGTATCTCATGGCGTCACCTCTGCATCGGATGCCATCAGGGTTAGGCTCCCTAAAGTTGTCGGCAAGGAAGAAAGTCAACTTATCGTAGTTCTGCGCAATCGCGCGCAATTGAGCGCATTTGAGCGAAAACCAGCGATCCAGGTTTGAGCGAAAAGGAACGTAATTTTTCGCAGGTCGGGTTCTTCGCCGTGGCCGGTTTTGGAACAGCGATTCGCGAACTTCCGTTGACGGATAGTGCCGGTGGGCTCCGCCTCGGCAGCCCTTGACTGGTTGGAAAGCGGGCGATGTCTTCCCATGCGCGCCGGAGAGCGGCTGCCGGCCAATCGGTGACACAGTGCTGCCGGTCATCAGTTCGTAACCCGCCTGGGGCGAAGCGAACCGGCCGCGATGGCTGCGATCACCGGATCGCGCCGCTTGCCGCGCTTCGGCCTGAAGGGCTGGACGACCGCTGGTGTGGCGCGCTCGTCGGTTCGTGAGCGGATGTGCGCCGCCTCGAACGCCTCGATGTCCTCAAGGCGATAGAGGACCTTGCCGCTGACTTTCAGAAACCGTGGGCCGGCGCCGATCCAGCGCCAGCGCGCCAGCGTCTTCGCCGTGATGCACCAGCGCTCGGCAAGTTCGTCCGGTCGGAGGTAATGGGTGGCCATGGGGGCTGCTCCAGCGGCATCGAAATCGTGCTGGCAGCGAACCACGGAAGAACGTAGGAGATCACTCCGGAGAAACGTAGGAGATCACGTAGGAGTTCGGCAAATCACGCCCATCAGGTGAAAACTATGGCACGTTTCTCGCCAAGCCGGACAGACAGGAGAGGATGTAGGAAACGGGCTAAGGCTCGAACCAGCAGCAGCCTTGCTCTTGCCGCAGATGGCGGCTCAGCGTTGGCCAATGCGGGCTGCCGCTGAACGCCTTGACGAGGCTGTCCGCCGAAGAGCCGGCCTTGGCGAGGACAGCGCCGGTGCGCAGGCGCTTGCCGCTCCGATGTGCCTCGACCAGCTGCTTGACGATCGCGCGCTGAACGGCACCACGGAAGTGAAGAACATCGCCGTGGATCGTCAGCGTCATGCCGTCTGGGGACAGATCGAGCACCGGCATCGGTGTGGCGTCGGGAGGTTGTCCGAGGTAAAGACCCTGGATGAGGGCGGCATCAAGGCGAAAGCGGGCAGCGTCGGCGGTCAGGCTCTCGGCCACCGGCATCAGGCAGTGCGCGCCAGGAAGTTTGAGCGTCTCGATGACCCGGTGGCTGGAGGTGAGCATCACCCCGCCGCTGCGGCCGGCCCGCCGGGCGAGCGCGGTGGCGAGCTGAGGGCGGACGTCTGGCGCGCGCAGGCGGCGCGCGAACAACAGCGGCACCACCCGCTTGCGCGAGACGCGGAAGTCGCCGAGGTCCCAGGCATGATCGGCAACCAGTTCGATCGGTCTGCCGGCGTTGATCAGATCAAGCTCAGCGGTGAGCCACGCCAGCCACCACGCGGTGTCGAGCTGATAGAGCGTGATCTCCTCGGGATCAGGGATTACCCAGCCGTCGGCAGCATCAAAGAGGCCGTAGCGTTGGTGCGCATCCAGCCACTGAAGGTCGACCGCCGCCGCCCCGGCCTCGTCGACGATCTGGATCGACTGGCGTACCGAGGTCCGTTGCAGGCAGCCGCTGCTGCGAAGCTGGAGGCGGATATCGGGGTCAAGGTCGGTGAGCACGCTGCCGGCGACGGCCGGCTGGCGCTGTTCCAACAGCGCCAGCACGAGCGCCCCTGCATTCCTGGCCAGCGCGGGTTGCGGCCTCAAGCGTCATCTGCCGCGCAGCAGGCCCCACGCGCGGAGATACTTCTCGAGGAGCAGACGCTCCTGCTCGGTCTTCCCCCGAACGTTGCATCGGTTGGGCGTGCCCAGGACCATCGAGATTTTCTTGCCTCGGCGCTGGCCGGCCTGCGGCTGGAAGCGGATATCGATCCGCGCGCAGATCGGCCGCAGCGACGACAGAAAAGGATTGTCCTCGCCGTACACTGCCGCCAGTTCCTCGTGCAGGCTGCTCGCCCCCTCCTCAAACGGGATCTCGAAGCGATGGGTGAACCCGTTGGACCAGCTCGCGAGAGTCAGCATGGTGAGCCCGACGCGGGCGATGCGGTCGGCAGGATCGGTGGCCAGCACATGCCCCGGATCGAGCAGCGGCGTCAGCTCGAAGTGCCGGCGCGGCAGCCGCTCGCCTGGAATGGGCACGCCGAGCTTG
This sequence comes from Defluviicoccus sp., assembly GCA_049291695.1. GTDB lineage: Bacteria > Pseudomonadota > Alphaproteobacteria > Rhodospirillales > Defluviicoccaceae > Defluviicoccus. Next base: position 3,513 of record JBATPX010000067.1, read on the forward strand.
ATGTCGGCGAAAACCATGGCGATGCGCTCACGCAGCTTCTTGACGCTGCCGATCACCTCGATCGTGCCGCTTTCGGGCTCGTAGACGATGACGGTTTCGATCACCGGCCGGTGCGTGAAGGCTACCACCGCCTCGCCGTCGAAGCGCAGATCGTCGGCGGGAAGTCCCTGATTATAGATCGCAATCTGCTCGACAGGGCGCGCCTCGCGGTCGCCTTCAGCGCGCATCCGCGTCAGGGGTTCGAGAACCACCCGGCCGGACTTGAGGATCTCTCGCAGCTGCGCACGAAACCGCTCGTCCGTCCCGGCATCGCTGCGAAGGACCCGATGGCGCGGGCCGACGAAGCCGTCCCACAGCCGTAAGGCATTGCGGTTCTCGTCGGCGTAGCGGATTTCCTCGGCTCTGCGGAAGGCGTCGGGCGCGTGGACATAGAGCCAGTGGGCGCGGGCGTGGGCGCCTTCGATCGCCTGCAATTCCTGGCCATGATCACCGAGCGCCAGCAGGGCTGCCTGCCCCGCCTCGTCGGTCATCGCCGAGATCCGTTCGGCATCGGCGGTCAGGCGGTCGCGCTCGTCGTCTGTCAGCTGGTCCAGCGATCGTAGCCAGCGTGTGGCGAGTTCATCGCCGGGCGCCTTCCAGTCGATTCCATCAGGAACAGCGATGCGCCGGATCTGCAGGTGGGTTTGAAAATCTTGCGGACGGATGCTGCGAACGAAACGCGACAACGACGCCATGATGCAAGCCTCAAGGAGCCAATGGGACAAGGCGGGCGGAGATCACGCCGGGATCAGGCGCAAAGCCACCACTTCCGCGGTACGAGGGCCGCGGTGAGACACCGATTGTCCGGTAACAAATCGTTCCCCTCCAACGTCGCGGCGCCAGGGTCCGATGAGCCAACCCCGGATTCTTGACCGCCGCGTGACAAGCGCAGAGAGTAGCGGAGCGGCTCAAATGGGTCAATCGTATTTGCAGACGGACATAGAGAGGTACCCATGCGTAAACCGGACGGACCAGCCGAGCCCGAGCGGGCCTTGCGCTGGGGGATCGAGCGGCGCTTGGAGTTCATCGATTTCCGGCTCTACTGGGAGGGGCGGATCAACCGCAGCGATATCATGCGCGCCTTCGCCCTGTCGGTGCAGCAGGCCTCGGCCGACATCGCCCGATATCAGGAGCTGGCGCCGGACAACCTGGTCTACGACCGCAGCGCCAAGCGCTATCTCGCCGCGCCGGCCTACCAGCCGGTGTTCAAGGTCGACGACAGCGGCCGCTACCTGGCGCAGCTGCGCTCGCTGGCCGAGAACCTGATTCAGGCGGAGGAGAGCTGGCTCGCCGAGATCCCGCGCTTTCTTACCCTTCCGCTGCCGAGCCGGCCGATCCCGGCGGCGACGCTGCGCGCGGTCATCAAGGCCATTCGCGAGAAATGCGCGATTGAGGTGCTGTACCAGTCGATGAGCCGGCCCGAGCCGATGTGGCGCTGGATAGCCCCGCATGCGCTGGGCTTCGATGGCCTGCGCTGGCATGTTCGCGCCTGGTGTCACCTCGACAGCTTCTTCAAGGACTTCGTGTTCGCGCGGGTGCACGAGATCGGCGCCAGCCGGCCCGAGACGATCGATCCGGCCACCGATCGCGCCTGGTTCGAGACGGTGCCGGTGGTGATCGCGCCGCACCCGGATCTCTCGGACGCGCAGCGCAGAACGATCGCGCTCGATTACGGCATGGCCGACAGCGTGCGCGTCATCCAGGTCCGACGCGCCTTCCTCTACTACTTCCTCAAGCGGCTGCGGCTCGATGACCAGGCACCAGACCGTGCGCCGGCCGAGCAGCAGATCGTCCTTGCCAACAAGACGGAAGTGCTGGCGGCGCTCACCGCCGATCGGCACACCGTCAGCGTAGCGCACGGCCAAGGTTGAGGCTCACCCGCCAATCTTCGCCGGCTCCGGCACCTCGTCGGCGTCGGCGGTGTCCTTGTGGACCGCCTCGCGGATCACCTTGTCGGTGACCTGGGCGAGGTAGTCGCTGAGCGCGGCGTTGATCTGCTGGAATTCCGGCCACAGCACCGTGTTCAGGAACGTCTCCGGCGCCCGCACCATGACGCTTTGCCGGCGCATGCGCGGGTAACGGTAAGGCCGCAAGCCATACCGCCGGCACAGCGCGATGAACATCTGCCGCGACCACGGATCGGGCAGGCTGAACCGGATCTCGACCGGCTTTTCGTGCTTCTCCTCTTCCTTGAGCCGGGCGCGGATGCGCTCTGCGGCAGCGCCGGCGGCGGCCTTCTCCCCGGCCGTGGCGGCGACGGCGAACAGCCAGTTCTTTCTGCCGACGGCGATGCCGCGCAGGGCCCGCTCGGCGGCGTTGTTGGAGAGGCAGATCCTGCCGTCGTCGAGGAAGCGGACGAAGGCGGACCAGCGTTTGAGCATGTAGTCGATCGCCTTGGCGACCTCGTTGTGGCGTGACAACTTGGCGCACCCGATCCGCATCCAGGCACCGAAAATCGGCGACGAGCGGTCGCGATCGTTATTGGCGCACGGCGAGGAGCTGCTCGGCCGCGGCGCCGTTGCCGGGATGGTCCGGCTCCGGCCCGCTCGCCTGCACCAAGGCTGTGGGCGCATTGGCTTACGAGTGACTCGCGCTGGTGGATCGGCGAACAAAGTAGTCAGCCGGCTACGACAGCTCGCTGCCCCCAGAACTCTGGTCCGTTGCCTCGCGCGTGCGAGAGCCGATCGGATACGTTCGAGGCCGCGACAACACCAGGGAAAAGTTTGGCGGCCAGTGCTCGGTCACCTGATCCTTCGATCGGGGATTGAGACTTGAGCGGTCCCCATCCGTTGACGATAATGGAAGCGAGGCTCGTGATCGGCTGCGCAACTGAAGGCAGATTTTGATTTGAATCTGCGGCGCCCGAGTAAAGGACAGGTTGAGGAGACGTCGCGTGGCCAGTGAACGGGAGGTGCGGAAAGAGACCACGCTCTGGGGGGGGGAGAAGGAAGTCATCTACGAAGACGGCACGAGGGTTGGCGAAATTCGGTCCGAAGAGCGTGGCGGCTTCCTGGGTATCGGAGCGGAAACGGTTCGCGTCGAACGCGATAATGATGGGTGCGAGGTTGCGTATGAGCGCGAAGAAGAGCGCGGTGGTATCCTCGGAATTGGTGGCACGCCGACGCAGGTAAGGTGTTCGTCTGATGGAAGCGAGATAAGCACTTCGCAGATTGAGAACCGTGGCGGCTTTCTCGGTATTGGCAGTGAAAGCGTCCGCGTCGAGCGCGACCCCGACGGAAATGAAATTGGTGAGACTCGCTGGGAAAGGCGTGGAAGTTTCCTGGGACTGGGCGGCGAACGAGTACGCGTTTCCACCTACGCGAAGGCCTCGTCTAGCAGCACTTCCCAACCGATCGCCGGAAGTGGGGGAAACCCGGCGCAGGGCTCTTCATCGTTCGCTGGCCCTGTCATCGTCGTTGCTATCATTGCGGTCGTTGGATGGTTGGCGTTAGAACACGGCCGCCGTGAATCCACCCACCAACCGGCGCCTCCTCCGGCGGTATCCTCTTCGCCGGTTCCTCCACTTCCACAAAAAGAAGTCCAAGCGGACCAGCCTGACCCGGCGGTTCGGGAAGTGCAGCATGCACTCACGGCGTCGGGCTTCGATTCCGGCCCTGCCGACGGGCTGATGGGGTCGCAGACGCGGAGGGCCATTCGTGATTTCCAGCTATCGCGCGGTGAAAAGGCAACTGGTGTGCTGACGCCTTCCCAACGGTCTGACCTAATCGCTCGCGGCGTGGCGCCCTCGAGTCCTGGCCACGCAACTGGCCATGTAAATCCAACCAACATACTTCCAATAGAACATGGTGCTTATGTATCCAGTCAAGTCGCCTGTCGAGACGCATCCAACGCCACGATCATGTGGTACGATGGTCTATATTTCTATGCTGGTCGGTACTTTGCGCGTGCCAATCTTCCTCACTGCAATATCAGCGTCCGAAATGAGGGAAATTCATTATTTTCTGTCACGAGAAATTGTAACCCAGCAGCTGTAAGGGAATATCCATGGCTCAGTGAGGCGCCACGTGTCGTCCAGCAATACAGGATATTGAGTCGAACTGAATTTAGCGTCGGGTCAGGGGGGTACTGGTCAAGGTATCGCTATTGCGCGGATTCGCAGTTACCCGCCGATTGGCGGTAACTCCTCACCGGGTTGGCACTTTCGGCATTTTTCGCTTGCACGGGCTGCGCGAATCTGACTCAACGTATGGGTGACTCCGCCATTTCGATACCGCCTGAGCGACCGCGAGAAGGACGCGCTGCTTTCCGAGCAGGCGGCGTTGATCAAGCGGCTGGCGGCGCGGGTTGCGGAGCTCGAGGCGCTGCTGGCGCGGCCGAAGAAGACCTCGGGAAACAGCCACACACCGCCATCGCAGGACCGCAAGCCGGGCGGGACCGGGGACAGGAAGGACGGCAAACGGCGCAAGCCACGACCGTCGCGTCCGGGTTCGGCACGGCCGCTCAGCGAGGCACCGGACGAGACGATCAAACGGCTGGCGACGGCGTGTCCGCACTGCGCCGCCGACGTCTCGGGACAGCGGCAGAGCTGCCGCCATCGCTACGATCACATCGACCTGCCGCCGATCACACCGGTGGTGACGCGCATCGAGCTGTTCGGCGGGCGCTGTGCCGCCTGCGGCCACCGCTTCCGTGCCGCGCCGCCGGACGGCATGCCGCCGGGAACGCCGTTCGGCGCCAGGATCCGGGCGCTGCTTTTGTATCTGCACCACAGCCATCACGCCGGGTTCGAGCGGCTGTCGCGAATGATGGCGGAACTGTTCGGGCTCAAGATCTCGGAAGGCGCGATCGCCAACGCCTTCCGCCGCACCGCAGGAGCGATGACGGCGGCGTGTGCGGCGATCAGGGACCGGCTCAAGGCCGCCCGGGTGATCGCCTCGGACGAAACCACCGCCCGCATCGACGGCGCCGGCCACTGGCATTGGGTGTTCGTGACCGCCAAGGCGGTGCTGCACACGATCGCGCCGCGACGGGCGAAAGCGGTGGCCGAAGCGGTGCTGGGCGAGCATCGGCCCGACGTCTGGGTGTCCGACCGTTACGCCGGCCAACAGGATCTGGCGCCGGCGCACCAGGTCTGCCTCGCCCACGTTCTGCGCGACGTGCAGTACGCCATCGACTGCGGCGATACCGTCTTCGCGCCCCAGCTGCGCGAGCTGCTGCGTTGGGCGATTCGCATCGGCCGGCGGCGAGACGCCCTGCGGCCGGCGAGCCTCACCACCTATCACGCCCGCGCCGAGCGCCGCCTCGATACGCTCGTTGCCACACCCGCGGCGCATCCTGCCGGCCGTGATCTGCAAACCGCGGTCAAGGCCTGGCGGACGAAGTTCTTCGTCTTCCTCGAAGATCCGGGGGTACCGGCAACCAACAATGCCTGCGAGCGGGAAATCCGGCCATCGGTGGTGTTCCGCAAAGTCACCGGCGGCTTCCGCTCGGACTGGGGCGCCCAGATCCACGCCGGTTACCGCTCCGTCACCGGCACCGCCAAGCTCCACGGCCAAACCGCGCTGCACTCCATCGGCCAAACTCCTCGCCGGAACCTTCGAACCCTCACTGACATCCTGAAAGCCAAGGTTGTGAGCAGTTACGCCGCCGCAGCCGCTTGTCTCATAACTACGGGGCAGTACACAGCTTCACCTTGGCGTTATGATATCGGCCCCGCACGAAAATCCTGACACTCTCGCGTGCCGCTGTCGATCCGCTACGACAATCTCAAGCTTGCAGCGGAACGCATTCCGTCTGACAGCAACCGCGTTCGGATAACCGTCAATCAAAATCCGCGCACTGCCGCGAATATTTGGCATCACGCCCTCACGCCATCACTAAATATATAGAATTAATTCAATACGTTACTGAAGCGCAACCGAGCCAATTCCTCTACAACTACCCAAGTCAGCCAAGACAACACCGCACAGGAGGACGCCGCCAAACCGCCCGCGTTGATTTACGATCACCGAATCCTTAATGATTGGCGATCATGCAAGCTTCCTGGGAACCTTGCGTCCAGACGCACTTCGTCGAGCGCGGCGCGCCAACAGCACGGACCGAAATGCCTCGCTATTGCAATCGGCCAGGTGCGCGGCCGGCGCGACATGAACAGCAGCGGGCTCAATCAACGTGAGGACGCCTAACCATATCAACTCGGAAGTCCTCGCGGTGGCGGAGTCAGGCGTGCTCTTCCCGGATCAACGGTTATGCGACGGACACGGCTTCTGATGTTCTCGGGTGGCCGAGATTCAACCTTGGCCGCCGTGCGAATGGCGCGCAACGGTCCGCCCATGGCGCTTGCGACGGTATCGTCCTCGCATCTGGTCGGCATCGAATGGGTGAAGGCACGGCTGAGCGAGCTTGCCGGGCTGTTGGATGGCGGCACGCCCTGGCTGCACGTGTGCCAGCCGATTGAATTGCGCACGGACACCTCGTTCTTCGAGCAAACCTGCTTGCCGTGCCACCATGCCTATGTCGTAGTGGCCGCCGTGCTGGCAAGGTCCCTCGGAGCTGACCGCCTCGCGTTCGGATACGCTGGCTATCAGCGTGAATGGCCGGAACAGACGCCCTTCGCGGTCGCCCGGCTTGCTGCCGTGCTCCGGCGGCACGGCATCACGCTAGAGCTCCCCGTCTACGAGATCGACTCCAAAGAGGCCGCCACGGGCGAACTATCCGCACTCGGGCTGAGCACGGAGGCGCTGGAGCAGAAGTGCCTAAGTCAAGTCACGAACGTTCACCTGCAGGACGACCAACTGCGAAGCCAAGTGGAGCTTTGGGAGCGTGCCATCGACAGCTCGTTGGCCCGCTTGAACGAGATCGGCATCGACATCCTCGAACGTTGCACCATCGGGGACTTTCGATGAGATCGGGTACGGTACTCCTGATGGTCGCACTGGTGGGCGCAGTCACGACTCTGACGGATCCTGCCGGGGCGCAAACCGTCACAACCCAAGTGGCTGCCCCGCCGATGGGAGGCCCCATGGCGCCGCAGGTGACGGGGACACTCACACCGTGGGCGTTGCTGACCGCGACGGCAGGACTCATCGCGTTCCACATCGGCCTCTTTACCCTCGTAGGGCGTGAGCGGAAGTCCCCTTACATCATCAATGCGGTGTACCCGATCTTCCTGATGTGCCTCGTCGTGGCCGCCATGGGCCTGTTTGCTGTCCTGCTACCGGCCTGGCATCAACAACTGGTGCTCCAGGGGGGCGTCGCGCTCCTAATCGTGGCTTTCGTCTTCTCGGCTTTACGGGTCTACCGCATCGCAGTCCGATCCGTGTACTTTGTCGACTCTCTCCACCCGAAGCACTTACCTGTCATCCGGCACTGGCGGCGCTGGAAGCCCCTCAAGGACCGGCGGCGAAACTACAGCCACAACACGCTCCCGATCCCGCCAGATCTCAAGCATGAGATCATCCACATCTTGTCAGATGCCGGCGGGAAGGACTTCGAGAACCGTCAGGAACTCGAGCCTCAGGCCCTCGCGTTAGCCGTCCAGCACCAGGGGCAGGGCAACAAGCTCCTCGCGCAGCTCGCGGAGGCCTTCTTAAAGGGAGGCTGCTCCGTCCAGTACCTCACAGCCTCCCGTCACCCCATCGAGTTCGTTGGCTACGTAAAGCGCCACCTAGAAGGGCGCTCACTGATCTGGCCCGAGTACACGAAGCGCATCGTCGTGATCGACGCTTACTCGCCGCACTTCGCATTCCTGGACTCGATCTACCCGAAGAAGGACCTCGAGCTCGAATCCCTGGATATTACTCGCGTGGAGTCGAAGATGACCTATGCGGGCATGCATACCGCGTCTTCGAAGGCGTTTAACGTGATCAAGGAGCAGATGGCTGACTCGGCGCGCCGCCCGACACTTGTGATCTACGAGGACACTTACGCGCTCACCGACCTCGAGTCGCCGGAGCAATACCGCATCTTCGTGCGGCACGTGATGCCTTCCGAGCGGATGTGGGACGGGATGTTCACTGTGTTCCTGGAGTCCTCGATGCCGGACGCCGACTGGTGCATGCTTCAGGGCTACGCAAGCATGAGACTTGACCTTCGCGCCTGCTCCGCGATTGCCGATCGGATAAGCGCGTCGTCTCCCGACCGAGCTGTTCCCGACCAGCGCGGTCCGGATAGGCCTTCCCCAGCGCAAGCGATCAACGGAACCGCGAAGGAACCGAACCCGTGAGCACCGCCAGCAACCGCAGTCAGTCCTTTCTCGATCCGCTCTACGGTCCCGTCGAATTTGATGACAACTTGCTCGCTTTGGTCCGGACGCCTACACTCCAACGTTTGCGCCATGTGCGGCTGTCGAACATCGACTCCATCGACATGCCGTCCATCGCCAATCTCTCGCGATTTGAGCACGTCATCGGCGTTGCCCATCTCGCTGGCGAGGTTGGGTTTCGCCACGGGATGACGTCCTACGACGTTCTTGTCTTCCGTGGGGCCGCGCTACTGCACGACTGGGCCATCACCTCGTTCGGGCACCTCGTTGAAGAGGCGCTCCAGTACGTCGGCGCCCATTTCGACCACGAGAAGCGGCTGCGCGAAATCATGACAAACGTGAACGCGCCCGAGATCGGCGGCGTCGACATGCAGATTCTCGTCGGGCGCGAGAGCGGCTTGCGCGCTTGGGCAAGGCGGGTGGCCGGGGCCGCACGCGCAGAGGAGCTCCTAAAGGACATCATGGAGGTCATTCGTGGACGTGGGCGGTGGGGCCGCACCATCGCTGGCGACATCGACCTCGACAACGTCGACAATGTTTTCCGCATGGCTTACCACCTCGGACTAGACGTGGACCGGCTCGTGCCGGTGCGGATCGCCCGCGCCATCGCGCGCGTGTTGGCCGACGGGAGCCCCGTGTTCCGAGCGAGCGCCGAGCCGGACATCGAAGCGTGGCGCGTCGGGCGCCGTCAGGTCTATGACCTCCTAATGCTCGCTGAGAGAGACTTCGTCGGGAAGGTCATGATGCTCTCGGCCGCCGTCGGAGCTTACGAGGCCGGCGAGTTCACCCAGGCGGACTGGAGCTGCGTTGACCATGAGTTCGTCATGCTCCTGTTGCGGTCGCCGACGAAAGAGATTCGCGAGACGGCGGAGCGCTGGATTGCGGGCGAGCTCTGGGATAGTACGCCCCTACACTGGATGAGCGGCGATCGGCCCGACTACGCGGAGCTTCGGGCCTTCTCCCGTGTACTCGGCGAGGCGCTAAAGCGTCCCTGCTTCGCCTACGGTATAAAAGACAAGCGCGAGCGACGGCTCACCATCGCCTATGACGACGGCACCCGCCGCACCTACGGTGACGACGCCAAACAGTGGCTGCTCGGGATCGGCTCGCCGAAGAGGGAGCCGTTCGACGCGCGTCAGGTTGAGCGTGCCCTCAGGCTCGCCGCGGACACCTTTGGTACGGCAGCGGTGGCCACGCACGCGGCGTCCGAACTCGCCAGAGCGGACGAGGCATCGCAAGCATGTCTGTTCTGAGCGACGATCCCGTCCGGCGCCTCGATCGCATCGATTGGAACTTTCCCAGCGCCGGAACCGCAGCCGGCACTGTGCACACGCTGCACTGGTTTCCAGGCAACTTTATCCCGCAGATACCGCGGGCACTGATTCAGGTCCTGTCCTCGCCAGGAGCCCTGATCCTCGACCCTTTCGTTGGCAGCGGCACCACTGCTGTGGAAGCGATTCTACTGGGTCGCAACGTTATTGCATCCGATCGGATGTCTGCCTGCATGATGATCACCCGAGGCAAGATCGCTTTCCTCAATGGCGCTCTGGACCGGCGTCGTCGTCGCGCGCTACTCGCAGAGCTCACGTTCGACCATCAATGCCGTACTGACCGTGTCGGATGTGGGGGCGAGGGCGGCAACGCGGAGTTGGAGGCTTGGTTCGCGCGCGAGACGCTTGCCCAGCTTCGCTTCCTTTGGCAACAGGTCGAGGTAGCCGACTCCTCCCGAGCCCGCGAAGTCCTCCAGGCCATATTCTCCGATGTGCTCTTCGATTGCGCATCGCCTGGAGCCGCTCTATCAGCAAATGGAGGGCGCCGACGCCATCACTGGGGCTGGGTCGCCGACAACGTCCGGCCGCGCCTTCTCGTCCCGCACAATGCCATAAAACTTTTCCGGCAGCGTGTGCTCGCTCTCGATGACGTCACCGCTCTCCCCGACGAGAAGGCGGCAGCCGCGGTCGTCGTAAAGCAGGATGCCCGGTCACTCGCCCTGCCGAATGAAAGCATTGATCTCGTGGTGACGTCACCGCCCTACATCGGAGTTATTGACTACACCCATGCCAACCGTCTGCTTTATTCCTGGATGGGCTGGTCTATACACGCGGAGCGTGAGCACGAGATCGGCGCCAGATTCCGTCGGAGGAGAGTGAGCGCGCCCGCTGAGTACGGGACCAATCTACGCCAAGTCCGCGACGAGATCGTTCGCGTGCTAAAGCCAGGCGCGGCCTGCGCCGTCGTCCTCGGCGAGTCCCGTCGCTTTCCCTCCACCGCGCAGCGCATCCTTTCCGATTTCGCCGAGGTTATGCCCACCATCTGGGGACCGGTCCCTCGTACGCCCACCCGCCGCCGTGTTGCCGAGCGCGCGGCTCGCGACCCAGTCGAGTTCGTCTGCGTGTTCCGAAAGCCATGATCATTTGCATCTTCGGGCCGTCGTATGCCGGTAAGACAACGCTCGCGCAGCGCGCCGCCGCCGCCCTAGACCTGCCGCTGCGCTCGTGCGGCAACGCCGTTCGGCAGATGGCCAAGAACCTCGGGCTACCAATCGACGAACTGCCAGACGACGCCCATCGCGTAGTCGATGCCGCGTCCGTCGATTGGGCGGTTGAACATCAGGGCGGGTGCATGCTCGAGGGGCGATTCCTCGACGCTGTCTTCGATGCCGCGGGCGTATCGACCAACCTGATCGAGCTTCGGGCGGACATCAACTGCCGCTTGAAGCGCGCGCGCTTACGCAACGGCCGGTCAACCTTTTCCGCAGATGCTTTGAACAGGGTGGATGCCAAGGACGCCAGCTTTCGCGGGCGCCAATTCGGGCAGCATGGGATCGACTTGCCGCGGCGCGTTCTTGACACCTCTGGCCGAACTGTCGATGAGTGCGCGCGACAAGTCCAGGAGATCGTTACGACGTGGGCGCTATCTCGGGAGAATCAACACGTCTGAGCCGCCTGCATCCGTATCCTGCTATGGTGGCCGACGAGCTCGCGCTAGACTTGGTTCGGCGCTACGTGCCCGAGGGCGCCAAGGTGTTGGACCCTTTCTGTGGCACGGGGCGGCTTCTTGCGGCCGCCGAAAGCGCCGCAGTTCGGGTCGGGGTCGACGTGAACCCGCTTGCCTGGTTGCTGACTACGGCCAAACTTTCCAGCTCGGCTCCCGGAGCGCTCGGAAGCATCGCCGACGATCTTCGGCTTGCTAAACGTAAAGCTCTCTTCGGCGTGGACATGATGACCTCGGGAAGGCAGGTCGAGTGGTTCGCGCCAGAGGTTCGTCTCGAACTCGGCCGTATCGTTGCCTGGATTAACGCCTTGAAGGTGCCGGATTCCGAACGGCGCCTGGTGGCGGCAGCTCTAAGCGCCACAGTTCGCGATGTTTCCTTCGCTCGCCAGAGCGGATGGAAGCTCCACCGACGGACGTCCGAGGAACGCGAGCGGTTCTCGGCCTGCCCCTGGGAGCGTCTCGAGCGGCGGTTGCGATACTGCGAGGCCGAGCTGCTTCGAGCAGGCATCGCGCCGGGCCGAAGCCATGTGGCGCTAGGTCCCGTCGTCGCCCTCCGCTCGCAAGACCACCCCGTTCGCGCGCACGGTCTATACGACGTCGTCCTGACCTCCCCGCCCTACGGCGACTCGCGGACGACGGTGCAGTACGGCGCAGCGTCTGCCTTGTGCCTCTCCGTCGTCGCCCAGATCGACGGGTTACAGCACCTCGCCGCGACAGGGGGAGAAATCGACGCTCGCTGCCTCGGTGGTGCTGCCGCGGGCGAGGGGCGCCAGGAAGCGATCGACCTTCATCGTTACTGGGCCGGAGCCCGCGATGGACGTCGGGCTCGTGCCGTCGCACGGTTTCTTTCGCAATATTCTGTAGCATGGGATGCGATTGCGGATTGCATGAAGCCTGGAGGAACCGCTGTTCTCGTCGTTGGACGCCGTTCTACCGGAGGTCGCCGGGTCCGACTCGACGAGTTCACGGTCGACCATCTCCAGACGCGAGGATTCGAGCTCGTCCATCGCACCTCGCGCGGACTCCGTCAGAAGAGGTCGCCCAGACACGTCAATCGGTTCGGCCGTTCGGCCTCGCCGGAGATGCGGGAGCGCGGCGCGGTCGTCACCATGGGCAGCGAGATCATCTTGGTTCTGCGCAAGACCGGAGCGCATGTGACCCGCGCGGGCGGTAGTTATCGAGGCCATGACTGACAGGCCCCTGGCGACTGGTCCAGTATGAATGTTAGTTCATGGTTGGCCTCTGCTCCAGCGAGAGCGTGGCCGGCGGGGATATCGGAGAGCGGCTACTCGCGATTACGCGTGATTTCGCTCTTTTCTGCTGACTTAGTGCTGACAGGGGCGCGATTCCCTGGCGGGGAGATCGTCGCGCCTCCACTAACGCACTGATATCAGTCAAGAATTTGGCGCGCCCGAGAGGACTCGAACCCCTAACCTTCTGATCCGTAGTCAGATGCTCTATCCATTGAGCTACGGGCGCACTGGTAGAGCCGCAGCACGACCGCTGCGGCGGCAGAAAAAGGGACACTACTCCAATGCAGGGGCTGGCCGCAAGCGCAAGGCGACAGCGCAAGCGGGCTCGAAGCCGGCACCAAGGCATGCTAAAGGGGATCGCCAGCGCGGCAGCGGCAGCAGCATCGTTATCGGCCCCGGCGGCCGCCCGCGCGTCGTCAATTCCGATCGGCGGAGGTGGAACGATGGGCGGGCTTGCGACGGCGAACAAGGTTCACTCCTCGTCCTGGCACGAGATGCACCGCGAGGCGACCGATCTCGCGCTGCGGCTGAAGCCGCTCGGGCCCTGGGCCGGGATCGTCGCCATCAGCCGCGGCGGCCTGGTGCCGGCCGCCGTTATCGCCCGCGTGCTCGACATCCGCGCGATCGAGACGATCTGCCTTGCCAGCTACGACGGCCGCATCAAGGGACCGGTCGAGGTCGTCAAGGCGGCGCCGGCCGCACTCGGCGACGGCGCCGGCTGGCTCCTGATCGACGACGTCGCCGATTCCGGTGCCACCGCCGAGGCCGCACGGCGGATGCTGCCGCGGGCGCACTATGCAACGCTCTACGTCAAGCCGGCCGGCCGGCCGTTCGTCGACAGCTTCGTGCGCGAGGTCGCCCAGGACGTCTGGATCGACTTCCCCTGGGACCGCGACCCGGCCAAGCCCGCGAGCGGCTGAGCGCCGGCGCGGCCGGGGATCGCTTACGCTGGCAGGTCCGGCACCGGAACGTTGTCGATCAGCCGCGTCCGCCCAAGCCAAGCCGCCGCCAGCACACGGCCGCGCCGCCTGCGGTCCGTCCACGGCTGTAACGTTTCGCCGTCGCGCACGGTGACGTAATCGACTTGGCTGAAGCCGGCTGCCTTGAGGTCTGTGGTGGCGGCTTCGGTGCGCGCGCCGTCATCAGCGCCGGCAGCGACATCGGCGGCGAGACGGCTGATGACGCGATAGAGCGAAGGCGCGATCCGCCGCTCATCCGCCGAAAGATAGGCGTTGCGCGAGGAGAGCGCGAGGCCGTCCGGCTCCCGGATCGTCCGCCCGGCCTCGATCGTGACCGGGATATGCAGATCGGCCACGAGGCGGCGGATGACCAGAAGCTGCTGGTAATCCTTCTCGCCGAACAAGGCGACATCGGGTTGCGTGAGGATCAAGAGCTTGGCGACGACCGTGGCGACGCCGGTAAAGAAGCCGGGGCGAAATTCGCCCTCCAGCATGTCGCCCAGCTGCGGCACGCTGACGCGGGTCAGGCTCTCCTCAGGATACATCTCCGCCACTTCGGGCGCGAACACCGCCGCGACGCCGGCGGCTTCCAGCTTGGCGAGATCGCTTGGCTCATCGCGGGGATAGCGATCGAAATCCTCGCCCGGGGCGAACTGGGTCGGGTTGACGAACAAAGTGACCAGCGTCAACGTCGAGAACGCTTGCGCCCGCTCGACCAGCGACAGATGGCCGGCGTGCAGCGCCCCCATGGTCGGCACCAACCCCACCATCTCGCCGGCCGTGCGCCAAGCCGCGCGCTGCGCCCGCAGGTCGGCAATGCTGCGAATGACGATCATGGCCGTCCCCTCGTCGTTTGCGCGCTGTCCCGCACCGCACCCTGCCTCAGGTTGGCGCCTTCGGCGCCTGGCGCGTCCCGAAGCAGTGCTCCAGCGTGGGAAAGCGCCGCGCGCGGACATCATCGGCGTAGGCCTTGCCAGCCTCGGCGATGCCACGGCCCAACTCGGCGTAGCGTTTGACGAACTTCGGCTGGAACTCGGAGAACAGGCCGACCATGTCCTCGGTCACCAGGATCTGGCCGTCGCAGGCCGGCGACGCGCCGATGCCGATGGTTGGGATCGGCAGCGCCGCAGTGATCTGTGCCGCGACCGGCTCGACCGTCCCCTCGATGACGGTCGCAAAGGCGCCCGTCTCGGCAACGGCGTGACCGTCGGCGATGACATCCGCCGCTTCCTTCTCGCCGCGGCCGATGGAGCGGAAGCCGCCTGCGGTGTTGACCGACTGCGGCAGGAGGCCGATGTGGCCGAGCACAGGCACGCCGCGCTCGGTGAGGAAGCGGATTGTCTCCGCCATCTCGGTGCCGCCCTCGAGCTTGACGCCGGCGCAGCCGACCTCCTTCATGACCCGGGCGGCATTGCGGAACGCGTCCTCCTTCGACTCCTGGTAGGTGCCAAACGGCATGTCGACAATCACGCAGGCCTTGCGCGAGCCGCGCATGACTGCCTTGCCGTGCGCGATCATCATGTCGAGCGTGACGCCGAGCGTGCTTTCCATGCCGTAAAGCACCATGCCGAGCGAGTCCCCGACCAGCAGCAGATCGACGTTCTCGTCGAGCAGGACCGCCGTGAGCGAGGTGTAGGCGGTCAGGCAGACGACCGGCGTGCTCCCCTTCATCGCGCGGATCTGGGGGCAGGTGATGCGCTTCGGTTTCGTCGCGACACTCACGGGCGTGCTTCCTTAACAGACTGGGGGGCGGCCAATCGCGGCGGCGGACTGTACTCCCTCGCCGCCGCCAGGGCCAAGCGCTTCCGCTCCGCAACCCACGCACGGCGGGTCGCGATTGCCGCCGCAGAGGCTTGCTGATAGGACGTGCGCCGGCATCACGGTGCCGGAGGGCCTTGCTTCCTGCCGGCAGGGAGGATCGATGGGGACGCGCGACGAAGACAGCACGCCATCGCCGCAACCAGTGGCAGCGGAAGCCGAGCGGGGAGCCTCGGCAGCCCGCAGCAGCGGACTTCTGCCGTCGCAAGAGATCCGGGCGCTGGTCGCGGCGGGTGCGATTGCCGGCATCGAGCCGATCGGCGAAGATCAAATCCAGCCGGCAAGCCTTGATCTGCGCCTCGATGCAGTCGCGTACCGGGTGCGGGCGAGCTTTTTGCCCGGAAGCGGAGCCACCGTCCTGCAACGCATCGCAGAGTTCGGCATGCATCGCTTCGACCTAGGGGCTGGCGCGGTGCTGGAGAAAGGCTGCGTTTACATCGTGCCGCTGATGGAGAGCCTGAACCTCAAGGGCCGGCTCTCCGGCTTCACCAATCCGAAGAGCTCGACCGGACGCCTTGATGTCTTCACCCGCCTGATCGCCGATCATGGCGTGGTGTTCGACCAAGTGCCCGCCGGCTACCAGGGTCCGCTCTATGCCGAGATCAGCCCTCGCACCTTCTCCATCGTCGTCCGCCGCGGCAGCAGGCTCAGCCAGCTGCGGTTGCGGCGGGGTGTGGCCGATACCGGCGACGGCATGCTGAAACGGCTGCAGCGCGAAGTGCGCATTGTCGATGCCGCCGAGGGTGCGGCCGACATCGACCAGGGGATCGCCGTCACGGTCGATCTCTCAAACGGGACCGGCGGCGGCATTGTCGGCTGGCGGGCCAGGCGCCATACCGGCCTGATCGACCTGAGCCTGATCGACCATTATCAGGCGCGCGACTTCTGGGAGCCCGTTCGCGCCGACACGAACGGCGCCGTTGTGTTGAATCCCGGAGACTTCTATATCCTCGCCTCGAAGGAAGCGGTAATCGTGCCGCCCGATCACGCTGCCGAGATGCGGGCCTACGACACCCGGGTGGGGGAATTTCGTGTCCACTATGCGGGCTTCTTCGATCCTGGCTTCGGCTTCGCCGCGACTGGGGGCAGTGGCTCACGAGCCGTCCTCGAGATCCGGTCCTTCGAAGTGCCGTTTGTTTTGCGCGACGGGCAGCTGGTGGGGCGGCTCGTTTATGAGCGGATGACAGAAACACCTGATAAGTTGTATGGGATCCCCATCGGATCGTCTTATCAGCGGCAGGGCTTGGCCCTTGCGAAGCAGTTTCGCCATCCCGATCTCTGCCCCTATCCCTGAAAGGGGGTAGAAAGCCGAGGCGGATTTTGGTGCTATAGCGCCAGCCGTCTATGATCTGCAATGCCAGAGTTTGCGGCCATATCCTTATTCTCACCCGCGTACGAGTGGTTTGGATTTGACGCGAACGACGTGAGTGAGCGATAGACTGTCCGAATTGGAGCGACGCCACTCCCAAAGCGGGGATCTTTCGTTGGCGGAAGCTGCCGGAGACGGGAGAGCAAGAGCGGGATCGAGCCGGTGGTCGATTTCAAGCGGGCGGTCGCAAGGCAGCCGCAGGGCGAAGCTTGGATCTTGAGCGAGGCCGAGGCCATGGGTTCGCGCCCCATTAAGACCTCCTTGCTGCAGGATATCGCGGCGTTCCTGGCCAAGGATTACGGCCCCGCAACGGCTCCCGCCGAAGATCGCAAGGCTCAGTTCGAGCGGCGAATCTGCCACGTATTATGCCAAGTAGGTAGTCACCGCCCTTGGCGGCATCGGTCGCTTGTGGTATTGGCCGCGTCGGCAAGCCTAAGACCGCAGGCGCGCGTTCGGCTTGTTGTTGTCGACTGAGCGTTCAGAATGGAACTGGTTTTCCTGTTATACGCGGTGGCGAGCGGCGTGCTGGGGATCTTTCGGCCCGCTTTCATCTGCGCCCTCTCGCTGCATTCCTACAATTATAAGGAATACTTCGGCGGCAGTGAGTGGATCAGCGCTGTTCTGATCACGCTGTTGCCGTTTTTCGCCGTGCTCCACTTGGCGATCAAGCAACGCCTGCGCTTGCACGCTATCGACCTGCTGTTCGCGCTGTTTTCCGTCTGCTTCCTGATGATGGTTTTGCGTTCGCCTGATCCCGCGGTCGGCGCGATCGAAGTGTCGACGTTCCTGGTCGCGATTGCCGGTACGTACCTGGCGCCACGCGCGTTCTTCGGTCGGACGGAATCCTATAAGAAGTTCATGGTACCGTTCGTCATCTCATTTGTTGTGCTGGCGCTCTTGTTCTCGAGTGTCGCCGAGCCTACGCACGACGGTCACCTGACACGCACGGCGATCAAAGACGGTAATCCCGTCGGCTTCGGCCTGTCGTTGAGCACCGCCTTGTGCCTCACCGTGTTCTGGATGCTGTCGGACAGGGAATGGTCATGGCGGTCGCTGCGCATCCTCGACTGGGTGCTCTCAACGGGCGCTTTTTTTGGCCTGGTCTACGCTGCCAACCTGAACGGAACGCGCGGCATTTTTGTTTCGGTGATCGGGGCGACGGTACTGTTCCTGGCTTTTCGCACCTGGCGGCGGCTGGCCAGCCAATCGTTGATGCTCGGGTTTGCGGGCGTATTCGCCGTCCTGGTCATCGTCGGTGGAACGATGGTCGGCATCGGCGAGATCGTGGCGACGCTCGAGCCGGAAACGATTAACGACCGCCTGCGCCACTTTGTGCTCTCGATCGCCAACAACATCTGGCCGACGGAAGCCAACGAAATCACCGGTGACCTCTCGGAAAGCCGCGAACACATCTTGGGCGTGGTGTGGGATCTCATCCGCGAACAACCCATCCTGGGCGTCGGCCTGAACGGCGTTAAGATGGCAACATTGAAGCGTGTCAACGAGGAGGCCTTCGCCCACAACCTGATCCTCGAAATGTGGGCGGAAGGCGGCATCGTAACGCTGATCGTCTTTGTGGCGATGGTGGGCACGATTCTCGTGTTTGGTGTTCGTCAGGTTAGTGAACCGCGAACGGCGATTCCGTCGATGGTGTTCCTCGGGATGGCGACCGGAGCGCTCTTGCATCAGCAGGTCAGTGCGACGCTCCTGTTCGGCAAACCCGTCTTCCTGGCATTGGGGGTGCTGGCGGCTGCCGAGGCCATCCGCGCGCATCGGTTGAGCCACACGCGCAAACGGGCAAGCCGCCGGTGGCGCACGGGCGGCAATCATGGCAGGCAACCGCAGGTGCTGCCGCCGACCACCGCGCCCGACCGCTCCGCCGCAGACGTGGACAGTGCGCAGGGAGCACCGGCCGTCCGTTCGCGGGCCTGACCTCAATCAGCCGTCCGCCCCAACCCGGCTCCCCTTGTATCTCTCACTTGCCGGCTGGCGCTGAGCCGGCGAGGCTGACGACGGACGGGAGCCCGCGTCCCCCTGGGGCCTTGAAGCCCGTGGGTGAGCTTGGTGCCCCGTCCGTTGGATCTTCCAAGA
>JBATPX010000068.1:0-1965 GCA_049291695.1 Defluviicoccus sp.
AACAGCTCGGCCATCATCTGCGCGAGGCGCGCGAAGCCGACGTGGTGGCTGTGGTGCCAGTAGAGCAGCAGCGCCCGGATCCGGGTGCCAAACGGCGTTCCCGGCGCCATGCCATCGGGCGGCGCGGCGCAATAGCGCTTGCCGCAGCGCGTGCAGCGTCCGCCATAAAGCTCGATCCGGGTGACGTGCGGGCGGATCGGCGGGATGTCGATGTGCTCGTAGCAGCGCCGCCGGCGTTGCCTGGCACCCGAGACGTCGGCCGCGCAGTTTGGACAGGCTGCGGCGAAGCGCTGGACCGTATCGTCGGGCTGATCACTCATCCGGCGGGTGACACCGGGCCGCGACGGCCGCGGCTTGCGCGCCTTCGCCTCGCTCTTCCCCGCACCCCCACCCGGTTTCTGGTCCTGCGACGGCGGCGTATGGCTGTTCTTGGACGTCTTCTTCGGCCGCACCAGCAGCGCTTCCAGTTCCGCTACCCGGGCGTCGAGGGCCTGAACGCGCGCCATCAGCCGATCGATCAGCGCCGCCTGCTCGGTCAGCAGCGCGTCCTTCTCTCTCTCGCTCAGGCGGTATCGAAATGGCGGAGTCACTCATACGTTGAGTCAGATTCGCGCCGCCCGCGCAAGCGAAAAATACCGAAAAACGCCAACCCCGTGAGCTGTTACTGCGGAAGCTTCTATTACCCTGCCGTACGCTGTCCTCGAGGGGATGTCGGGTAGTCCGGTGCTGACTTACCACAATGGTCCAAAGGTTGTTGGTATCACGATCGGGAATCGAAGCTCGCGAATTCTCGCCTCGAAGATCTTCGAATACAAGGACGCGCGCATTGAGTACCGGGAGACGTTGAATAGGATCGTGGAGTTCGGGATTGCGCATCATTGCGCCGCCATAGTGGCCTTGCTCGCCGAGGCGCGCGTGTCTGGTGCTGTGGTAAGTGATGCAAAGGTTGGAGTTCCCGGACTCTAGCGGATTGACCGGAACGGAAGAGTGCTTTTGGGGATTCCCTGCAGGGTTGTAACTACTCAGGCGGCTGGCTTTTTCAGGTGGCCGGGGTGGGTTGTGGGGGGCCGGTGAGGAGGTTGCCGATGGCTTCGAGCGCGGTTTTGCCGTGCAGCCTGGCGGTGCCGGTGATGGAGCGGTAGCCGGCATGGATGTGCGCACCCCACTCGGAGCGGAAGCCGCCGGTGACCTTGCGGAAGATCACGGACGAGCGGATTTCCCGCTCGGAGACGTTGTTTGTGGACGGCACCTCGCGGTCTTGCAGGAAGACGAAGAACTTGGTCCGCCACGCCTTGACCGCCGTTTGCAGGTCGCACCCCGCGGGGTGCGCCGCCGGCAGCGTGACGAGCGCGTCCAGACGCCGCTCAGCGCAGGCGTGGTAGTGCTGCAGCGTGGTGTCCTTGAGCGTCTCTCGTCGGCGGCCGATCCGGATGGCCCAGCGCAAGAGTTCGCGCAGCCGCGGCGCGAACACCGTATCGCCGCAATCGATGGCGTATTGGACGTCGCGCAGCACATGGGCGAGGCAGACCTGATGCGTCTCGGCCAGGTTTTGCTGGCCGGCGTAGCGGTCGGAGACCCACACGCCGGGCCGATGACCGCCCAGCACCTCCTGCGCGACGGCCTTGCCGCGCGAGGGCGCGATCTGGTGCAGCACCGCCTTGGCCGAGACGAACACCCACTGCCAGTGGGTGGTGCCGTTGATGCGGGTGGTCGTTTCGTCGGACGCGATGACCCGCGCCGCCGTGAGCGTCTCCTTGATCGCCGCGCATTCGGCCGCCATCGACGCTTCGGCGCCGCGAAAGGCGTTGGCGATCGCCCCTTCGGAGATCTTCAGCCCAAACAGCTCGGCCATCATCTGCGCGAGGCGCGCGAAGCCGACGTGGTGGCTGTGGTGCCAGTAGAGCAGCAGCGCCCGGATCCGGGTGCCAAACGGCGTTCCCGGCGCCATGCCATCGGGCGGCGCGG
>JBATPX010000069.1:0-10410 GCA_049291695.1 Defluviicoccus sp.
GGCGATCGCGCATGACAACATCCGTGGCCCCCGTTACTTCCATTGAGGAGACGACCCGCAATGCTGATGCATCCCACGATCGACCAGCTCAGAACATTGAAGCTCGACGGCATGGCCGAGGCGTTCACCGAACTGCAATCCCAGGACAGCGCCAAGGACCTGGATCACGCCGAATGGCTGGCGCTGCTGCTCGACCGCGAGGTGGCCAACCGCAACACCAAGCGGTTCCACAGCCGGCTGCGCAGCGCCAAGTTGCGTCACAGCCAGGCGTCGGTCGAGGACGTCGACTACCGCACGCCACGGCGGCTCGACAAAGCCCTCTTCCAGCAGCTCGCCGCCGGCCGCTGGATCGCCGAGCATCGCAATCTGCTCGTCACCGGGCCGTGCGGCGTCGGCAAGTCGTGGCTGTCGTGCGCGCTGGCGCAGAAAGCCTGCCGCGACGGCCACACCGTCTACTACGCGCGCGTGCCGCGGCTGTTCGCCGATTTGGAGCTCGCCCACGGCGATGGCCGCTTCGCGCGGCTCTTCCGCACGTTGGTGAAAGCCGATCTGCTGATTCTCGACGATTGGGGCCCGGACCGGCTCACCCCGAACCAGCGCCGCGATCTGATGGAGATCGTCGAGGACCGCTATGGCCGCGGCTCGACGCTCATCACCAGCCAGCTCCCGCTCGACAAGTGGCACGACGTCGTCGGCGACCCGACTTTCGCCGACGCCATCCTCGATCGCATCGTCCACAACGCTGATCGGCTGGAGTTGGACGGGCCGTCCATGCGCAAGCTCAAAGCCAATGAACCGACCGGATCCGAGGCCCGACCGGCCCCGGCGCAAGCCCCCGGGATCGCAAATCTGCCAACCATGCCACAAAAAGGAGAGCGGAAATGATCGCCCTGCCCAGTTCACCGGCCGCCCCGGTGGGTCAACAGGAACCTCCCGCGCGCGCCGCTGCGTCGGCCGTAAGGGCACTCCGCGTCGCGCGCGGGTCCCTCCTATTGACTACCGGGACGGCCTCCGCCGTGCTTGACCAAACCACCGGAGACTGACATCACCATCAACGTCCAACGGCGCCACTACCCCCGCGCCACACTGGTCGCGATCGTCCGGAACGGGTGGTCGCGATCGATCGGAACGGGTGGTCGCGATCGTCGGAATGCGCAGGAGACGAAGGTGAGCGGCCGCTGTGGGCTGGCGGCGAGAAAGGTGAGCTCGTTGGAGAGGTTGCCGGCGCGGGCTTCGTCCGGCGGCTGCGGCAAATGCGCGGCCGCGGCATCGCGCGGCGGGTAGCGCTTGCGCCCAGCCAGGATGGCACGCGGGTTGGAGTAATCAACCGGATGCTGGACGTCTGTAGCCGGCTTTGGCTTGAGGTAGAACGGATAGAACGAGGCGCGCGGCTTCATGGTGACGCCGGAGCGCTTTACCTCCCCAATCGGCGGCGAGTCATTCTCAAGCTCGGCATGACGGAAGAACACGCGCGAGGCCCAGGCGCGGGCGCGGCGCTCCCGCTGCGATGGGGGCTGATCCGGATCCGTCTCCGGCGGCACCCAGCCGAACAAGGCCTCGCAGAGATCAAGCGGATCGTCGTCGCCCACTGGCTGCACGGCATGCGCTAGCTCAAGGATCGATTGATCGTAGGGCACCTTGAGAAAACGGGTGAGCGACATGAAGAACTCGCCCGCCTTGGCGGCCCGGCCTTGTGGGTCGTTCGCCTTCGCAAGCTCGCCCACGAAGTAGACTGGCACCCGCTCGCCCCGGAGCAACCGCGGCCTCCAATAGGACCAGTTGGCCTCAGCGTCCGGTTCTTTGACGTCGTTGCCGTCGACGTGCTGGCAGCAATCGAAGCGAGCGAAGGTCTTGGGGCCGATAGGCTCCTTGGTCGTTCCATCGTCGAAAAATGCTGCCTCAGCGTGCTTGTCCACGTCCAGAGTCTGGTTGCGTACGGCTTTGCCGGTAACCACCAGCGTGCCTTCGGCGTTCAAGATGCCGAACGGGGCCAGGTCGATATCGTCGCCGGCAAGTCCCGCGCTCGCCAGACGCTGGCGGCGAAGGCGCAATATCTCGTCGTGCCAGACGTTCTCGTCGGCGAGGCCGAGCTGCCTGCACAAGCGATCGATCGGCACCGGCCGCCAGTCACAGGGCGTCAGCCAATACTTGTCCTTCCCGGTCTTCTCCTCGCGCTTCCAGGAAAGCCAGCCGGCGCGCGGACGCTGGCCGATGCCAAGCTGGCCGTGGTCCTTCCAGGTCGCATGGCTGAAGTCGCGAATGGCGAAGTGGCCGTCATCGACGAAGTTGAGCCGGGAGAAGCTCGCGATTTCCAGAACGCTGCGGATCATGCCGCGCAGGCTGGCGCCGGGGATTACCGGCGGGCCGTCCTTGCTCAGGCGGAAGGGCTGATCGTTCTCCTTGCCGCCAACCAGCAGCGGCGTCTCGACATGCCAGCGGACGGTGATCTCACCGCATAAGCCCTTCGGCAGCGGCTTGCTGCGGTTTGGATCGGCGCCAAGGGGGGACGGCAGAACATTCTCGTTCAGGCGGACGAAGTTATAGGGCGCGCAGAGCTGGCGTCTGTTGGCCGCGGCGATGAACTGGGTGCGATCAGTTGGCATTGACTGTTCCCCCTGTGGCGGCGGTCTCCGTGACGGTGAACCAGCCGAAGCCCTTGGCGGCGCCGTGGCCAAGGAAGAGAACGTTTCCTTCCGCCGTCAGATCCTCGATCAGCAGCTCGAACAGGTCGTGATCGGCTGGCGTCAAGCAGTCGCTCCTCTCGATTGCAAGGCTGACATCGAACACCGGATCCAGCACCGTTTTGGTGGTAAAGAGCGCGCCGTCGCGGCCGCCGCCCGTGAAGCGGTCGATGCTGACACTGGTGAGCGCCGGGCTATCGTCATCGTAAACGCCGCTGACCCACTTGACCGAACGGATGGCGAGGCGGCCGCGCCAGCCGGTGACGCCGAACAGCCGCTCGACGGAGGAGAGGGCTTTGACGTCCTTGAGCGTCCGGACGACGCGATTGCGGTCGTCGAGATCTGCATTGGCCGACCGTCCCGGCGCGTAGTCGTGTTTGCGCAGATACTCCTGCAGCCGCTCCCGCTCGGCGAGCCAAGCGGCACGGGCGCGCAGCCCTCCCAGCACCGACGTCGGCCAAAGCATCGGCTTGCCATCACAACAGAGCGGCTCGATCGGCTTCGCCTTTTGCCCCGGGGCAACCCGGCCGCGCTGACGCTCCTTGACGCTGATAAACGGCCCGTCGCAGGCGAAGCGCAGCGTCTTTACGCCCGCTTCCACAGTCGCCGCTGGCGGCGTCATCGCCTGATAAACGCGATGGGTCACGGCGTCTGCTGTGGCGGTGTCGATCGGGATCAGTTCGCCGGTATCGGAACACAGCCGGAGGCCAGTGAGCTTCAGGCCCTGCGGGAGAAGGTGCAGCCGACCATCACCTGTGCGGCTGCCGCGCCCGAGGCTTATGCCCCCGGTTAGCAGCCGGAGCACGGTCACAAGGTTATCCATCTCACGTTGGGATGGTTGGGCCGCATCATCGACAAACCACAGTGCGTTGAAGGTGAAGGTCGCACCGGGAGGCAGGACCTCGGCATTAAACAGAAGGTGTTCCTCCGCCGTTCCCGAAACGCGGTCGATCCGCGTCCGGGCGCGAGTGAAGGCATCCGGCCGGGCGCGATCGCCGGCGCGGCGAAGGTCCTTGAGCGCTCTGTCGTCTGGACCTGAAACCCAGGGCGCCGGTCGAAGCCACAGCCGGCCGATCTGACCCGCCTCCTCGCGATGTTCGCTGATCATGCCAAACAGCTCCGCGCCTAGTCGTGGGTCAGGCAGTAGCGCTCGCAATGCACCCTTCAGGCTGGTGCCGGGGATGATGGGCCTACCGCCCTCTGCGCGGCAGACCAAACTCAGCGAGGGTTCAGCCGCGTCCGCGCTGTCCGTTTCGCGCTTTGGCAGGATGTTGCCGCAGCCGATGTGGAGGGCAGAGTCAAGCGTCAGGGTCCCTGTGATCTCGAAGCGATCAGCGAACATCTCAGGCGGCCTCCGTCACCGGATTCTGGACCCAAGGCTCAAGGTCCTTTCGCCGTTTGCCGGGCTTGCCAACGTTGAAGGCGACCATACCGAAGCCGTTCTCACGCAGGAACGGACAGGTGCGCCACGTGGCACTGGCGAAGGCTTGGTTCAGCGGCAGACCGAAGGCCGCAAGCTCGGCCGGCGGATGAGCAGGAGTACTGGGGAGCGGCGTGACCAGGAACACCGAGCCAGGCTCGCTCAGAAGGTAGTTATCCCACCGATCGGTATGCGGCGGATAACGCAGTGCCAAGTGACCGCCGATCAGCCGCTGCCGGGCGAAGAAGCGCTCCAGCCGGTAGCCAAGCCCCTGCCAATACGTTGCATAATCGTCCGCAAGCGAACGGCCGGCGCGCAGGCCATCAATGTCGTTGAGCAAGGCTGGCGTCTGCAAGGTGATCGCGTAGCTTTCGGCGACACCTTTGTCCGCCTGCAGCGCGGCGCCGGAGGGCGGGGCGATCGTTGTGATCCACTCGGCGGTCGCAACTGCTCCCGTCTTGCCGATGCCGGGCAAACCCGCTTTGAGAAGGCCGCGCAGGCGAGCAAGGTGCTCAGACTCGGCTCGCGCAGCAATGCGGAGAACCCAGAGAAAGCCGTCTGGCACCACCGCGCTCGTGGAGAACAACAGCCCGGCGCCTTCGCCCCCAGGCTCATCAGGCTCCTGGTAGGCAGATGTCCCCCATTCGCGCGAGACGGCGGTATGCGTGCGAACATCGCGCGGTGGCTGATTGATGCCTAGGCCGGCGTGGGCGAGTGCTTCGCGTCGCTCCTTTTTGCCTTTCCAGTCGACCTGGAAACGCAACGACTGCGGCTTGCCGCCTTGGGTCAGAAGGCCGGGCGGGCCGGGCTGCAGCAGAATATCGGCCGGTTTTGACGGCTGGCCAGCCATCACCAGCGAAAGCGGTGGGACGAACGCGCTGGGCACAGGCTTGTCTGCCGTCGCTTGCGCCCGCGGCAGCGGAAACGCATGGGTGATGGTCATTTCGCTGAGAAGCGCCTGCATGCCGGCATCATCCCAGCCGCTGTCGGCAATCACACGAGCGAGCGCGCCCTTGATCGCGCCGCCGGGGATCACCTCGCTACCGCGGAAGATGTTCTCGGCGGCGCGCGTGGCAGAAACCAGAATGGGCCGATCGAGGGTGAGCGCGATGGCAATGTGCATGGCGGTGTTCGGAAGCGGAGCCTTATCCTCCTGCCACCGATGCGGGGAAGCCTTGCATTCCACCGGCTCGCCGACGCTGCACTTAGCGACTTCGCCAAAGCCGCTGGACTTGATGGCTCCCAGTGCCGGAATCAGCCGCAGCGCTTTTTCGAGAAGCGCTCGCGCCCGGTTTGGCTCGACAGCACCCGCTGCGAGCCAGACATCGCCCGTGAATGTCACCGGCATGCCGATCGGCCATGGTAGCTCAATGACCTGGAGGTGGCCGTGTTCAACCGAGCCACGCACTTTATCGATCTTGACGCGGGTAAGGGTACCGTCGCTGCTGTCAAGCTCGACGCGGGTGGCGATGTCCGGTTCGGGCTCATCGGTGGCGAGGTCGGGGAAATCGAGCAGGCCGCGATCGGGTGTGTTGGCCTCAACTCCCGCCGCGGTGCCGACAGTCGTTGCTTTCGCCCGTGGACTTGGGTTGCCGAACAGCGCGGCGATGTCCTTGCCCAATGGGCGCGCGGTTCCGTCAATCTCGAGGTCCCCGGCCAGGCGCGCGCAGATTGTCTCTAACGCGTCCCGAACAGTGCCGCGCAGGAGGGAGCCGGGGAGCACCGGCCGGCCCTTTTGCCCCTCGGCCTTCGCTTCGCGGGCGAGCGGGGTGTCGATCGCGGTGTTGGCTGCCTGCAACCCCTTGGTGACAAACGGACTCTTGAGCGTGATAGTGACCGGCACTCGCCAGCCGAGGACAAGTTCAGGATTGCTCATCACCGGCTCTCCTCTGCGAGTGGGGCGATGTAGTCCTGCAGCAGCGTGACATGGAATAGAGGGATCAGCGGATGGTCAGGTTTGCCCGGTGGCGGGTTGGAACCCGGGGCAATTAAGTGCGGGGACTTGCCGAGCAGATCGCTGGCAAGAAGTCTTTCACTCTCGTCTTTCTGCTTGGGATAGAGGCGACCGAATGCTTCGATCATTTTCGTTACATGATTTTCTGCATCGCCAGTCATTGCCGCGTCGAGCAATCCCTTGCGTACCGCTTCGCGATACTGGCGGTGGATCTGGCTGATGCCGATGTTGTCGCGAACGCTGACCAACATCTTCGTCAGATCACCCCAGTTCGCGGCGCGGACCGAGAATGCTGCCGGCGACGGTGCCGCCGGGAAAAGCCGGCTGCGCAGGCTTTCAATGTCGAGCTCGGCATGATCGATCCCCTCCAGGGCCATCGCCTGCACCACCGTCTCCGCGGCGCGGGACTTACCGTCGGGGCCTTTGTCCTTGGCAAGCGCCGAGAGGTCGGCGGCGGCCTGGCTCAGCTCGCGGATCGGCGCCTTGTAATGGCCGAAGACGAGACCGATCGAATGGCTGAGTGGCTTCGTTTCGCCGGGGATGATCCATCCATCGAGCCCTTCGCGCAGCCGATCGATGAATTCCCAGCCGTACCAAGCCGGTAGGACGAAGCACATCTCGTCACCGCCCCACTGCAGCGTTTCGAAGCGCAGGCGCGTTGTTGTGCCGGTATCGCCGTCGTCAGCGTCGGGATCGCCGCCGCTGCGGCGCATGCCCGGGGTCGTAATCATCCAATCCAGCAAGTTCGTGAGCAACAAACCGCGTTTCCATTCGAGCGTTCCGCTGAAGTCTTTGAGCTCGCTCAAATCTTTCGTCATGCGGGCGCGCCGCAGGCGGCCGAAGTTGTTACCATCCAGCGAGACGACAGCCAGCTTGTTTCGCAAATTGGGCGGAAGACCTTCGGGTTTCGGGTCGTCGATGATATCTTCGAAACTGGACGCGAAGCTGTAGCCACTGGTGCTCAAACGATCGAGGACATCCCGTAGCGGCTGCTTTTCCTGTTCCGCCTCTCTTGCCCCCTCCAGCAGACGGGCAAGCTCGTTCGCATAGAAGTTGCCCTTCTGCTCACGCCCAACCTGCTTGCGCGCATCGGCGCTTTTCGATCGCCGCTCCCTCTGGCGACCACGGGTGACGACTGCCGGCAGGACGCCGGTAATGGCGCAAAACGCGTCCTCGGGCTTCGGCAACGGGCTCGCTGATGGCGCGTCGGGGATCGCAACCGTCAGACGGGTATGCTGATCGGCGGCATTCATGCCCTCCAGGGCATTGAAGATGCTATCGGGCTGAGCGGTCGCGCCGTCTGCCGGATGAGTGGCGACGGCAAAGGTGAAGAGGGAGAACGGCCAACCCTCGTTGTTCCTGCCAAGAAAGGCGCGCACCACATCCTCGACCTCGCGTGCCAAGGCCGCGACAGGATCAACGCTCGCAGAACCGCCCGCCGTGGGCGCCGTCTGCAGCGCTGCTAGCCGCTTTTTGTACTTCTGGCGTGCTTCACCTTTACGGCGTTCCGGAACAACCAATGGCTCGGCTTGTTCAGCAACGGCTTGCGTTACTGACTCAGCGAGCATGAGCCGCGCGAACAGCTCCGAGGCGGCACAGTAGATCACCTCAACGGTGGCGCAACGGGCGAGCTTCTCCTCGATATGGCCGAGCAGTCGCCGCGGTGCCTCAAGTATCGTCAGGCTGCCGCCACGGATGGTGCTGAGGTCGTTGGAGTCGTAAACCGTGCCATCAAAATTGACCGCTGCAACGCGAAGATAGACGGCAGAGCGCGCGCATGCGGCGGACTGTGTTAAGGTGCTGGGTTGCGGCTTCGGCACGTTTCCCCCTCCTCCCCGGACGCTTCGGTTGATCCCCAAGCGCCTCCTTATGACACAAATTCAACACCCTGAACGAAGGCATTGTCAATGCGGTTTCCGTGACGGCAAAGCCTTGCAACCGCGCACGTGAGGAGCCATCCGCAGCATCGCTCGACACCTCCCAGCGCCCAGTCTAGAATGCTCGATCATTTTCTAGAACGGAGGGCTTTGGTGGCAATCAGTCTCAAGGATGCGGAGACCGACCGGCTGGCGCGCGCGCTGGCGGGGCTCACGGGCGAGAGCCTGACCGAGGCGGTGCGGCTGGCGCTCGCCGAGCGGCTGGAGCGGGAGCAGCAGAGGCGTGGACGCAAGGGCGATCTGGTGGCGCGGCTCGATGGTATCGCGCGGCATTGCGCCGGTTTACCCGATCGCGACCGCCGTACCGCAGAGGACATCGTCGGCTACGACCAACACGGCCTGCCGCGCTGATGGTCCTCGATACGTCGGCGATCCTCGCCATCCTGTTCGATGAGCCCGAACGCGCGGCCTTCGTGCGGTTGATCGCGGCAGATCCGGTCCGCTTGCTGTCGGCGGCGAGCCTCGTTGAAGTTTCTCTGGTGATCGAGAGCCGCAAAGGCGAAGGCGGTCGCGCGGATCTGGAACTTTTTCTGGCCGAGGCCGGGATCGATGTGCACTCGGTGACGCCCGCGCAAGCCGCTCTCGCCTGCGATGCCTACCGCCGCTTCGGCAAGGGGCGGCACCCCGCGGGCCTCAACTTTGGCGACATCTTCGCCTACGCGCTGGCGAAAGCCATGGGCGAGCCGCTCCTGTTCAAGGGCGACGACTTTGCCCGCACCGATATCGCGCGCGTTGCCCCGGCAGCGGACCAGCCGACCTAACACTTGCCCTCACGCTGCCGCTCGCGCGGGTCGGTTCCTCTCCCGCAGAGCCGGAGAGGGACGGGGTGAGCGTCTCAATCCGCTTCCTTCAGCGGCGGCGCTCCGGAGTCTCTCCGTTGCATGCCCAACGTTGGGCGGTGTCTCAATCCGCTTCCTTCAGCGGCGGCGCTCCGGAGGAAGCCCTGCCGGGTTGCCGCATCACCGTCGGTCTCAATCCGCTTCCTTCAGCGGCGGCGCTCCGGAGCGGCCAAAACGGCTCAAAGACCGCAAGGGCGTTTGGTCTCAATCCGCTTCCTTCAGCGGCGGCGCTCCGGAGTCGAATTCGAAAAGCAACACATGAAACACGCGTCTCAATCCGCTTCCTTCAGCGGCGGCGCTCCGGAGGAAAGGGTGACCTCGTGCAAATTCCCAACGGCGTCTCAATCCGCTTCCTTCAGCGGCGGCGCTCCGGAGCGATGACCGCCCACCCCAAAACTCATCCACCCCCGTCTCAATCCGCTTCCTTCAGCGGCGGCGCTCCGGAGGTTGGTTGATTTATTCCAAGACGAAGTGATCTGTCTCAATCCGCTTCCTTCAGCGGCGGCGCTCCGGAGGGATGGGAAAATCTTCTCATCCGACTTACATCTGTCTCAATCCGCTTCCTTCAGCGGCGGCGCTCCGGAGCGAAAACAGCAACGTTGGCCACTCCATCTCGGGTCTCAATCCGCTTCCTTCAGCGGCGGCGCTCCGGAGGGCGGCCAGGGCGCCCAAGCGCCCGGGCAAGTCTCAATCCGCTTCCTTCAGCGGCGGCGCTCCGGAGAGGTGACCCCGCCGATGTCAACAGGGAGATTGTCTCAATCCGCTTCCTTCAGCGGCGGCGCTCCGGAGCATCATGGTCAGTTTGAGTGCGAGTACGACAGTCTCAATCCGCTTCCTTCAGCGGCGGCGCTCCGGAGACGCTGTTGTAGCCGCAGGGCCTTCCGGCTTGAGTCTCAATCCGCTTCCTTCAGCGGCGGCGCTCCGGAGTGATACTAGTGACGGTGTACGGGATCAGCTGCGTCTCAATCCGCTTCCTTCAGCGGCGGCGCTCCGGAGGCATTCGACGAGACCCCCATCGGGGTAGGTCTGTCTCAATCCGCTTCCTTCAGCGGCGGCGCTCCGGAGCGCCCGGGTAAGACCGCCCGTGAGGGCGGCCGCGTCTCAATCCGCTTCCTTCAGCGGCGGCGCTCCGGAGTTAGGGTACAAATCGAAGAAGTACCCACTAGGTCTCAATCCGCTTCCTTCAGCGGCGGCGCTCCGGAGTTTCCACCGCGTTTCTTTAATGGGTACACCATGTCTCAATCCGCTTCCTTCAGCGGCGGCGCTCCGGAGCGGAGCAGGATGTCACTACACTCTACTCCCAAAGTCTCAATCCGCTTCCTTCAGCGGCGGCGCTCCGGAGACGTCGGAGTGAACTTGATTCCCTGGGTGGGGGGTCTCAATCCGCTTCCTTCAGCGGCGGCGCTCCGGAGGCCTGCACATGATCATTGAAAGCGGTCAGCTGTGATCATCGAAAGCGGCCACGCATGGGCAAGCCGGACGGCACGCGTGTTGGTTGAGTTCCGGGTCTGACCTGACTGAAAGCGGTATGAGGCCCTCTTTGGCTGTTTGCCGGGAGGATCGGGATGCCGCGAGGACG
>JBATPX010000070.1:0-19356 GCA_049291695.1 Defluviicoccus sp.
TTGTCCAGCTATACCGGCGATGGCACGTCGGGCGTGTTTCTGTCCCGCGCGCAACTCTGCCGCGGCTCAGCGCTGATCCCCTACCTCGAGACCACAACCGCGGCGATCCTTGAGACCATCGGCGGCGCTCCCAGCTACGCGCTCTTCTCGCAGACGGAGACCGTGGTCCTGACCGCGGCCGCCGCTGAGTGGATCGCGGCCACCATTGCCGATCCTCCCGCGGGATCGGTGACGATCGGGAGCGCCACTGCTTCGGCGGCCAACGCGCTCGCTGCCGGAGATGGCGCCACGGCTTCGGCTGCCGCCGCGATTGCGATCGGCGCTGCTGCTGCGGCCAGCGGCGTCGCCAGCCTCGCCCTCGGCGAGACTGCCAATGCGACCGCCGAGAATGCGATCGCGATCGGCGATGCGACGGCCAGTTCCGCCGCCGCGATTGCGATCGGCGAGAGCGCCAGTGCCAGCAACACCAGCGCGATCGCGATTGGCGACACTGCCAGCGCCGCCGGCGTTGATTGCGTCGCCATTGGCCATGCGGCCAGTCTCAGCGGCAACTACAACGTCGGCATCGGCCTCAACGCCAAGTTCGCCGCTTCGCAACAGTGCAACATCGGCATCGGCTACAACATCAACCCCGGCATCAATGCCGATGCCGACTTCGATCAGAACATCCTCATCGGCCGCGAGCCCCTCTTCACCGCCGGCACCGTGCAGCGAAACGGCGCGTCCGCCCCCAGCAACAACACCCTCATCGGCTATCGCGCCATCTCCGCCGACTACAACGGTTTGATCTCGCTGGCCTCTCAGAATGCGCTGATCGGCTACTGGGTCGCCCACCACGCCGGCACCGGCCCGCTTACCCTCGGCAACTACACCGTCGCCATCGGCTGCCGCTTGAACGAGGTACAGAATACCGGGATCGCCGATCCGCTCACCGTCGGTAACGGCACGATTGCGCTCGGCGCCTGGAACAACCGCAATACGGCCGGCGCGGTCACCGTCAACGACTACGCGATCACCATCGGCTACTCAAGCAACCGCAACGCCGTCGCCGGCACGCCACTGACCGTTGGCGCCCGCTCGATCACCCTCGGCAACGGCAACAACTACGACTCCGGCGGCGTGATCGGCGAGAATGCGATCGCGATCGGCTCCGAGTGCGACGTCTCGGCCGACAGCGGCATCGCCATCGGACGGAGCTGCGTCGTTGCCAAGGCGAACGCGGTCGCCATCGGCAAGGCGCAGACACCGGTGAATGCCGGCGAGCTGGCCTTCGGCACCACCGCCAGCCACGGCATGGTGACTTACGTGCTGGCCACCACCACCACCGACGGCTCCACCGTCGAACTCACCACCGACGGTGTGAATTTCATCGCCATCCCGGCCGGCAAGGTCTTCTGCTTCGAGGCGTTTCAGACCACCTGGAACCGCACCGATGGCGCGCACCAGGTCTGCCGGTTCTCGGGCGGCGTGATCAAGAACAGCGGCGGTACGGTGACGCTGGTGAAAACGCCAACCGTGATCGCCAGCGACGGGGCGGAAAACCAGATCGCCTTCGCTGCCGACGACGCCAACGACCGCCTCGCCGTGACGATCACGGGCAAGGCCGGCAAGACCATCGAAACGCGGGTGATTATCACCGGCGCTTTCCTCGGGCTGTAGCAAGTCAAGCCCCGCCGCGACACAGGACGATTGCACCATCCGCCCACCTGCGCCTAATTGCTGTTCCTCTGAGCGATGGTCAGTACGATGCCCGCTGCAGTTTCGAGTTCTACTTGAGCGGCGGCCCGCTTCAGCACTCGACCCTGTGCCACAAGGCCGGCCGTCCTCTTTACCGCGCGGAAAGTCCAACGAAGCAGTGGACGAAGCAGGCGAAGTCGCCGATGCGCTTACGGCCCTCTGTCGTGCGATGATCGCCCAATCGGCCTCGCCACTCAGTCGTCATCTCAAGGTTCTGCATCTGTCGGCTCAGTATGTTGCAGGCGTCGATGAAGGCATCGTGGGCTTGAGTGCGGCGCCGATCCAGATCCGCCCGCTTTTGCGCGTCGTCGCGGTCGGCTATTGTCGCCGACACGAGGGCCCAATCCGTTCGCAGCCTCGCATATCGAACCGCGCCGTCGATGACCGCAGCCAACAGAGCCTTCAACCGAGGCTCTTCTTCGGCAGCGGAACGCATCGCGGCATAGATGACCTCAGCCTCCGGTTGGTCCATCTCAGCTCGGTGCCCGCGGTTAGATTCCGGCTTTGTCCAGGATTTCGCGGAGCTCCTCCATCACGCTCTCGCGATCCGAGCAGAAGATGACGTTCTCGACGGGGAAAGTGTCCGAATTCCCCAGCGCATCGAGATCACGAAATGCTCTCACGATAACCGCGCTCAGTTCGTGCTGTCCGACCTGACCCGAGCCGGTACGCAGGAGCGGAAAAGCCATCGAGCCGATCCGGTGCTTGAACGCTTGCCGCAGAGAGTTGACGACGCAGACATAGATCAGCTTGTCTGTATACTCATTGTCCGCATCCCACCAGCCGCAGAACACGACAACGCGGATCACCCCCAAGCTGGAAGCCAGGGGCATGGCAACTGCCTCGCCTAGCGGCAATTTCTGATCGGGCAGGCTCGCCACAACACTTCGAACGGCCTGAGCAAACGGAAGACCGAGCTTTGCATGCAACTGCCTGCCGAGCTTGTAGTTCAGGCCCATGTTCGTGTTTAAGTTGCATACGAGTGCTACGACGTCGAGCGAAAACAGATCGCCAACAACGGGTTTGGCGGTTAGCCTATCCAGCCATGGCATGTTCTGACGCTGACCTGAAGTTAATCATGGTTGAACTCGCGTTTGAGCCTCTTCGCTGCCTTCTTGCCGAAGTAATCTCGCGTCTCTGAGCGGTCTGGTTGCCAGCGGTCACGCCGTTCACTCCACTTGTAGCAAACTGCTCGCCGCGGATCACACTTCAAACCGTACTCAGGAAAGTATGATCGACGCCCGGACAACCCTCTGCTGACGTCGCGATGATCGGGCGGAAGGACACGAAAACCTCGAAGATCGTAGGGTTGAGGGTATCTGGGGAAAGTGTAGACGTACGGTACCGGATTGCCCAAGCTTGGTTGATGATCGTACTGACCAGGGAGGGGGACGGTCGGGTAACGAGCGACGACGCAGCCGGACATCAGGGTGCAGAGTGCTACCCACACCAGCATGCGAACATTAGTTGCTGCTGTCAGCATTTTACACCCTCGAATCATCGTGGACTGGTTTCAGGCTCTGATGACCGGAACACAAACGGTGGCAGCGGGCGTCCTGCGCGCAATATCCGCGCGGCAACGTGAAAGTCCGGGAGTTGGGATAGCATCGAAGCCGACACCCAAGGCCGCAGCCAGTGCGCGAGCGTTTCGGCATCATGAATGCCGACGCGGAACACGAGCAGGTTGGCGGCATTGGCGAGGATCGCGCCGGCCACGTCGGTGGAGCGGCCGCGTCCGTCGATCTGGCTGAGGCTTTGATTGGCGAGGGTGGCGCAGAGACCGAATTTGCGGGCTTCGCTCATCATAGCCGCGAGAGACTCGGTGGCGATGTTCTGGAACTCGTCAACATAGAGGTGAACGACGCGGCGCGACTCAAGCTGCGTATCGGTGCGGCTTAACGCCGCAAGGTAGATCTTTCCGAGGACCAGCATGCCCAAAAGCGCGCTGTCGAGTTCGCCCAAGTGCCCTTTGGCAAGGTTGATCAATACGATCCTGCCCTCGTCCATCAGCCGTCGGAAGTCGATGCTGCCGGGCTGGGCGATGATCGGACGGATCAAGGCGTTGCTGGTGAACTGCGTCAGCTTGCTGACGATGTAAGGCGCCATGTTCTTCAGCGAGTAGTCCTGGTGCGTCACTTTGCCGGCAATGCCCTGCCAGAACGCCGCCACTGGCCGGCCGGTGCATTTCTCAAGCAACACCTCGCGGAAGGCGTCATCCGCAAACACTCGCTCGAAATCTATCAGCGTCACCTTGTCGCCACCGCCTTGCATGAGCAGCAACAAGGCGTTGCGGAAGTAGGTCTCGAAGACGGGCCCGAAGGCCTCTGGAACGCCTGTGTAGAGAACGCGACTGAAAATCCTGATGAGCTCGTTGCAGACAAAGTTCTCCGCGATCTCACGGTGCGTGCCATGCAGCGTGAGCATGTTCATCGCCACAGGGTGGGCGAAGTCCGCGAAGTCGAGAAGGACGAGATCACCGAGGCGGCGGCGCGGCACACAGCGACGCACGTCCGCAAATAGGTCGCCGTGCGGATCGATCAAGATGACGCTCGTGCCTGCCGCCATGTCCTGGCGGATCATATTGAGCAGCAGGGTCGACTTACCCGTTCCGGTTGCGCCGATCACGTAGGTGTGGCGCAGCCTGTCGGCATCTCCAAGATGCACCCTTTGGCCATCATCGGTCCGCCCGAGCCGGACACCGCCGCCGCGGGACAGACCGGCCGGAGACGGCACGCTCCGGGGCAGTCCGGCACTCAGCGCGGTTGCCGCCATCGGAAAGGGATAAATCGCCGGCACCGAACTAGGGACCGCACCGCGCAGGTCGAGCGCATCTGGCAGTGGTCGCCTCCCGCGTTCGGCGAGCGGCTGAACGAACACCAGCTGGCCGAGCATCGCCAAGTGATGGTCCGGCACTGGCAAGCGGCTGACCACGAAGCAGCGACAGCGGCAGCCGCGTCCCCGCGCCTGCCACGCTTTCAGCCAAGCCAGCACGTCGTCCGCATCGACCGCGGCGTCGGTCATCGCTCCGATGCCACGCGCCCCGCGACCGGTGGCGAACGCGAGACGCGTCGCCGCGATTTGCACCGTTTGCCGGTCGCGCGAACTCAGAACGACGCTCTCGAAACGGAGGACCACTTGGCAGCGCTCGGGCAACTGACCCAGTACGGAGACCAGCGGATCGGCTGGAAACCGGAGTCGCTCTGGCCGTGCGTCAAACAGAATGGTGCGCTTTTCGGGCGCACAGGGGCGCTCGCCGTCTCGACCGTCCAGCGACAGTCCGCCGGGAGGGACCGCGAACACCGGTTCGTGGCTGCGATGGTCGCCCGCGCGCGCTTCACCGGACTGCAAAACCCACCAGTCCGGACGAACCTCTTGCCAGTGGTCGGTGGAGGTGCCGCCACTTCCATAATCTACACCGTTCAGAAAGTGCAGATGGGGACAGGCGAGCTCAAGGGACGCGTCGAGCAGCGCCGACATTACCGCCGAGCGGCTACCGGCCTCATCAGCAGTCCGGCCGACCGCTTTCAGTTCGATGTCGAGCGCAAACGCTACTGGATCCGTGCCGGCGCTGTATCGAAGCTCGATGCTCTCGTCGGGCATGAGTTGATCGATAACCTGAGCAAGCGCGCCCGGATTGAAGCGCGCGTCGTCCTCCATGCGCAGCGCCGGCCGGATGCCGGCCAGCCAGCGGCGTTCCTGGCGGGCAACCGGTCCCGCCTCCCTCGCCTCGCAGGCGGCGGGCAAGTTCTCAACCGGACAACCGGGAAATCGATGGACGTTGCTCACGGCGCTATTCCTCCAGCGGCACGATCCGGCGGATCGCGCCCGGCGGCACCGGCTTCGGCGAGGTAATCTCTCCGACGCCCGGCGCGCCGCCGAGGACCTTGTTGCGGCGGACCGGCTGCCGCGCCGGCAGTTCGATCGTCATTCTCACTTGGGGGTCTCGCGCCAGCCCGTAGCGCCGCTGCGCGCTCGCGGCCGTCGGCGGGCGGCCGCGCCCCACGCCGGCGGTCATGTGCTTGTCTTTCGCCAACCCGCGTTTTGCCGCGTTCTCGGCTTCCTCGCGCGAGGTGTATCGCCAGACCTTTGTCGGTTTCGTGAGTGGTCGCGCCTTCGTCGCCGCGTCGCGGGCGGCGTCGCGTGCAAACAGTCGCCGCCAAGCCCTACCCGCGAGCTTCTTCGACGCCTTCCCCGCCTCGGCTTCCCGCGAAGCCAGGTTCAGCACGGCAGCGGTCAGCAGGAGCAAGAAGCGACGGCGAGTCACAGCTCCCTCCCGTGAACCAGCATCCGGAATAGCCAGCGCAAGGCCCGGAACGGCCCCAGTAAGAGGAAATCGATCAACCGCACGAGGTACGTACCGACAACGTGACCGACGGCCTCCGGCCCGAACAGCAGCGAGAGCACCCCCTGCAGCATGACGAGTCCGACCCCCACCAACAGCGCAGCCACCGCCCACCCCGGCAACTGGTCGATGATCGGATCCATGATCGGTAGGACGATCCAATCGATGATCGGCCAGCCCAGCAACGCGGTCCCGGCGCGGCGAAAGCCGAGGACGAACGCGCCGACGGCGGCGGCGACGAACCACACCGTCAACCACTCCGGGGCGAACAATGCCAGTCCCTGCAGGCGCATCTATCGGGTTCCTCCACCGGTCACGGCAGCCATCCTGGCCCTAGGGTCCCGACCACGGCCAGGAACAGGGCGAACAGCAGCAAGCGGCCACACCACCGCCTGAGACCGATCATCAAGCAGAGACCACCAACCATGATGCTGAGCGTCGCAAGGTGAGGCGTGCTAGCGACGAGATGGGTCAAGCTGTCGGCCATCAGCGCGTCCACCGCATATTCCTCCAAGGAGCCGAAGCAAACCTAACGCAACCATTCGCGATAGTGTGGAGAGGCAATATTGCGTGCCTCACAACAGAAGAAGTGCTTCGTCCGGGTCTTGGAGATAGTCTGAGACCGAGCGACCCTGGGCAGCGGAACCTAATCCACGAGCCGAAGGTTAACCGCCTGCGCGGCTTCGCGGATAGATGCGACCTCTTCCTTAGTCGTGCGTCTGGCGAGTTCACCATCCGCCTGCGTGATCTGCCAGTCCGGCGCATACTGCCCCCGTACGGAAAGCAAGAGTTGGTCCACTGGTCTCAGCTCGGCCAAACGCTTCAGCGCGGGCTCATGACAGCAGTCCCGGTGCCCGGGGAGAACAAGCAACCGAACAATGACGGGGACGTCTTGCTCGAGCATTGCGCCGATCGCACGGAGCGTGGTCGCCGGGTAGTCGGCAATCCCCGAGAGACGTTGCCCGCAACGATCGGAGCCATATTTCAGATCCGGCAGATAAGCATCAACGATCCCGTCGAGCAGCCAGATTGTCGAAAGCGGCACGAAGGCATGAGAGTTCCAGACGACCGGCAGGCGCCAATCCTCAGGCATACCGGAAAGACAGCGGAGGACGGCGTACAGGCTTTCATCGGGGTTGCCGCCCAGAAACGACACGCTTCTGGCGCCAAAAGGATCGAGATCCTGCCACAGCGATTCATCGAGTGCTCGTCCGCCCACGGCGTCGGGGCAAAGCAGCTCGTATTTTTGGCAGAATCGACATCTCAGACCGCAGCCGGCAAGACTGACCACAAGAGACGGGTTGATCGGTGGTTCCTCGGCGATATGCGTAAAAGCCTCGACGACCGTCGCACCTACACCGAGGCCACAGGCGCCACGACGCCCGTTCCACCGATCGATGCGACATTCACGAGCGCACAGGTCGCACGATTTGAGGATCCGGCGAGCTAGTTCGATCTTGATATCGATAAGGGACGCTTCGTTGCCCGTGTCCTTGCGGCAGAGTAGGGTGCGCAGTTGGCGCATCCCAAGATTATGAGCAGCCCATAACGCGGATACAGTCAGTTGCGGCAGTGCTTCGCGGCGAACGCCAACACCCTGCAATCGGGTGGCCAGAGCACGCGGCCGCTCAAACCCGGGCAGCGGCTGCTGACGCACCCGAAATGACGGATCGACCGAGCAAAGGAGCTCGATGTCCTCGCAGGTTGGATCAATGACCTCAAGAGACCCATCCTCGCCGATCCGCAGCCGCCTTCCCTTCGCGAGCATCCTGTCAGCTCCTCACCTTCTGGACGATCGATTGCCGTGACAAACGGAAGTAGTCGTCCTTCTTGTGGACCTCGGTCACTTCCCCGCCGACAGCCGCGGCAACCTCTTGAGCCAGCGTGACACAGCGGCTGCCCACGCAACGGTCCACTTCTACTGCAAGACGACCGTCGTCTTTCAGCCGCATCGTCAGCTGCGCTCGGTCTTGCAAATCTCCAGAAACTTCCGACGCAACGATCTCTGTCTCACCGTTAACAAGCTGCCTGCGCTGCAACGCCAGACCGTTGGAGCCTGAATACGCAAGCACACGGTCCAACGTGTGTTGACGCATCAGTGTCGGTACTTGGTCGGCTTTTCCGGCTGCAGCCTGATGAATGACAACGCGTCCATCGGGCGCCGATGCTAGAACCAGGCGATCGCCGCTCATGTTCGTAAGAAAGGCGGATGGGCAGGGCGAAGTCGCCCGCGCTATCGGCGCCGCGAACCCCGCTGCGTGCCGATATCCGAGCCGTTCCGTTGCCGCCATCACCGCTCCCAAGTCGCGGATGACCAAGCGAACCGACCGCACGCCGGACTGCCGAACGTGAGCAAGAGCCTCAGCTGAGGAACAAGGCACCGATGCTTCCTCCCCCCGCTGACCAATGGGTACAGCTGACCGGTGGCGCTTCAAGAGCTCCTCGTCACGCGCTTCGCGCCGGCGTGTTTTCACCTGACGCTCCAACTCGGTCTCCTCACACAGAAAGCTGGCAATTGCAGCGAAGTTTGTGCCAGTCACGGTCACTCCGGCGGCTACCCCGTCGGCGACAGAGGAGCTCTCGGAAGGCTCTTCGTACGGACTCACGGTCGACGTGTTGGACATCCTGTCTGCTCCAGCGATCAGAGCGTGTCAGTGGGACCCGCTGCCTCGCAGTGGAGGCGGCCCCACGCTCGAAGAGGTTGAAACTCCGTGTAGAGGGCTTCGGCACGCGCCCGCTTGCGCTCGATTTCACGGACGAGAAGCTCCCGAGTTAGAGACTGTCCGGCTGCATCAGCGCGGGCGCGCGCATGCTTGACCACCGAAACCAGGTCTGCGCCGGAGAATCGGTCAGTGATGTCGGCAAGATCGGCCGCAACGATTTCCAAGCCGTTGAGCCTGTTTGACAGCTGATGGACGAAAATCTGTCGGCGCGCCTCCCGCGACGGCACGTCAACGAAGAAGAGACTGTCGAACCTTTCGGAACGTGTCATCGTGCTTCCGATCTCACCCATACGCTTCAAACTGTTTGACGTGGCGATAACATAGACCGGGTGGAGGTTCTCGGAGAGCCAAGACAACATTGCCCCGGAAACCCGACTCATCGTGCCGCCGGTTCGCTCCCCCCCTTCGTCTGAGAAGATCTTGTCAATCTCGTCAATGAAACAGAGCACCGGTGACAGTGCCTCGAGCACGGAGAAGGCTTGCTGGAATCGGCGCTCTGTCTCGCCCAGCAGGCTGTTCATCAGTGAAGAAACCCTGAACTCGACAACCGGCAGTTCCACGATCTTGCCTATGCATTTGGCCAGCATCGTCTTGCCAGTTCCTGGGGGGCCAATCAGCAGCACGCCGCGCGCTCTGTCCCGTCCACTCCTGCGCATGCCTGCTCCGTGGATGCGGAGAAAATCAACGAGATAGTCGAGGCCAACCGGTTCCCCGGCATCCTCGGTGCGAAGGACATCCATCTGCAGCTCTCGAGAAAGCTGCATCCGTTTGCGCTCTTGTAAACGAAGAAGGGCGCCGTCAAAGTCGTGGGTGTCGAGAGCGAGTGCATCTCTAAGCGCATCGCGCGCTGCCGAGCGCGTCAACCCGACCAAACCTTCCGCGAGCGCCGGCGCTATCCGGCGGATTTGGTCGACGTCAAACGGCTGCCTTGCGTCGCGGAGGGCGGCCGCGACCTCTTCTCGGCACAATCCTTCGAGCTCGTCGCGGCGCGGGTATGGCACTGACAGCCGGATCACTTGGTCGGCGATCATCGCAGGCAGATGTCGCTCTGCTTCCGGCGCTTCCAGGAAGACGAGGACTACGCCGTCACCACGGTGTTCCCCGAGTTGATACGCGAGTTCCTGGCGCAGATCTGCTCGTCCCCCATTCTCCCGCATAAGTTCGAGCATGTCTTCGAGCACGACGATGCCTCCGCCGCGCAGACCGCGCGTCTCTTGCAGCAGCAGACAAGAATCCTGCACAGAGCCGCCGCAGGTCCGCCAATTCGGTGTCTCCCGCTGAAACTGCCGCCGGCTGGACGTCGAGTAGTGGTAGAGTGGAATACCACTCTGCTCAGCGCTCACTCGTTTCAGCTGATTGAGGGCGAAATCGCGGTCGCGGCTAGTGAGGAGGCAGGCGCGTACGCTGCGCGCTACCGCCGCGGCGCGATAGACCCGGGTCAGAATGTCCATCAGCTCAGGGATTCGCGCTGTCTCGGTCGCCATATTACGATCCTCTGCGATCAACCAGATTGAGCGGTGGCCGTGACCCGCGAACGGGCCGCGGCTGGCCAGGTGCCGACGAGAAAGGCCTTGGGCGGGGTGGCGCCGCCGGACGCGGCGTCAGCGGCCCTCCGCGTCTTGAGAACCGCCGCCATAATCCAGCCACTGCGGCAAGCGCAGTGAGCGCGAGGATCCCAATTCCCAAGTTTGTCAGGATGCCAACCATACCATCGCCAATTGCTGCGCGTGTCTCGGCCAGGTCTCCTTCCCTCGTCACACGCTTTGCCTTCGGGGGTGGGTCTATCTTGACGACGGCGGCCTCAGCTTCTGAGAAGAACTGAACACGGTCCGACAGCCCCTGCTCGGCCACAGCAGGTTTCCAGCGCATCACCTGCGCAACCGGCAACCAAGCCAGCAGTACTTGAGCGTCAATCTCACGGAGCGCGGCCCATGGGAAGTCCTCGGGCGGATCCTTCCGCGGCTTCTCGCATGCCTGTGCGGACTTTTTCTTCCTGCCGGACTCGACCTGGATCATCGGTTCGTGAACCAGATCCGAGAAGGAGAAAAGATACTTACCGACGACGTCGGGCTGACGGGCTAAAATGGCCGTCGCCAGCTCGAACGCAGCAGCGACGTCAGTGCAAGCGCCGAAGCCTTTCCGGGCTTCAAACCGCTGGATCCAGCCACGGCGGTCGATGCCGCGAAGCATCGCTAGATCGCCTTGCATAATGATGTCGGGACTCGAGTCGATCGCGATCACATAGATCTCGTCGGCCCCCTTGCCACGACTGCGCCGCTCGCGACGCTCGGTCAGCTCGTTGAACAAGCGCACGATCTGCTCGACGGCTTCCGGTGCTCGGCCACGAAAAGAGCCACTTGCATCGACAATAATTACGATGCGATTGTGCAGATTCTCAGCGGCACCCACTGGCGAGACGAACCCGTCTGCAAAGAAGGGAAGCGCGGCCAGCATAAGTCGTCCTAATATCCTGAGCATCAGCATTTTCCTCCTCAAGCTGCTCTATCCTGCCAGTCTTTGGTGGCGTGCAGAGCTTCCCAGTCTGCACGCCACCAAATACGGTTGTTCGCGGGGTCGATATAGTAATATTGCTCATCGTTACGTGCGGTGCGGAAACTGACGGCTGGGCGCTCAATCGAGCTGTAAACCTCTTGCAGCTCATCCTCAGGATCGGCGTTCGCCTGCGTCGTGGAGGCAGCGGAATTGTCGTCGTTTATGGGCGCACTGTCGTCAGCGGCAACATTGCCTGTGTCGTTCTCGTGGTCGGCTTCGAAAACCTCGCCCTGGGAAGAGCCAGCTTGCGTCTCCACCAGTTGGTTGCCATCGGCGTCAAAGGTGAGTGGCGAGCGCGCATCGTAGACTGGATTGCCGGCGGCATCGTAGCCGTAGAGGAAGAGGTTGCCTGCGGCGTCACCGTTTATTGGCGGAGCGTTGTCGGCCGGCGCGCTGTTACCGGTAAACAAGCTCGCGGTTACTGCACATAGAGCCTCAAAGGTGGCGTCAACCTTCCTGCCAACCGCATAGACTAACAGCGATGCCACGACGAACATCGTTGTGTACGCATAGGCTCCCGATTGGGCGACAGTCCTTGCCAGATCGCCGACTGCGGGCGGCACGAGATCATCGGCGAATGTTCCTGGCTCGCCAGCGTCTAGCGCCGTGTAGTGATCGATAAGGCTGCGGAGGCCATACAGATCGAAATCGTAGCGAGCAATCACGACCACCGCGACCACGAAGACCGTGAGCAGGAGGAGATCAATCAGTAGCGATTCCCAGGCGAAGCTGCTCCAACTGTAGGACCCTGGAGACTCACGTCGCGCTCGCCAGACGGCGACAACGAAACTGATACCACCCAGTAGAAGATGCACGACCAGGAGGGCGAGCATTGCCGTGATGACAGCCATGGCCACGGCCAGAAGGTCGCCCATGGTAGCGTTGTCACCGCCCATTGCAGAGAATAACCAACCCAGCATCTCGTTCTGACTGAGTGGCGTCGGGTCTGACCCCGTGGAAAAAAACCCTGACGAGATTGCGGCATAGTGTGCGAGCAGAACGATCACCTCGATGCCAAATGACGCCAGCCAAAACCCTCCCCATAGAGCCAGCAGCACGACGTTGCGCACGAGAGCCGGGAGCAGTCGGTCAGCGTTCATGAGTGGGCCTCGGTCCTTTCGAAAGCTGGGACTTCACAAAGGTTAAGTTATCGCGTTGTCCAGTCCGTCGAGCTGGGCACAACATTGCCGCTCGATCACCGGTGCGGCGCCGGGAGCAGAGCGCTCATCTCCGCTATCCCTGAGGAAAGACGGTCGTGGCTGACGGTTCGCACGAGGTCCTTCCTTGTCACCAGCTTGGCGAGGAAGGACCGATCGGCGTCATCTGTGCCGATCGCCATGATGTCGATCCCTTGCTGCTTCGCCTCTGCCGCTGCATTCAAGGCCTCCTGTGCACTATCCGGCATGCCGTCGGTGACGACGCAGATCACGCGCGTCCCATGGCACTCCGAGAGCAATTCGATCCCCATCCGGATTGCCGCTGCCATATTCGTGCTACCGCTAGCTGTCAATTTTTCGACAGCTGCAGCGAGTGGTCCGAAAAGCCTCTGCGGCGGCGTCAGAGGCATCGCCTTGGACGCAAAGCGAATGAGTCCCACCGCATAGTCGAACTGAAGCGCCCGCTCGGCAAAGCCAAGAGCGCCGGCGCGCGCCTGGCGGACCTTGCCTCCAGCCATGCTGTCGGAGCAGTCGACCACCAGGCACGCCGCGGCGCCGAAACGGACGGTTCCGAGCTGTACCTCGATCGCATCGTCGAGTCGGCGACGCCATGCCGCAACGCCCGCCGGCTTCTTGGTATCGATCCTGGTCATCGGCTTTCTTCCCGCTCTGTTCTTGATGATCCCGTTGAGCTCAGCGCACGCGTCCTGCTTTTCTTAACCAGTCGTAGGCAGCATTGATTTCCTTCATCCGCGTGTCGTCCTTGACGGTGCCCGTGTCGACGTGCCACGCCATGGCGAGTGCGCGATACACGTGCTTGATCTGATCCGGGCTGGCTGTCGGTGGCACGCCGAGGATCTGGCAGGCCACCGCTTCGGTCATCGCGCTCGTGGAGCGGCCACCGGAGCGCGACCGCTTGTTACCGGCGCCCGTCCTACCGGCCCGCTGAAAGTCCCGTGCTTCACCGCGAAGTTTGGCCAATTCGGATCCAATCAGCGTCGCAACTTCCACGAATGCTGAATACTGTCGCGACGAGAGGAGTGTTTTCAGATCTGGGGAGGCGAGGCCATCCCGTAGCTCGTCCAAATGGGCGAGGAAACTCGCGTCGCCGCTGACGCGCACGTCTGTTTCCGCAGCCGCGAGCAGCTTTGTGGCACCGTGATAGACGGCCAACGTCCGCTCTAGCTCGGCTTTCTCCTCCCGGCACCGCTGGCACGTCTCGGTGGCTGCCCGAACGAGCCGAGCGCCGTTGCGCAGGAGTTCGGCCGTCAGATT
This sequence comes from Defluviicoccus sp., assembly GCA_049291695.1. Lineage (GTDB taxonomy): Bacteria > Pseudomonadota > Alphaproteobacteria > Rhodospirillales > Defluviicoccaceae > Defluviicoccus. The sequence goes on from JBATPX010000070.1 coordinate 13,788, forward strand.
GCCGACGGAGGCGGCGAGCTCCTGCTCGTAGTCCACGGCAATCTTCACACCGATCGATGCGCCGAGTGCTTCGATCGCCCGGGTACCAGCAGACAGATCAGCAAACGCCGAAGCAGCTGCAGCGTTGACACGATCGACCGAAGCGTGGACCCACGCGCTGATGCCCCACCTCACCAGCGCCTCAAGGTTTGAAGTACGGGCAGCAACGATAAGCCCCAAGGCCGCGACCGCGGCAGAGACTATCGCAAGAACTTCTGCCGTAACCGGCAGCGGAACAGTCTCGAAGGCGTCGACCCGGTACAACCAGAAAGTGAGCAGGAACGCTCCGCTGATACCGCCGATCAACGCAGACCGCGTCGCCTCACGCTTGCTTACGATCCTTCCGAAACCTGCGTCATCGATGAAGGCTTCAAAACGATCGTTTGTTATCGAGACACGTAAGATGGTGCCTGACCCAAACGCGCCGCTTACGATCCGGTTGCGCAAGACCAGGCAGTAGCCAAGCAGCGCGACGACCGCTACCACGGCGCCACCGGTTGCGCTGACCAGCGCGAAACCGATGCTGGCAGCCAGCGCGAGCACCGCAAGAACTGCAATGGGACTAGCGAGTGCAACCAGTATCAGCCGGCGCATCAATGAACTCCGCCCAGACCAACTGATCAGACTTTACGGGGATCCAAGAAAATCCTGGGTGGAGGCAACATTGTCCCAAGGTCTGGCGGATGCTGGGACGCAAAACCAGCGGCCAGGCAGCAATCAGAAAATGTTTGTTTGCCGCTGCACGGGCTCGTATGGACGCCCAAGAGAAACGACAGCCTCTCGCGCCCCGTTACTGGCCTCGGTATCGACGATCAGCACATGATCCTCATCGGCCTTGATCAGGCGGCCGAGCTCTTCGGCAAGATCGCGCTGGCGCCGCACCGATAGCCGGCACTGGAACACCGAAAGCTGCAACCATTCGCCGTAGCCATGCAAGAGCTTGAAGACCCTGCGCCAGCGTCGCGGATGGGCAATGTCGTAGGTGACGAGAACAAGATGCTCGTTACGACTGGTCCCGTTCTCGCGTTTCGGAGGCCTACCGTGGCGTGTAGATTGGGAAGTCATCCCGTTTTCCCTGCAGAAACTGCGCGAGCAAGCGTCCTTGGACCGCGATCAAGCGGCGGAAAGTGACAGTGTAACCCAGAAACTCCGGGGTAACCTGGCGGTCCAGGCGGTGCTCGAATGCGGCAATTAGAGCCCGCCGGGCCCCCTCGCTCAATCGCACCCCCCCGCCGTCGACCTTGTCTCCCCGCTCGAAATCGCCGCCACTCACGGCGCCGGTGTTGATGCAGGCGATAACCGCTGACTCCGCGACCAGCGGACGGAACGGCTCCATCATGTCGAGCGCGAGTGCGGGACGACCGTGAACCGGCTGATGAAGGAAGCCGATCATCGCATCGAAGCCGACTGCCGTCAGTGCAACGGTGCAGGTCCGCGCGAGAAGCGCATAGGAAAAGGACAGCAGTGCATTGACCGGATCGCGCGCCGGCCGAAAGATCCGCCCTCGGAAACGAAAGACGCCCGCGTCGTCTGGTCTTTGCGGGCGGATCAATGCAGCGAACGTCTGCCAGTAGAGGCTCGCTGCGCCGCCTTCAACGCCCCGCAGGACATCAAGGGTGGGAGATGCTTCGGCGCGCTCCGCCTCGTGCAGCAAGCGTTTGGCGGTGTGCACGACCTCACGCGCCTCGGCGCTCCTCCGCAGGCGAACCGCGCACGCCCTGATCTTAGCCGCGATCAAAGATCGCGCCACTGGCAGCGCCAGTCCCTCGTCCGTTGCTGCCCGGTACTGGGCAAGCCGCAGAAACGCGTTGCCGTGCCCCAGACCTATGGTGTGGCCGACGAACCAACCGCCAAAGCTGTGCCAGGATACTGGGATGTCTCGCCGCATCAGCGCCTGTAAGCAAGGCGTTGTCATGGCGACGTTGCCCATCAGGACCACCTGCGACACCTCCGCCAGCCGGGCGAATGCTGGCGCCGATCCCGGGACTGTAACAGCCAGCCGTTCACCATCGAGGCCGACGGTTGCCCCATGCGCCTGAACGTACACGGGCAAAGTCTCATCGCGCGGCACCTGAGATGCGATGCCAGCCCGCACCGCGAGCGAACGGAGCCGACTCATGCCAATGCTTCCAACGGCCGGAACAGGCCGAGACCAAAATGACAGTTGAAGCCGATCGCGACCGGCCCGTCGATGGCATCCTCGAAAGCGATAAGCCAGAAGCCGCCGCGAGTGTCGGGTGGCCGGAGCTGCGAGCCGGGCCGGATCCATTCGAATGCTTTGGGCGACAACTGTCTTCCGCCAATCGTGACAGTCTGGACCGCCTGCCAAGCTACCGGAGCGGGAAGGCCAATATCCTGGCACTGCCACAAGATCTGATCGGTGATGGTCAATGCCCTTTTCACATGCCGGGGAGCAAGGAACGGCGTGACCGACCCCCAGACCCGCGACGGCGCGATCAGCGAGCCCAGCGGTTCGCCCCACCGCGCAATCCAGTTCTCGACAATCGGCCAGCAGCCCCAGTAGGCGTACAGAAGATCGAGCTCGACCAGCACGCGCAGTGTCCGGTTATTGAAACCTGTTCGCTGAAAGACAGTGATGTGATCGATCCGCCCGTCGTTGTCCGCGTCCTCCGGCAGATAGAACATGTGCATATGTTTCGCATCCTCCGGCAGCCCGTGGCCGCACAGCGCTGGCGGGATATCTCGCGGCGAAAACAGCTCTTTCGCGCGGCTCATCGCCGCCTTGCGCGCGATTGCGCCCACTTCGACCGCTCGTTCGAGGGGCGGTAACACGCTTCCGCCGAGCCGCCATCGCGCCGCGCAGTACGGCCCCGGCTCGCTATCGGCCGCGCCGCTCTGCCGCGTTCGCTTATGGTGAGCGGCCGGCCTCATTAAGGCCCCATAATCAGGGGCGCCGGCACCCGACCGGGCAGCGCTGCCGCCGGGGCTGGCAGCAGCGGCACCGTGCCCGATCCTTGCGCCCTCTCAGCGGTGGCGAAGGCATGACCGAGGAACGAGAACCCGGCGTCGAAGCACACGATCCGAGTCTTCTCTGCCTTCAATTTCAGCCCGTGGCGGCTGAGTTCGCGGCCGATCCGCCGGTGCGCTCGCTCCGCCGCGCGCCGGTCCCGGCACAAGAGCACGAAATCGTCGGCGTAACGCACCCAGCGCGACCCGCCCATCCCGGCGGCGAGCCGGTCCAGCGAATCGAGATAGAGGTTGGACAGCAGCGGTGACAAAGGCGAGCCCTGGGGAAGCCCGGCGCCGGTCGTCGAAAACCCCTCGAGCCACATCCGGATCAGTCCCAGCAAGCGCACGTCGCCAATGAATTCCGCAAGCCGCTTCATCAGTTTGTCATGCGGAACGACGTCGAAAAAGGTTTCAATGTCGCCGTCGACAACCCAGACCATCCCCTCGGCCGCGGATGCTTCCACCCGCTCGACTGCCATCGCGACCGAGCGCTTGGGTCGGTAGCCGAAGCTGCCGCCATCCATCATCGGGTCAAGCCTTGGCGTCAGCACCTGCGTCACCGCTGTCTGAACGATCCGGTCGACGACACAGGGGATCGCCAGCCAGCGCTGCCCCCCATTCGCCTTTGGGATCGCCACCGAACGGATCGGGCCCGGCTGATAGGAGCCGCAGAGCAACGCCTTGCGCAGCCGATTGAGGCGCCAGCGCGAACTCGCCTCGAAGGCCGTGACTGCCATCTTGTCGCCGCCGGGCGCACCCTTGTTCGCGCGCACCCGTCGCCAGCCCGCTTCAAGCGTCTCCCGTGCCGTCAGCAGATCAAACAACGGCTCAGGGATCGCTGGCACGCACGGTCGCTCAAGCGACGGCACAATGCGGCGAAAGAAGTCCACCAGGGGATCAGGCAATATCTCGATGACGGTGCTCATGGCGTCGGGTCCTGAAAGTTCGAAACGTGACACCTCACACCGTACCCTCTTCGAGAGCGGTCGGTTGACGCGGCAACATTGACCGCCGGTCATCGGCCGCCCTCGCCACGTGCCGCGCGGTCCTTCGTGCCGACCCTCGCGTAGCGAAGGAACTCCTTGAATTCGCGACAAGCCTGTCTTACCGTCTGGCTCAATTCGACGGTGGGCCGATCCTTGCCGTTCCGTTTAAGGGTGGGTTCGCGCGAAGCCCCGGAATCAGGCGGCGACTCCAAGGGGTTCTCGGCCAGAAGGCATCCGAAGCTGCTGTGCTTCGGCTTTATTAAGACATGACATATCCCGAAGATCTCTTCAATCCCGAGCAGCGGCATCCGAAGCTGCTGTGCTTCGGCTTTATTAAGACGGGCTTCATTACACCCGAAAACCTTTCCTGAATACCAGGCATCCGAAGCTGCTGTGCTTCGGCTTTATTAAGACAATCCGCCACGAACGAAGCGGAAGCGAGGTGTCCGGGCATCCGAAGCTGCTGTGCTTCGGCTTTATTAAGACACTCCACACCTCATCTGCTGACTGCTGCTGAAGCGCCCAGGCATCCGAAGCTGCTGTGCTTCGGCTTTATTAAGACGCGATCGGACGCCTGCCTGTTGGCGTCCATGTTCCCGGGCATCCGAAGCTGCTGTGCTTCGGCTTTATTAAGACACGGATAATGTCGTAAAAAGGGAGAAAACGCTTGCCTGGCATCCGAAGCTGCTGTGCTTCGGCTTTATTAAGACGTTGTTCCCATACTCCAGTCTGCCCCCCACTCAGCGGGGCATCCGAAGCTGCTGTGCTTCGGCTTTATTAAGACCGGGGCAACGATGATGAATGGATCGCACAAAAAGAAGGGCATCCGAAGCTGCTGTGCTTCGGCTTTATTAAGACCTTTCATCCCAAGTCATGGCGATGGCTCCTTTTGCCTGGCATCCGAAGCTGCTGTGCTTCGGCTTTATTAAGACCCCCGTTTCATAATGAAGGGTGCTGGTGGTGGGCTCGGCATCCGAAGCTGCTGTGCTTCGGCTTTATTAAGACTGCGCACAAACCGCGGAGTAATAGTACTGCGACACCCGGCATCCGAAGCTGCTGTGCTTCGGCTTTATTAAGACTCGCCGGCGTGTCGACGGGGGCGACCCACGTGGCGGCCGGCATCCGAAGCTGCTGTGCTTCGGCTTTATTAAGACGATAATCATGCGCGCCGCGAGCACTCCATGTGTCACGGCATCCGAAGCTGCTGTGCTTCGGCTTTATTAAGACACCGCCGTGGTCGTAGATTACCTCGACGAACGGCGAGGCATCCGAAGCTGCTGTGCTTCGGCTTTATTAAGACACCGTTTGGGTAATTGAGAAGAATGAGATCCCTCTCGGCATCCGAAGCTGCTGTGCTTCGGCTTTATTAAGACTGGGTGCTGCAAACACCCAATCTAGAAAAGACGCCCGGCATCCGAAGCTGCTGTGCTTCGGCTTTATTAAGACTAGTTGGTGCAGCGGCCGTTTTCTCCTTTCAGGGCGCGGCATCCGAAGCTGCTGTGCTTCGGCTTTATTAAGACATTAAATGCGTGGTTAATGATTCTTTCCTGCACCCCGGCATCCGAAGCTGCTGT